>NZ_JBQERM010000003.1:0-297475 GCF_056535045.1 Ruegeria sp. O6 | reverse complement strand
AGAAACGCCGCTTGCTGCATCATCAGAACGCGGCGTAGATTGAAACTGCGGCGAGCCTGATCCTCCTAAGCCAATCAAACGCTCGTGTTCCAAATCATTCGATGACGGACAGGCAAGGACGGCCCAAACCAGACCTGCGTTGTACCTTCGGAACGCTGCAGCGCAGCCCGCATTGCCGACATTCGCTGCACCGCCAAAGTTTGGGTTGTCATAAACTAATAGTCTACGGGTTAACCAATCATTTATCCCTGTGGAACGAGCAACCGCTTCTTGACCAAAAAATTCCCAAAAGGATGACAGGATACGGATATCTTTTTCGACGGCGATCAATGGTTTCCCCCATCGGAGGCTTGTAAATAAGCGATATTCACGCCGCCTTTACATAGGGCTACGTTACATAGGTGCGCACCGGAGCATATCATACATAACGTTTCGATCCTCTTACACACGCGCATAAAGGGCAGATTCTTCAATCTGCCCTTCTCTATTGCACCAATTAATAAGAAACGGCGCAATTCTGTTCTCTTGTTCCGAATTAGGCTGCTAAGGCTTTCTTTGCAGCGGCGGATTCTTTGGTGATGTCTCTGCCGGCGGTCATCAGCAACTCGACAGTGTCTATCTGGGCTTTCTTGGCGATCTCGGCAAAAGCAAACATCATTTCAGTGGCGTCTTCGGTAGCGCCCGACAAAAAATCTGTGGCAGCTTTTGCGTACTCAGTTGGCTCCGCCTTGGCTTTTGACACTTCGGTCAGCTTGACAATGGTATCTTTGGTCCACACGCTGGAAATATCCGTTGATTTTTCAGCCGCTTCTAATGAAATGCGCGACAGTTTTTCGCTCAGCGATGTGGAAGTTCTGAACGCATTTTCGAAGACTGCGGCTTTGAGGGGAAATTCGCCCATCGCATCTTTCCAAATCGCTGTGAAGTTCTGGATTTTTTCCATTGTCTTAAGTCCTAGTGTCTTGCGGGCCCACCCCGCATTATCTCCAATTGAGATTTTATCCTTTCTGCGACACAGCAATGCAAGGAGATAAGTTTACGCTAGGGAAAGCAGTGGAACGGAAGCGTTTTCAAAAACTTGCTTGCAAGCAACTTAGTCTCCGACGCCGGCGTCAACGGCATGGAACCCGAATCGCTAGTATCACTGGCCGCGGGTGCTTGACCGGTGCTGTCAGACAAAGGTGCTGTCAGACAAATTCGAACCTGTCTCCGTTAGGCCAAAAGAACTGTCCTTTATACAGCACCAATATACAGCACCAAGTTTGCGCAACTCGGCAAGAGCGGCGGACCGTGTCAGCTTGAGGGTGTCTCGGCTGGTGAGCGATCTTTCCTGGTTGAAATGGTTTTAGACGGAGGAGTGGACGGAGGCGAATTTCAGCAAACTTCGCATACGCTTGAAACGTTGCATGGTGCGTTCTCTTCGTCGGAACGGCAGGGGCATTGCTAACTTGATTGCACGCGGCTGATGGCTGTCTGGCCCGCGTCCGTCAAGCGGTCATTTCGAGAGCGTACGTTCACCCCCGTCGGCCAGCATCCATCTGCCTTCCGGCCAGAAGGCGTGGAATGCAAAGGCGAACATGACATCATGGGCGATATCCTGTCCCGATGCGTTACGCACCCGGACTGAGCCTACATCGCGCCCCTTGGCGATGCGCCCGGTGTCGAGGGCCGAGGCCTGCCCCGCGCGCCAGGAGAGCGTTATCCCGGCCTCAGAGATCTCGCCCTCTGCTCTCAGCCTCTCCAGAGTCCAGGCTTTGTCGCCGACGCGGATCACGCGCGCCAGTGGGTTGATGCCATGGGGCGGGTTTTCACCGGAATAGAGAAAGGGCCGCGACAGGGTGTCATAGCCGCGATAAGGGTTGCGCCCATAGTCGCGAATATAGGCCGGTTCGTTCATCACCAGCCCATCCGGGTTACGGCTGCTGAACTCCTCCCAGCTTTCCATCCAAGTGGGCAGGGTCTTCAATTCGGTGCCTGTCAGATCGCCGACGATGGCCCGGCCGATGGCCTGCTGCCACCAGCTTTCAGTTTCGCGGTCATACATCAACATGTCGGAATGGCGCAGCTTACCTGAGACGCCGAATGTGAGCGTGCCCGCAGCGGTGCGCCGATCGAAGCTCATGCCGGAATTGCACAATGGGCAAAAGGTGACGGCCACCGGGATACCGCCGACGCTGTCATTCACGATCTCGTGCCATACCAGATAGCGTATCGGATAGGCTCGAGGCTCGGCCCCGTCGATCTCAAGCGTGATTACTGGCTCGCGTTTACCCAGTCTCGTTTCGTCAGAAACGCGCAGGAAATTGGGATCGCTGATCGCAGGGATTCCGTCCTTGGGCGGACCGCCGGACTGAATCTCGGACCAATCCGTGACCGCACTGCGGCTGAAATTGGTCTGCGGCCACTCAAGTTCCCAGCGGTCGGGGCTGGCGAGCGCTGTACCGGCGACGAAGAGAAAGGCGAACAGGACAGGACGGCGCATTGGAATCTCCGGTCGGGGGATGCGCAATCCTGACGGCTGGACACCTGTCTGCAAAGGGCTGGCACAGGAATGTGAAGAGAATTCATGCCTCCGGTATCAGGTTGCCCCCTCGGGGCGTCGGCAAACCAGGGTGGAGGCAAGGGCCGAGATTCCGGCTAGGGCCTGCCCCGCATGGTTCACTGCACCCCGAAACCGGCAAAGCGCCAGCACCGCAAAGCCCGACCGGGTCGTAAAAACTACGTTGCCCGTCCGTACCATGGGCCACGTTTGGAACTACCACCGCCGCCTCGTAATAGCGGATTGTATCGATTTTGGGCCCTGACCGGGAAGCGGCTTCCGAAATACGCACAAAGGATGCCCTCCAACCTCCAAAGCGGTACCGGCCTCAAGTAACTCAACGTCGAAAGGAAACTTGGAGAACGGCCCAGAGCCGACATCCAGGGCACCGCTCGGATGCCGCATCGGCAGCCCGCATTGCCGCCATTCGCTGCAGCCGCAAAATTTGACTTGGTTCGAACTCTCGGATCGCGGACAAAGTGGACCTATCGAGTTCAAGGCGCGATCAATACTTCGCCCTCAATTTCCATTGCAAAGCCAAGCGGCAATCCAGACACGCCTAGCCGACATTCGTCACAACCCGCCGCCGCATGCAGCGGTCGCCAAAGCGGCCATTAGCAACCAGATGCAGCATTTCTATCCAACCAATGCCTCGGCCGGTACGAAACGCTCTTTGGCCACATGTAAACAAAGGCATTCCGGTGCAATCCATGCAACCTTCCCACGGATAGTATTCTGGTAGCGGGTATTTGAGATGGGACGAGTGCGGCGAGGTTTGAGTGAAGGGCAGGCGCAAGCTTTAGAGGCGGCCTTCAAGGCAGCCAAAACCTACCGCGAGGAACTGCCAAATGGGCCGGCCCGGCCTGTCTTGGGACTTGGTGAAGCTGCCAGCCGCTTTTTGGGCCCTCTTCCTGAAACGGGGGTGCCGGAAAGTGAGGTAATCGGGGACATCGTGCAACTTTCTGAAGGCGGTCTGCACAAAATGGCGGGGCCGACTTTCTTCGGCTATGTCCTCGGCGCGTCGCATCCCGTCGGTGTAGCCGCCGACATTCTGGTATCAGCCTGGGGGCAGAACGCGGGCTCATCTTTTGAAACGCCTGCAATAACCGGAATGGAGCGCGCTGTTTGCAACTGGGTAATAGAGTTGCTGTCACTGCCGCCCGAAAGCGGAGCCGGTCTTGTGACCGGCGGCACAGTGGCAAACATGGTTGGCGTCATGGCCGCACGCAATGCGCTGCTGGCTGCCCAGGGGTGGAATGTTGAAGCTGACGGGCTGTTTTCGGCACCCGAGATTCCCGTTTTGATCGGGCAGGATGCGCATTCCGCCCCATTCGCTGCCCTGCGTTATGCTGGCTTTGGCGCGGGCCGGACAAACATCGTCACGGCGGACGGCGAAGGGAGGATAAAGCCGGATGCGTTCCGGGCTGCCCTGGACAGCTGCAGCAGCCCGCCGCTTGTCATCCTGCAGGCAGGTCAAATAAACACCGGCGCCTTCGACCCGTTTGCCGAGCTCATCCCAATGGTGCGCGAGCGGAACGGCTGGGTTCATGTGGATGGTGCTTTCGGGCTCTGGCTCGCTGCTGTACCCGAACTGGCAAACCGGTTGGAGGGGGTTGCTGAAGCGGACAGTTGGGCGATTGACCTGCACAAGTGGCTTAATGCTCCATTCGATGCTGGCATGGTTATCGTGCGCGACCGGGCGCCGCTCGTTGCGTCAATGTCTGCCCGCGGCGCCTATCTCCCGGAAACAACAGAGCATTGGGAACCAAGTGATTCAACGCCGGAACTCTCCCGACGTGCAAGAGGTGTCCCGAGCTATGCGATACTTCGGCACCTTGGCCGGACGGGAGTTTGCGAACTGGTAGCACGCCATTGCCACCTGGCGGAGCGAGTTGCCCGAACGGTTTCGAACGAGCCCGGCCTGACAGTTCTGAACCAGATCCACAGCAATCAGGTCGCAATCTGCTGCGGCGAGGGGCCGGATGGCAACGATCTGACCATGCGGGTCCTGCAGCGCGTTCAAGACAATGGAAAGGTATACCCTACCCACGGCGAATGGGCGGGTCGGAAGATCATTCGAGCCTCTGTAATCGGATACGATATGAGGGAAGAGGATGCTGATCTTCTGTCATCCGAGATCATTGAAGCTTATCGTCTTTGTGCTGCTGGCGTTCTCTGATTTGGCCAGAAATTTTATTGCTGCAGTCAGGCATTAATGAGCTTCAATGGGCTCGAATGGGCCATTCGGTGTCACTGCGAGCAACCCTTCGACCCGCCTGGCACCCCCTGCGCAGCCGGCCCATTGCAGCCGTTTTCAAGCTCCTTTTTTTGCCTGATCGGGAGCTTTTTCTCGAAGTTGGCAACACCTGCGAAGTTCAATGGCCGCCCCATGAATGAGGCGGCCGCTCTCGCATTACTTTCAATGAGGCAGAGAGCCTATCCGCGGCTCAGGATTTCCTCGCCGAGGATCTGCATGATTTTCTGTCCGGCCTCGCTGGCCCAATTGACCGAAAGTTCCGCAAGCAGCGCGCTGGTTGTGGTGAGCTCGACACCGCCTCGCTCCATTTTGCGGAACGCCATCTCATCCGTCAGCGCAGTGGGAGACCCGGAAGCATCAACCACTGCGGTCACGGCAAAGCCCTCTTCGGCGGCACTGATCGCAGGCGGGGCAAGACACACGTCAGTGGTTATGCCTGCCATGATGAAATGCCTGCGCCCGGTGTTGCGGCAGGCAGCGGCAAAGGCGCTGTCATCCCAGCAGTTCACCACGCCAAGGCGCTTGATCCGCGCGGCGAAGGCATCCGGGGCAATCTCTTCCAGCGCGGGCATCAGCGGCCCCTGCATGTTGTCTTCCATACTGGAAGTCAGCACCAGCGGCATGCCAAGCGCCGCCGCCGTCCGCGCCAGGGCCCGTGTGTTGGCTTCGATCAGATCGCGGTCAACGGACTTTGCCCAGTTCATGGTGCCAACCTGATGGTCGATCAGAACAATGGCTGCGTTTTCGGGGGTCACTTTTTTGGAGGTCATGTTGATGTCCTTTCCTGGTTAAGAGATTTCGGATGCGGGCAGTTCGAAGATCAGGAGCTCAGCGCCGGCTGCAGCCTCAACCGCCACGTCCCCGGCACGGAGCAGTCCCAGCCCATCCCCTTTCCTGAGGGCGCGGCCGGCAGCAGTTGCCTCGCCTTCGATCATAAAGATTTAGAGGCTGCGGTCAGGGCTGGACGGGCTGAAGTTCAGCACGCTGCGGCGGTCGAAGTTGCCGTAACTAAGGCGCACCTCCTGCTGCACGACAAGTGAGTCCTCGGCGCCGTCTGGCGACAGCACCAGCTGGAACCGGTTGCTGTGGTCCGAGGTTTCCAGCTCCTTGCTGGAATAAGTCGGCGCCAGGCCTCTGGCCCGCGGCTCGAACCAGATTTGCAGCGCACGCATTGGCTTCGTCCGCGAGTTGTTCACCTCGTTGTGCAGGATGCCTGTACCGGCGGTGATCACCTGAAGACCTTTCGACTTCACAGTACCGTTGTGAACGGGCACCACCGGATCGATATGCGAAACCTCTCCGCTCACCATGAAGGTGACGACTTCGACATCCCGGTGCGGATGCAGGCCAAAGCCTTGGGCGCCCTTCTGCAAGGTGCGGCTTGAACGACAGATGCGCCTGCATGAAGCCGAAGTCCTTGAACTCACGGGTCGCGGCGGGGTGATAGACCATCTCCGTCTGCATTTCTCATCTCCTGGCCTGTTCGCTGAGATAGAATTTAGGGATCTCATTCGTTCTGGAAAATGATCTGTTTGTTAACTACTGTTCGGATTTATGAACGATAGATTCTATTCCTGCGCCAAGGCCCTGGTGGCCACTGTGCGCGCCGGGTCGATGAGCGCGGCAGCTGCGGAGCTGAACACCACGAAGTCGGCGATCAGCCAAAAGCTGGCGCTGTTTGAAGCCGAATTGGGGCTGGTCCTGCTGGACCGGTCTGGGCGGGCGGTGGCCCCGACCGCGGCTGGGCGCAGAATTTTCGAGATTTGCGCAGGCCCGGTGGATGTAGCGCTTGAGGCCGAGGCGCAGCTTGGCTTCGTCCGAAGCGGGAAGATTGCAGGACGGGTGTCAGTCTCAGGACCCAACAGTCTTCTTTGCACCGTGCTTGTCCCGCTTCTGGCAGGCCTTCGGTCCCGCTACCCGGCTATCGAACTTGAATTGCATGCCGATGATTCAAAATCGGATTTTGCGGCAGAGGACATAGATCTGTCCTTCAGAACCGGCCCTGCAGATAAAAGGCGGTTTATTTCGGCTGCCCTGCCGTCCGCGCAGCGCGCGCCTCTTGCCAGCCCGGCCTTTGCAGAATGGATGCCCCGTCTCTCTCGGCCTGCTGATTTGGCCAGGTTGCCCTGTGTATTGCGCACCCAAGAATCCGGCAAATGGGCGTTTCGAAATAAGGAAGGGCAACAGGAGATCATCGAGCCGACGATCGGCCTGCGCGTCAATTCGATGGAGCTTGCATTTGCAGCTGTCCTTGCCGGGCAAGGAGCAGCACTGCTCCCGTCCTTACTGACAGAGGTGCATATTCAAGCTGGCAATCTCGTGCGCCTGATCCCTGACTGGTCTGCCGATCCAGTGGCACTGACTTTGCTTTGCCGTCCTGAACGTTTGGCTGCTCCCCAGGTTGCGGCGGTACGGCGCCATATCCTGGATGCATGCGGCAACAACGGCTTCCTGGGGACAGAGCTTCAATACGAGAAAGTCTAACAGCTTACCAAAGGTCGGTTTGGCACCGTGACGATTAGGCCTGCCTCCCTCCAAGTCAGCCGATAGGAACGGCCCATAAGAGACATTCATCGCAGTCACTGGTGCCGCAGTGCGGCTTCACCAGACCGGCCATTCGCTACGGACATAAATATCCTGAAACTGCCGAACTCACAGATTGCAGACAATGCAGCCGTTTGATCTACCGCTATTGGGCGGCTCGAAACATCGGAAACAGGGGTGGGGCTTGGTCGGCTTTGATTAGACCCATCTCTTGGAAACCATAGCGCTTATACAGCGATAGATTTGTAGGGTTTGTCGACTCTAAGTAAGCAGGTCTTCCATCTTCATCACAACGTTTGAGGCAGCATTCAAGCAACGCGGACCCCAATCCTTTTCCTTGGCGAATTGGATCGACCGCAATAAATGCTAAATGCCAGCAATCCTCATCGGGATGATAATTGTCCATCTGCCCGAAGGTTTCGAACAACGCATCATGCTTTTCTGGTGAGACCGTCTGCTCAAAACAGGCGACAAGCCGTTCTTCGTCAGGGTGAATGCTTGGCGGAAGCCAAAGTGCGCCAGCAGTGAAATCATCGTTCCGAAACGCGCTACCCTGTTCAAATGCACGCCCGCCAAAGAAATCCATTACTCGCGGGAAGTGGGTAAGGAAATCGGCAGGTTCAGGATACAGCCAACGCATGAACGGGTCCGCAGAAAATCCAAGAGCAAGTCCGCTTAACAAACTTTCTGCTTCACTTCGGGTTGATGATCTAAACATGAAATTACCTTTGGTCGTTACACCTCGATTTTCACGTTTCAGCATGTGGGCCGCAAATACTTGTTGTCAAATGCGCAATTTATTGTCCTGCTCAAGCAACGATGGATGGCTACGTCGAGCTCCCAGCAGGCCTCTGAGGCGACGCAGCATCCTGTAATATTGTTTCTCGTCAATGTCGGGTTGTCGTTGTGGGAGGGCATGGCGGATCGGAGGATCAGTCATGGAAACTCAAACATACCTGCCGTTCGCGCGCTTCGCCCAACCTGGAACAAAGGACGTATCGTCGGTCAGAAGCGGCCGCCAAAACCCAAGCATGTCTGGGCGACCCGAGTTCGACTTGAACTGGCCGAAAACCACCGCGATTTCGCGTTGTTCAACATGGCATGTCTTACGGGCGAGGGCAACGATGACGATTGACGACCTGCACATCATCGAAAGCTTTTTCAGTTACTTTTAGATTGTCTCTCCCATAAAGTTCGTTGAAATCAGAGTTGGCGGTGATCGAATGAATGGCGCAGAATCGTTAGTCAAAACCTTTCTTCACAATGGTGTGGATACGGTTTTCGCCAATCCAGGCACGTCTGAAATGCACTTTGTTGCGGCTCTTGATAGACATCCCGAGATGAACTGTGTTCTGTGCCTGTTCGAAGGTGGAACGACGGGCGCCGCTGATGGCTATTACCGCATGAAACGGGACGTCGCCGGCACTCTGCTGCATCTTGCACCGGGGCTAGGCAACGCATTTGCCAATCTACACAACGCCCGAAAATCAGGGTCCGGGATCGTGAATGTGGTGGGAGATCACGCAACACATCACCTGCGCTATGAAAGCCCACTCAGAGGCGACATTATTGGCGTAAGTCAGGCCATAAGCCATTGGACACGAGTTTCTGATCAGGCCACAAGCGTCGCATCGGACGGGGCCGCAGCCATCCAGGCCGCCCGATCTCAAAACGGCCAGATCGCCACTCTTGTTCTTCCCGCCGATACTGCTTGGGATACAGCGACTGGCCCTGCGACGAATAGCATTCTGGCCCAACCACTTCATCGCCCGTCCTTGGAAGGCATCGAGGCCGCAGCCATGCGTCTGAAGACTGCAAACGCGGCTTTGATGATAGGTGGTTCCGCGCTTTTTGGTCCACTTCGTGTACTGGCTGGAAAAATTTCCGTCAAAACCGGATGCCGCCTGTTGGCGGATACTCTAATCCCTCGAATTTCGAAGGGGGCCGGGGCTGCCAAATTGGATCAACTTGTGTATCCAATTGCACCCAAGATCGCTCAGCTAGAACAGACATCGTCAATCACTTTGATCGGCGCCGACCAACCCGTTGCCTTCTTTGCATACCCGGGCAAACCGAGCACACCCGAGCCCGCCGGTTGCACGGTTTCAAGCCTGTGTGCTCCGACGGATGATATTGCCTGGACTCTTCAAACACTGGCAGATGCGGTTGGTGTTTCGAGCAAGACACAGCTGAACACATACGCTCTCGACCTGCCTCCAATCCCAACCGGAGATCTCACCCTAGCGAAAGTCGGCCAAGCGTTAGCGGCCCTCATTCCCGAGAATGCTATCGTTTGCAATGAATCCGTGACGTCCGGGTTTCACGTCATTCCTCCGACTGCAACCGCGCGACCACATGACTTGCTTGGGGGAACCGGTGGTGCGATAGGGCTTTGCCTACCGTGCGCAACCGGCGCAGCAATTGCATGTCCAGATAGAAAAGTAATTGCTCTAACAGGCGATGGATCAGCCATGTATACGTTGCAATCTTTGTGGACGATGGCACGCGAAAGCCTGGACGTTACGGTGATTGTTTTTGCAAACCGCGGCTATCAAATCCTTCGAGATGAGCTGGCAAATGTCGGTGTTGAGAGTTTTGGCAAGAATGCGGAGGCAATGTTTGATGTGGAAAACCCAACGCTTGATTGGGTTGCGCTCGCTAAAGGGCATGGGGTTCCCGGAATACGAATTGAAGACACCGATAGCTTTGCAAAAGCCCTTTCCGCGGGGCTATCACGTGACGGCCCTTCCTTGATCGAAGTCATGTGCCCGCCAGCATCTTGAACACAAATTCTTTTTGAAACGGGCGGCCCAAAGCCGCCTTTCGTTACCCAAAGCGAAGCTACATTTTGGCACTGAAAGCAGACTGTCACGAGCGCTCAAACAACATGCAAAAAAATGTCATTGGCGTGCCAGAAGAGAACTCATGACAATGTCCTCCACACAGCCAATTTTCGCGATGACCATAATTGCGAAATGATAGTTGGTCGCACCTTAAACGTCACCGATAATCCGGCAGGACGGAAACCGGCTTCACTTCACTACGCCGAAACACGCCAGGTGCGCCTGGCTCGCTCCATCGAAATAAAGTTATGTGCCAAAGACCCGGACGCCTTCGCGAAGGGTCAATCAACCCGATATGCCGATCTGTTCTAAGCCGATCAGCAGCGAGCCATGAAGACGGCTCTCCGCCCGCAGCTAAGAGTTTGCGCCAGGGCTGACTGGCGAGTGCATAGATATCCGCGGCTTCGGGGCTGCGCAGATCGAATAACGCACATCGTTCCACCTCGAAGGTCAGCACAACCCGCGGGCGATCATCCTTCCTAACGTCCTGACCAATAGCGACTTTTGCGCTTTCGACATCAGGGCTCAGATACAAAGCGTCCTGCCCCCGGCGATTGAACCGGGCGGGTGGGCGATCCGGTGCGCCGCGCATGAGGTGAACGTCTGGGTCATCGGCCCAAACAATCTTTACGAATTCTCCGGAAACTTCTGTCAGCATAACGGGTGGCACTGATCGTTTGCGCGTCGCGTTATAGGAAAGACGCAAGGCGGCAGTGGTTTTCCTAGAACAGAGAAGACGCATGATATCTTGATTGAAATCACTTACTCATGTTTCCTCGCACTGTGTTGCATTTCCAAAGGCCTCTCGCATGACGGCTCCAAAGATCGCCCTCCTTGGCGCAATTCTCGAGTCAAATCGCTTTGCACCCCCGGCTGATTTGTCAGACTTTAAGTCTCTGACATGGCTTACAAGCGATGCTTTGATATCTGAAGCCAGATCCGCGACACCAAAGCTGGCAATAGAATTTGCGGCCTTTGTCCGGGCGATGGATGCTACGGGCGACTGGACGCCGGTACCCTGTATCTTGGCAGCCAGCCATCCCGCAGGTCCAGTACGAAAAACCGTGATCGAAGAGATCATGGTGACTTCGGAAGACATGCTTCGCTCAGCTGGCCCTGTCGACGCAGTCTACATCTGCAATCACGGCGCGATGGTTGCCGAGCACGACCACGACCCCGACGGTTTGTTGATGTCACGCATTCGGAGAGTTGTCGGACCGGACGTACCTGTCATCGCGACACTCGATTTGCATGCAAATATCTCACAACGGATGGTCGATGCCTGTGACCTGATCGTCGGCTATCGGACCAATCCTCACGTCGATCAAATAGAACGTGGCGAGGAAGCCGCCTTTTCGTTGCGCCGGGTTTTGGCGTCGGGCGTCCGGCCCCAAACCGCGCATGTTAAACTGCCTCTTGTTCCGGCATCCGTGACCCTGCTAAGTGCCGAGCACCCGTATGGCGCGCTGATCGACCATGGTCAGCGACGACAAGCCGAAGGTCGAGGTGAGATTCTAAACGTATCGATCTTCGGTAATTTTCTTTTCTCCGACACGCCCGACAACGGTCTGAGCATCGTTGTCACCGCGCGTGAGGACCAGAAGGCGGCCAATGCACTGGCGGAAGAATTGGCAGACATGGCCTGGTCATTGAGGAAGGATTTCGTTCGGAAACTGACATCCGTGACGGAAGCGATCTCAATTTCCGCTGACCAAGCGCGCACGCCTGTGATTTTCTCCGATGCCGGTGACAATCCTGGTGGCGGCGGCAGTGGCAGGACGACGGAACTGATAGCCGCTCTTCATGCGGCAAAAGTCGAAGAATGCCTATTCGGTTCCTTTTGTGATCCGGAACTTGCGAACGAAGCCCATGGCATCGGTGTCGGCGGCAAATTCAGGGCACGATTCAACCGGTCTTCCGATTCCAGCGCTTTCTGGGCGCAATGGGATGTGCCTTTTGAGGTGGATGCAGAGGTCTTGGGTCTCCATAATGGAGATGTGGTAGGTGAACTGGGCATGACGGCTGGTCGGAGATTGGCCCTAGGGCCATCCGCTGCGCTTCGTATTGGTGGTATCACCGTGGTGGTGATCACCGATCGCACACAGACTGCCGACCCCGTGTTCTTTCATATGTTCGGGCTGGATATTGCGTCTGCCCGGACTGTTGTTGTGAAATCCCGAGGCCACTTTCGGGCCGGGTTTTCCAACTGGTTTGGGCCAAACCAGGTATTTGAGGTCGACACGGGCGGGCTTACGTCGCCAGTTCACGACCGCTGGCCGTTTGCGAATTTGCCACGACCGAACTTTCCGATGGACGTCGACACCTCGTGGTCGGCTAAGATGCTGCGCTAGACGGGCTCTGAGTATTTGTCCTGCGGCGTCGTCAACTTGACAAATTGCATGAACTGGCGGGCAAGCTGAGAAGGTGGCCTGCCTGATGGAAGTACAAAGCTCGTGTCATAAAAAATGGCGGCGTCAAATGGCCTGACGACGACACCTTCCATCCCTGACGACAACAACGGGAAGGGATTGATCAGCGTCACGCCCAAACCCTCGCGGACGAGCTCCAGTGCGGCCATGTTCGTTGCCGTTTCTGCGACTTGTTTCGGCCGAATTCCAGCGCGCGCAAAGATCTTTTCGGTGATCGCTCGCGTCCCCAGCCTTCGCAGAAACTCGATCAGCGCGACGCCTTCAAGGTCGTGCGGCGTCACCACTCGTTTTTCCGATAGCGGATGGTTGCTCGGCATGGCGCAGACCACCTGACTGCGGCGCCAAGGCATGAGATGAACACCCGTTCGTTGGATCATCGCACTCGTCAAACCAAGATCATAGCGGAGGTCGAGAATGCCGGCGACCAGCACGTCCGTGGCCTGAATATCCAATTGAAGCTGCTTTCCTTCATTCTTCTTGAGAAAACTGGCCACCCTGGAGATGACAAAGTGATGTGCCAGAGTCGGCGGCACGATCAGGCGTAACGGCTCGTTATCCGGAGTAGCCCATTCTGCGCCCTCAATGTCCGCCAGCGTCTCGAAAATTGGGTCCAGTTTTTCGTTGAGACGCAAGGCTTCGTCTGTTGGGTCGATACGTCCCGATCGCCGGAGAAAGAGCGATCGCCCAACACGGGCCTCGAGTTGTGACAAGGACCGGCTCACGGCAGACTGCGAAATCCCGAGACGCCGCGCGGCGCCGATGGTTGTCCCAGTCGTGATCACGGCTCTTAGCGACTCGAACTCGCGCAGTCTGTGTCTGTGTTCCGTCATGCTACATTACTCCCCCGGTACGAGCGGCTGAACATCCAAACTCTTGGATTGGTCTATGCAAAGTCGCATAGCAATAAGTATTGGCAATGATTTTTGCGGTAGCTAGTTTTTTTTATAGGGCGCGGGATCGGCCAAAGATTCGCCCATTCACAAGCGCCAAACAAACAGGGAGTCTTTTTGATGAGGAAACTCACATCTGCGACAGCCGTCGCTGTCAGCATTTTGGCTTTCGGCGCCGGTGCTGTTTCGGCCGAAAAACTAACGATCGGCCTCGCTTCGGAGCCGACGTCACTCGATCCGCATTTTCACAACCTGGGTCCGAACAACGCGATGTCCGTGCACATCTTTGACCGGCTGATCGCGCAGGATGAGAAGCAGCGCCTATCGCCGGGTCTTGCCGTGTCATGGGAGCCGATTGATGAATTGACTTGGGAGTTCAAGCTGCGTGAGGGCGTAAAGTTTCACGACGGAAGTGACTTTACGGCGGACGATGTAGTCTGCACCATGGCGCGCGCGCCGGACGTACCGAACTCTCCATCGGGATACGGCACCTATCTTAAGGGTAAGGAAGTCGTCAAGATCGATGACTACACGGTGCACTTCAAAACGGCCGCACCTTATCCGTTGATGGGCAACGACATTTCCACGATCCCTGTGATCTCAGAAGTGGGCTGCGAAGCAACGACGGAAGACTTCAACGCGGGTACGGCCGCCATCGGCACAGGGCCGTTCAAGTTCCAAAGTTACACGCCGGGTGAAAGCATCGTGCTGGTACGGAACGACGAATACTGGGGTGATGCACCGATCTGGTCCGAGGTGGAATTCCGCCCAATCACGTCCGGTCCGAGCCGTGTTGCATCGCTTCTTGCCGGTGACGTCGACATGATATCGGGCGTTCCGACGACCGATATCACAACACTTAAGGGCAACGATGGTATCCAGCTGAGCCAGGGCGTGTCCAACCGAGTGATCTATCTTCACATGGACCAATTCCGTGAGGATTCACCCTTTGTGAAGGCCAACGGTGGTGGCGATATAAAGAACCCGCTCATGGACGTCCGAGTCCGGAAGGCGATCAGCATGGCGATCAATCGCGACGCGATCGTTGAGCGTGTCATGGAGGGGGTTGCGCTGCCCGCTGGCCAGCTTCTGCCCGAGGGATTCTTTGGCGTGTCCGACAATCTGGACGTCGTGGCTTATGACCCGGACGGTGCTAAAGCACTTCTGGCTGAAGCCGGTTATCCCGATGGATTTGAAATGACAATCCATGGGCCAAATGACCGCTACATCAACGACGCCAAAATTGCCGAGGCAATTGCGCAAATGTTGACCCGTGTGGGCATCAAGACAGCAGTCGAAACAATGCCGCGTTCGGTATACTTTGGACGCGCGTCCAAAGGCAGCCCGGAGGGTCTGCCGGAGTTCAGCTTTATCCTCGTCGGATGGGGCGCGGGGTCCGGCGAAGCGTCCTCGCCTCTCAAATCGCTGATCCACACCCATGACAAGGATGCGGGCTTTGGATCATCGAACCGTGGCCGGCACTCGGATGCTGAAACCGACGCGTTGATCGAAGAAGCCCTGCGAACAGTCGATGACGCAAAGCGGCAGGAACTACTCGCCGCGGCGACAGAGCGCGCGATCGAGAACGTGGCGATCATTCCGACGCACTTCCAGGTCAACACCTGGGCGGCCAAAAAAGGTCTGAGCTACATCCCTCGGACCGACGAATACACTCTCGCGACAGGCGTCGTGAAAGAGTAATCGCAATGCATCCGGGCCGCCTTCGCAGCGGCCCGGAGCCTTTGCCCAGGGAATGTCCTCATGACCGTTTTTGTCATTCGCCGATTGCAGCAAGCAATGCTTGTTGTCTTCCTGATGTCGGTGATTGTCTTTTTCGGCGTCAATATCGTTGGTGACCCGGTCTACATGCTGGTCAGCCCCGACGCGGATCAGGCTGACATCGAAGCTGCAATTCGACGGCTTGGATTGGATCGGCCTATTTGGGAACAGTACTGGTTGTTCCTCAAAGGTGCTGCACAGGGTGACCTCGGCGACAGTTTCGTCTTCGGTGAGCCCGCGCTCAAACTGATCCTGCACCATATGCCTGCCACGATGGAACTGGCCTTCAGTGCACTCTTTCTTGCTATCGTGATCGGTATTCCATTGGGTCTTTATGCCGGGCTCTATCCCGACAGCCCGCTGTCCAAGGGCATTATGGCTGGCTCAATCCTTGGGTTTTCGCTGCCGACCTTCTGGGTCGGGCTTATGCTCATCATGCTGTTTGCCGTAGAACTTAGATGGCTCCCAGCGACAGGGCGCGGCGATATCGGCTCGTTTCTTGGGATTCACAGCAGCCTTTTTACGCTCGATGGGTTGAGCCACATCCTCCTGCCTGCTCTCAACCTAGCGCTTCTTAAGATTTCACTGGCAATCCGCCTTACCCGAGCGGGTGTCCGGGAAGCGATGGGACAGGATTACGTGAAGTATGCCCGGGCCAAAGGGCTTTCGACCCGACGCATCATTCTGGTGCATGTAATGAAAAACATCATGATCCCGGTAGTGACCGTCATGGGCCTCGAATTCGGTAGTTTGATCGGGTTCTCGGTGGTGACTGAATCAATCTTCGCGTGGCCGGGAATGGGCAAACTGCTGATCGACGCAATACTGCAATTGGATCGGCCTGTCGTCGTCGCCTATCTGATGATCATCGTACTGTTCTTCGTGCTGATCAATCTGATCGTCGACATACTCTACTCGATCCTCGATCCGAGGGTTCGTTTGCAGGATCAGGGCGCATGACCGACACCGTCACAGATCATTCTCTGACCCCCGCCAAGTCCCCTAAAGTCGAGACGCCGTTCCAGCGATTTCGGGCCGAGTTCTTCGAAAGCAGGATCGCAACAGCGGCGCTCGGCATATTCCTGATCATCGTTCTGCTGGCCATCCTGGCACCCTGGATCACGCCGCAGAACCCCTACGATCTTGGCCAGGTCAGCGTCATGGATGGGCGCTTGCCTCCAGGTTCCGAAGCATTCGACGGATACACGATGTGGCTCGGTTCGGACGGGTCTGGACGCGATCTCTACTCGGCAATTCTCTATGGCTTGCGTATTTCTCTGACCGTTGGGCTTGCATCTGGGGTGATTGCCCTTCTGATCGGTATGGCGATCGGTCTGGTCGCGGCCTACGCCGGAGGCCGGACCGAAGCGTTCATCATGCGCATCGTGGATCTTCAACTGTCGTTCCCGGCATCGCTTGTTGCGCTGATGATGGTTGCGGCACTTGGTAAGGGTGTCGACAAGATCATCCTCGCCCTCGTGATCGCGCAATGGGCTTATTACGCCCGCACGGTTCGCGCGACCGCGCTTGTCGAGCGTGGCAAGGAATATGTCGAAGCCGCGCAATGCCTTGGAATATCGCGACCCCGGATCGTCTTTCGCCATATCCTTCCGAATTGCATGGCGCCTCTGATCGTCGTTGGCACGGTGCAAACCGCCAGCGCAATCTCATTGGAAGCGACGCTTTCGTTTCTTGGCGTAGGCCTTCCACAGACTGAACCGTCGATTGGGGTGCTGATCGCAAATGGCTTCGAGTACATGCTGTCCGGGCGCTACTGGATATCCGTTTTCCCCGGCATCGCGCTCTTGCTGACGGTCGTGTCCATCAACCTTGTGGGCGACCATTTGCGCGATGTTTTGAACCCGAGGTTGAAGAAATGACGGCAGTACTCGAAGTCAGCGGGCTAAAGACCCACTTCTTCACGCACGCGGGTGTGGTCAAGGCCGTAGATGGTGTGGATTTCACCGTCTCCAAGGGCGAGGTAATGGGTCTGGTGGGTGAGTCCGGGTCGGGCAAGTCGATCACCGGGTTTTCCATCCTTGGGCTGATCGATCCTCCCGGGCGCATCGTCGATGGGTCAATCCGTTTTAATGGTGACGAGATCGCGAACGCACCGGAAGAGCGACTCAAGACCTTGCGTGGCAACCGAATCTCGATGATCTTTCAGGATCCGATGATGACTCTCAACCCGGTCCTGCGCGTCGATACGCAGATGATCGAGGCCATTCTCGCCCATGAAAACGTAAGCCGCCAAACCGCCTGGGAAAGAAGCCGTGATGCGCTTGGTTTGGTTGGCATCCCATCGCCGGAAGAGCGATTGCAAGCCTATCCGCATCAGCTTTCCGGTGGGATGCGGCAGCGCGTGGCGATTGCGACAGCCTTCTTGAACCAGCCGGACCTCATTATTGCCGACGAGCCGACGACAGCGCTCGACGTGACAATTCAGGCGCAGATCATCCACGAGGCACAGAAGCTGACGAAACGCACGGGAACCGCGATGATCTGGATCACGCATGACCTTGCCGTTGTGGCAGGGCTCGCGGACCGGATTTCGGTGACGTACGCAGGACGGATCGTTGAGCAAGGCAGTATCGACGATGTTATCGACCGTCCGTTGCATCCCTATACGGTCGGGCTTCTCGGATCGGTTCCGACGGCGAACCGGCGCGGGCAGCGTTTGTTCCAGATCGAAGGGATGACGCCAAACATGCTCGCCCTGCCTGAAGGATGCGCCTTTGGACCGCGTTGTCAGGCCCGAACGGCAGCGTGTTCCAAGCGCCCCCCGATTAAGGACGTGGATGGCCGCAGCCTTCGCTGTTTCAATCCGCAACGCACCAAGGAGACGACGCTTTGAGTGAGCCGCTCGTTGAAATCCGAGGCGTTTCGAAGCGCTTCACCAAACGTTTGGACGTCGCGGGGAAAATCGCACAGCGACTTGGCGCAAACATCCGGGAAGAAACGGTCCATGCTGTCGATAACGTGAACCTGTCGATTCAAAAGGGTGAGGTTCTGGGATTGGTCGGCGAATCCGGCTGCGGCAAGTCCACTTTGGGACGTGTTGTTGCCGGCATTCACCCTGCAAGTGACGGACAGATGTTCTACGGAGGCAAAGATGTTGCGACGTTGAACGGCACCGACAAACGCGCGGCGACCCTCGCAATTCAGATGATCTTCCAGGACCCCTTTGCCAGCCTAAATCCGCGAATGCGCGTCGAAGATATCATCGGCGAAGCACCGCGTATGCATGGGATCGTCCGCAAGGCAGAGAGTGCGGAATACGTGGACGACGTGATGCGCAAGGTCGGCCTCGACCCGTCGCTCAAGCGGCGTTACGCGCATCAGTTTTCCGGCGGTCAGAGGCAACGGATTGGAATTGCACGTGCGCTCGCCGTGAAGCCGAAGTTCCTTGTCTGCGACGAAGCCATCGCTGCGCTGGACGTGTCGATCCAGGCGCAGGTTATCAACTTGTTCATGGATCTGCGCGAAGAGCTGGGCCTGACCTATCTGTTCATCAGCCATGACCTGAGCGTCGTCGAACACATCGCCGACCGCGTGGCGATCATGTATCTGGGCCGCATTGTCGAGAGCGCATCGACTGAGGAAATTTTTTCGGACCCACGCCATCCCTACACGAAAGCGCTGCTTGCAGAGGCTCCGCGCCTTGATCAGCGCCGGCGTGAGTTTGCCCCGATTGAGGGGGAAATTCCGTCGCCGCTCGATCCGCCATCTGGATGTACCTTCCACCCGCGTTGCCCGGTGGCGACCGCTGAGTGCCGCACCACTGTTCCTGAACTGAAAGCGGGGCGCGGCGGGCGCGAAACGGCTTGCCTGCTGGAACACGCCGAAACCGTTTGAACGAGAAGCTGGAGAGCCCCTTGAAAAACGCCGATCCGATCTGGGACCACGTCGACCGCCATCGTGATGATTTTATCGCCTTGTCAGATCGAGTCTTTGACACGCCCGAGACGCTTTATGCCGAGTACAAGTCCGTCGCCGAACATGTGCAGATGTTACGCGCTCAGGGCTTCAAGATAACAGAGAACGCAGCTGGCATTCCTACGGCCGTGATTGGCGAAGCAGGAGACGAGGGTCCGGTGATTGCCATCCTCGGCGAGTTCGATGCGCTGCCATATCTGAGCCAGGCGCCAGGTGTGGCTGAACATCAGCCGCTTGAAGAGGGCGGCAACGGGCATGGGTGTGGTCACAATCTTTTAGGGGCCGCCGCACTCTTGGCCGCGACGGCGGTGAAAGACTGGCTGGCCGAAAACGGCATCAAGGGCCGTGTGCGATACTATGGCTGCCCCGCTGAAGAAGGGGGCGCGGCCAAGACATACATGGTGCGCGAAGGACTGTTCGATGATGTCGACGCAGCCATCTCGTGGCATCCAGCGACCTTCACAGGCGTGAATGAGGCCAGATCGCTCGCGAACACCCGGATCGATTTCACTTTTCATGGAAAAGCTGCCCATGCGGCGGGTGCACCGGAATTGGGTCGGTCCGCGCTTGATGCGGTTGAACTGATGAACATCGGTGTAAATTACCTGCGCGAGCACATGCCCGACAGCGCCCGGGTTCACTACGCCTATCTCGATGCAGGTGGTGTTGCGCCGAACGTGGTGCAGGCCAAGGCCACAGTGCGCCAACTCGTCCGCGCCAGCTCGCTACCGGACCTCGCCGATTTGGTTACGCGCGTCCGAAAGATTGCGGACGGCGCGGCGCTGATGACAGGAACGCAAGTTACCAGCCAGGTCTTTTCCGGCGTTTCAAACCTGCTTGGCAACCGTCCTTTGGAAGAAACCATGCAGCACGAGCTAGAGAAACTTGGACCCGTCGCCTTTGACGAGGCAGATCTCAGTTTTGCCCGCGACATTCAGACCACATTAACCGCCGCTGACATCAATACGACCTTCAAGCGGATCGGTGCTAAGCCCAAAAAAAATCTCGCACTCTGCGACTTCATCGCACCTCTTGATCGCCACAGCGATGGCGGCGAAGGCTCGACAGATGTTGGCGACGTGAGTTGGGCAGTCCCAACCGTTCAGGCACGAGTTGCCACCTGTGCTATAGGAACGCCGTTTCATACGTGGCAAACAGTGGCACAAGGCAAGGCGCCCGCGGCTCACAAAGGCATGGTCTACGCGGCAAAAGCAATGGCCGCGACAGCTTGTCGACTGGTTGAGGACCCGTCACGCATCGACGCGGCGCGCGCGACACATCAAGACCATCTGGGCGAAACGCCGTATACATGTCCGATCCCTGACGACGTGCGCCCACCTGTCTGAGGGAAAGTGACCATGACCCGCGCTGCTGCCATAGACAACGCCGCCGAATATTTTGACAGCGGTCGATTTGCAACCGATCTTAGCGAACTGGTTGCCCATGAGACAGAGAGCCAGACACCAGAGAAAGCCGCGGAACTTCCGCGCTATCTTGAGGAAGCCCTCGTTCCGCGCCTGAGCAGACTCGGGTTCTCCTGTGAAATCTACCCGAACCCTGTGCACGATGCCGGACCGATCTTGGTTGCAGAGCGCATCGAGGACGACACGCGTCCGACAATCCTGTCCTACGGGCATGGCGACGTGATCCGCGCGCAAACGGATCAATGGCGCGACGGGCTTCACCCATTTCGACTGGTTGATGAGTGCGACCGCCTCTATGGACGCGGAACAGCCGACAATAAGGGGCAGCATCTCATCAATTTGGCGGCGCTGAGCGCTGTCATTGAGGCCCGTGGAGCGCTCGGCTTCAACATGCGCATTCTCATTGAAATGGGCGAAGAAATGGGATCACCGGGGTTGTCGGAGTTTTGCGCCAAGCACAAGGACAACCTAGCCGCAGACGTCCTGATCGCATCGGACGGGCCGCGCCTTCAGTCCGACACGCCCACGTTGTTCATGGGGGCAAGGGGCGGCAATTCGTTCGACCTCATCGTTGATCTAAGAGACGGCGCGCACCATTCGGGTAACTGGGGCGGTTTGCTTGCCGACCCCGCGATGATCCTTGCACAAGCCCTCTCGACGATCACCGATGTGCGGGGCCAAATCCAAATACCAGAATGGCGGCCGACCAGCCTGACTGAAGACATCCGGGACACCCTGCGCAACTTGCCGGTTGGCGGGGATGGTGGTCCGAAGATTGACGAGAATTGGGGAGAGGAAGGCCTGACACCGGCCGAACGCGTCTTCGGCTGGAACAGTTTTGCGGTCCTCGCAATGAAAAGCGGTGTCCCCGAGGCACCGGTCAACGCGATCTCGGGATTTGCCATAGCCGCCTGCCAGCTCCGCTTCGTTGTTGGCACTAACCAATCCGATATCCTGCCCGCCCTTCGACGCCACCTTGATGCGAGAGGTTTTGAGATCGTTCAGATCAAGCCTCATGACCGCAGCTTCTTTGATGCAACGCGAACGTCGCCCAACCATCCGTGGGTGTCTTTTGTCGCGCGTTCGCTTGAAAAAACGTGTGGGAAGCCACCCCATGTCCTGCCAAATCTCGCCGGTTCCTTGCCCAACGAGGTCTTTTCCGATTTGCTCGGTCTCCCAACGGTTTGGGTGCCGCACTCCTATCGCGGCTGTTCGCAGCACGCGCCAAACGAGCACGTGTTAAAGTCAGTTTCGCGTGATGCATTGCGCGCAATGGCCGGGCTTTTTTGGGATATTGGCGACCTTGCCAGGTCGCTCTGATCCCGCGCCACAAAGGACTTCATCCGTACCTGGATCGGGCGTGTATCGCATATCTGACTGTAAATGACCGCTTTCACAGATTGGTAGAGTTGCTCTCGCATATGCAGCGAAAGTCAGCTTCCCGCCCAGACTTCAATTTAGGCATGTCTGCTTCTGGCTGTCTGCAGCCTTCCGGCACAAGCGTGCCAATTGCGGGAAAATCCGCAAGACATCTTCAGCGCTTTTCAACTCTGGGTCTGCCATCCCTCCCAACGCGGTCATTAATTTAAGCAGCTAGGGCATGTGTAAAATTGGCCTACTAGATTCTTAGTTCCACAGACGTTCGGCAAAGGCCAAATCCTGCTCCCGCAACCAATACTTCCTAGTTAGATATCAAACACTTAGCGCCCCAAGGGGCGCTTTCTGCGTTCAGGGCCACTGCACAACTGGAAGCTCTCTGGAAGCATTAGGGACTAAAAAATACGCTGCTGGTCCCCAACGGTATTTTGCGTCACCCTGGTACAAGGTCTTCAAGTTCCGGCATCAGAACAACGCTTTCCTGTTCGTTCGGGTCCGTGCGTGCGATAACTGCAACTGCGGGTTCATTCCCATCGTTGAACGGAAGGTGCGGAGTGTTTGATGGTATATAGATCAGGTCTCCTGCTTGCGTTTCCATAACGTGTTCTAGCCTGTCGCCCCAATACATCTTAGCAGACCCGGAAATCACATAAATCGCGGTTTCATGTGTCTCATGTTTATGCGCCCTGGCGCGCCCTCCGGGCGGGACCGTGAGCAGATGCATGCAGATAGCTTGGCTTCCTACCGTCTGTCTGGCGATGCCTTCGAAGTAATCGAACCCCTGTTTCCCGGAATAGGTTTCGCCGGGGTGCAGTTTCGCACAATCCGCCATCTAGGTATTCCTTCCTAAGATTTGAGCGAGAGAATGATACGCCAGCTTCGCCTGGAAACGTAGGGAAATCAGAAGCGGGTTTTGGGCGGAGATTCTAACGAGCCTTATGAACGAACCGCATACCGGGTGATACGGCCTGAGATACATAAGGACGAAGAAACCCACGTTTGCGGACGTTACTCATACCAAACTGTGCACGTAGCCATGACAGGTCCGTACCTCGACCCTCCTCCAAAATCTTCCCTGTTGGGCGGTCACATGGCGTATTGCCATTGAAGACCTTTGGAAAGATTTCATTACCTCGGGTCAGAGAAAGGGTCCGGAGGGGTATTCAATCGCAGATGCCGCATGAATGCCCGTGCGATCCTTGGAACCGGTTTTTGATCAGAGACCACAAAATGGCCCCGGTACCGCATAAGAGATTCAAATCGGACAAATGCCAGGTCGGGAGATCGGTAATGGTAGACGGGAAAGGGATTGATAACAGACAGCCCCAATCCTTCGCGCGCCATGTCGGCAGCGGCGAATGAGGTTGAAACTTCGGCAACGATCCTCGGTTTAGCGCGCACTTGATGAAGCAACCGGTCCAGCTGCCCGCGCCGCCCATGTCGATACGTCAGCGCGATCAGCTCTTGCTCATGCAAGTCTGAAGGCGTCAGAACGGTGCGTTCAGACAGAGGATGTTCGGGTCGCATGACGCAAACGGCTGGTGACTCGCGAAATGGTATAAGTTTGATGCCAGCGCGGCTTTGTTCAATCCCGGTCACGGCAAGATCAAATCGGTTCTCAAGCACGCCAAGCGTGACCATATCCGACGTTGTCACCTCAAGGTTCACGAAAAAACCGGGATTCCCGCGAATGAAACTGGCGATGAGGGAAACGATGTATCGATGAGCATAGCTGGGCGGTGCAACGAGGCGCAGTGTTTCCTGCACAGTTTCGCCCGGACCATCGATCCTGTCCAATGCCTCGAACAAAGGATCCAATCGCATATTCAGCCTTACGGCTTCTTGCGTCGGTCGCAATCTGCCTGCATCCCGTTCGAACAGTGTTCTGCCCAGTCGATCCTCTAAGCTGCTGACCGAGCGACTGACCGCGGACTGAGATAAGCCGAGCTGTCGTGCGGCAGCGGCCGTTGTTCCAGACTGCATGAGCGCACGGAGCGCCTGGTATTCCGGCAGAGAATGCCAGTTGCGAGGTTTCTTCATCGCTGGGCGCCCGCATGATTCCGACTAGCTCTATGAGTAAAACTCATCAAGATTTTTTGCAATCATGATGATTGCGTCTGTTAGCGTGTGTCGAAATGACACTAACCTGGGAAAAACGAGTTTGAGCACCTCCCCTCTTATCTTTGATGGGCACAATGATGTTCTGTCAAAACTGGCCTCGTCAGGCGGTCTGCCCGAAGCGGGCCGCTTCCTGACCGGGCTCGAAGGTGCAATCGACTCTGTTAAATCCAAGGCCGGTGGATTTGGCGGAGGCTTCTTTGCCGTCTGGGTCCCTTCGCCTATCGATGCCGATGCTAAAATGGAAGAAATGGTCCAGCCTAGCTATGACCTGCCGCTTCCCAATCATATAGACGCCGAAGATGCTCTGCCCTCAGCGCTGGGGCAGATTGCCATACTGCTGGAACTGGAACGTTTGGGGGCGTTGAAAGTGGTTCGATCAGTTTCGGATATTCGAAACAGCATGGCGCTAGGCCAGATTGCGGCCATTTTTCACATCGAGGGCGCCGAGCCGATTGATGCCGATCTGCATTCGCTTGACGTGTTTCATGCGGCGGGGTTGCGATCATTGGGGCCCGTGTGGAGCCGACCCAACATTTTTGGCCATGGTGTGCCGTTTAGATATCCATCGGGGCCGGACACTGGCCTTGGATTGACGGATCATGGACTGCGGCTTGTGCAGCGATGCAATGCGCTGGGTATCATGTTGGATTTGTCCCACCTCAATGAAAAAGGTTTCTGGGATGTAGCGCGGTATTCGGATGCGCCTTTGGTCGCAACGCATTCGAATGCCCACGCCATCTGTCCGCACGCGCGAAATCTGACCGATGATCAGCTTCGCACCATCGCGGAAAGCGACGGGATGGTCGGGTTGAACTTTGCCACTGCGTTTCTGCGTGAGGATGGTCGGATGCTGTCCGATGTGCCGTTGATGCAGGTTCTGAAGCACCTTGACCACCTGATCGGGATAATGGGTGAAGACCGGGTCGGGCTTGGGTCCGATTATGACGGGGCGGTCGTGCCGGACGACGTGAAGGACATCTCGATGCTGCCTCGATTGAGAGATGCCATGGTGACCCATGGATACGGCGAAGAGCTCATCAAGAAGCTCTGCCACGAAAACTGGTTGCGTGTTCTTGAGAAGACCTGGGGCTCGTAACCGTTAGTGAAGACTTGATGACAGAGAGGACAAAATGAACGCATTTAACAGATTGCTTACCGGTGCGGCGCTAGGATTGGCGCTGGCCGTGACCTCGACTTCGGCAATGGCCGAAACGCCGCCGAACATGCTGGTTATCGCGCATCGTATCGACGACATCACGACGTTGGACCCGGCCGAAAGCTTTGAGTTTGCGGGTTCGGATGTCAGCCGGAATGTCTATCAGAAGCTGGTGAACTTCGACCCGCTCAATCTGGATGCTGGCTATCAGCCCGACATCGCTGAAAGTTGGGATGTGTCTGAAGACGGCAAATCGATTACCTTCAATATCAGGGAAGGGTTGACCTTTCACTCTGGTAATCCGGTGACGGCAGAAGATGTTGAATTTTCACTGCGTCGGGCGATCATTCTAAACAAGACCCCGGCCTTTATCCTGACTCAGTTTGGGTTCACGCCGGAAAATGTCGAACAAACGATTGTCGCGGACGGCAACACTCTGACGATCACGACGGACAAACCCTATGCGACATCCTTCGTTCTGAACTGTCTGACCGCTACCATCGGCGGCATTGTCGATAAGAAGACGGTGATGGAACACGACAAGGATGGCGACTTGGGTAATGAATGGCTCAAGACCAATACTGCTGGATCTGGGGCTTATAGCCTGGTCAGCTGGAAACCCAATGAAAGCGTAACACTGAAGTCGAACCCCGCTTTCTATTTGGGTGCTCCGGCCATGGAGCGTGTGGTTGTCCGCCACGTTCAGGAAAGCGCCAGCCAGCGCCTGTTGCTGGAACGTGGTGATATCGATGTCGCGCGCAACCTGAATCCAGAAGATGTTGCCGGCGCTTCATCTGTTGCCGGCGTAAAGATTGCAGACGAGCTTAAGGGCCGCCTGATGTATGTTTCGCTGAGCCAGAAACATCCCGAGCTGAGCAAGCCTCAGGTTCGGCAGGCGTTCAAGTATCTGGTTGACTATGAAGGGATGCGCGACAGCTTCCTGAAAGGGCAATACACGATCCACCAGAATTTCCTGCCCCAAACCTATCTCGGTGCCTCTGACGAGACGCCGTTTAGCTTTGATGTGGAAAAGGCCAAGGCCCTGCTGGATGAAGCAGGTGTAAGCGGGCTTGAGATTGAAGTAGGTGTGCGTGAAGCGCAGGAACGGATCGAAATCGCCCAGTCGCTACAGAATGCGCTGAGTCAGGTTGGCATCACGATGAACATCACCGTGGGGACCGCCAAACAAATTTTGGCGCGGTATCGTGCGCGGGAACTGGATGTTTACCTTGGCGCATGGGGGCCGGACTATCCCGACCCGCAGACGAACGCAGGTACCTTTGCCTATAACCCGGATAATTCGGACGAAGCCAATGCCACAGGATTGCTGGCTTGGCGGAATTCTTGGGATACCGGCGGGCTGACCGAGAAAACGGATGCGGCTGTTGTCGAAAACGACACCGCGAAACGGGCTGACATGTACAAGGAAATCCAGGCCGAGTTCCGCGAGACTTCGCCATTTGTCATCATGTTCCAGCAGATTGAGCAATCGGCCCTGCGTGAAAACGTGACGAATTTCTCAACCGGTCAGGCGATCACTTCGGCGTCGTATTGGCAGGTGACCAAGTAAATGGCACTGGCCGAAAGACCAACTGAGGGGCGCCGCTCGGCGCCTCTTATCCATTGGATCAAGAGTATCCTGAAAACTCTTGGCACCATCGCAATTACAATGCTGGGTCTGCTTTTTGTGACCTTCATCATCGGTCGCGTGATGCCGATCGACCCGGTGCTGGCGATCGTAGGCGAACGCGCATCGCAATCGACTTATGATGCGGTCTATCAACAGCTTGGTCTTGATAAACCGCTGTTGGTTCAATTTGGATATTACCTTTGGGATGTTCTGCACGGCGATTTTGGCGATTCACTTCTGAATGCCCGCCCGGTTTCTCAGGATATTGCCCGCGTCTTCCCTGCCACGCTGGAATTGGCGACTTTGGGCGTTCTGATTGGAATATTTCTGGGTGTTCCGCTTGGTGTGATCGCCGCAGTCAAGCGCGGATCATGGATCGATCAGATCGCCCGTGTGGTCGCGCTTGTCGGGTATTCAATGCCAATCTTCTGGCTGGGGCTCATGGGGCTTCTGGTCTTCTACGGGATACTCGGCTGGGTTGGTGGCCCGGGCCGCCTGGATATCTTCTATGAAGACCTTGTTCCCACGCGAACAGGGCTGATCTTGCTAGACAGTGCCTTGGCTCAGGATTGGGATGTCTTCCGCAATGCGTTGTCCCATATCATCCTGCCCGCAGCTTTGCTGGGGTACTATTCGCTTGCCTATATCAGCCGGATGACCCGATCCTTCATGCTGGAGCAGTTGTCGGCCGAGTATGTCATCACCGCTCGCGTTAAAGGGCTGTCTGAAAGACAAGTTATCTGGCGCCACGCCTTCAAAAATATCCGGGTGCAGCTGATCACAGTGATCGCACTAAGCTATGCCAACTTGTTGGAAGGGTCAGTTCTGACCGAGATCATCTTTAGCTGGCCGGGGATCGGCAGCTATATCACGACGGCTTTGCTGAGCGCCGATATGAATGCCGTTCTTGGAGGAACCGTTGTGGTCGGGCTGATCTTTATCTGCCTGAACATATTCTCGGACCTTCTTTACCGTTTCTTTGATCCGAGGTCGAAATGAGCGACATGACCTTGCGCCAGTGGCTGCTGACCGACGAGCCGACTTCGCGCCGCCATGCCAGATTGGCCAGCTTCTACAAAGGCTGGCTGACTTTGCGATCAAACTCGATGGCAATGGTCGGGTTGGCGATTCTTGTCGTCCTTGTTCTGACAGCGGTCTTTGCGCCTTTTCTCGCGCCGCACGATCCCTTTGTTCAGAGCCTGTCCAGCCGACTTCTCCCCATCGGGGCTGAAGGGCACCTGTTGGGAACCGACAGCCTGGGGCGGGATATTCTGTCACGCCTGATCTTTGGGGCGCGAATTACACTGTACATCGTAGCTCTTGTGGCGCTCATCGCACCGATTGCGGGGCTTCTGGTCGGGACGGTTGCGGGATATGTGGGGGGATGGACGGATGTGATCCTAATGCGCATCACGGATATTTTCCTCGCTTTTCCACGACTTGTTCTGGCGCTGGCATTTGTCGCGGCGCTTGGGGCAGGGATTGAAAACGCGGTTCTGGCGATCTCACTCACGGCGTGGCCGCCCTATGCGCGTATGGCGCGTGCAGAAACCCTGACCATCCGGTCAACCGACTATATCAACGCGATCCGCCTTCAGGGTGCCGGGCCATTGCGGATCATCACCCGGCATATCTGGCCGCTTTGCATCTCATCTTTGATCGTGCGGGTCACGCTGGATATGGCCGGGATCATTTTGGCTGCAGCCGGTCTTGGTTTTCTGGGGTTGGGGGCACAACCTCCAAGCCCGGAATGGGGTGCCATGATATCCGAGGGTCGAAGGTTCATCCTTGATCACTGGTGGGTGGCCACGGTGCCGGGGCTCGCAATTTTCACGGTTTCGCTGGCTTTCAACCTGTTGGGTGACGGGCTGCGGGACGCGCTTGATCCAAAGGACGGTGGGCAATGAACTTACTCGACATCGAAGATCTGTGGGTTCGTTTCCCAACCCGTCAGGGCGTGTTTGACGCCGTGCGGGGCGTGTCGTTTTCGCTGGGGCGCGAGCGTCTGGGGATCGTCGGCGAAAGCGGCTCGGGCAAGTCGATGACGGGACGGGCCATTCTGCGCCTGATCCGAAATCCGGGTATCGTGGAGGCCAAACACATCAATTTGGAAGGCCGAGACCTGATGAAGCTCAGCGAGCGCGAGATGCGTGAGGTGCGAGGGAAGCAGATCTCCATGGTGATGCAGGACCCCAAGTTTTCTCTGAACCCGGTGGTCACCGTTGGCGAGCAACTCATGGAAGCATACCTTCAGCACAATTCCGGCTCGAAGGCCCATGCTAAGAAGATGGCTATCGAGATGTTGGATAACGTCTCAATCCGTGATCCTGAGCGGGTGATGCGAACGTACCCGCATGAGGTGTCTGGGGGTATGGGGCAGCGCATTATGATTGCGATGATGTTGATTCCCAATCCCAAGATACTGATTGCCGATGAACCAACTTCGGCGCTTGATGTCAGCGTTCAGCGGCAGGTGCTGAACATCATGGATGGATTGGTCAAGGAGCGGGGGATGGGTCTGATATTCATCAGCCACGACCTGAATCTGGTGTCTGAATTCTGCGACCGTGTCCTCATCATGTATTCAGGTCGGATCGTCGAGGTTTGCGAGGCTGACAAGCTGCATCAGGCCCAACATCCCTATACCCAGGGCTTGCTGAACTCGCTGCCGCGCCTTGACGAAAAATGCACTCACCTGAGTGTTCTCACACGCGATCCGTCGTGGTCCGAAGCCCCGAGCGTGAGGGGCTGAAATGAAGGCACTGGAAATCAACCATCTGAATGTCTGGTTTGGTCATGCACACGACCGGGTCGATGCGGTGAAAGACGCAAACCTTGAAGTCGCTCAAGGCGAGAGTTTTGGCCTTGTGGGCGAAAGCGGGTCCGGCAAGTCGACAATTCTGAGGGCAATAACCGGACTTGCGCCGCAATGGTCGGGCACAATCCGCGTAGAAGGCCACGCGATATCCGGGTCCCGGCGGGATCGATCATTCTTTCGAACCGTCCAAATGGTGTTTCAAGACCCCTACGCCTCTTTGCATCCGCGGCACACTGTTGATCAGGTCCTCAGTGAAACTATTCATCTGCATGGGTTTGGGGATATCGATAAACGCGTGAGCGATTTGCTCAACGACGTCGGACTTGGGCAAAGATTCCGGTTCCGGTATCCACACCAGCTTTCCGGTGGTCAACGACAACGCGTGGCAATCGCAAGGGCCTTGGCAGGTGAGCCGGATATCTTGCTTTTAGACGAACCCACGTCAGCTTTGGATGTCAGCGTTCAGGCCGAGGTTCTCAACCTGTTGACTGACCTGCGCAAACAGCGCGGATTGACCTATCTGATGGTGTCTCACGATCTTCCGGTTATCGCACATATGTGCGAGCAGTTGGCGGTTATGAGGAATGGTGAAATTGTTGAGGTCATGTCCTCGGAAACTTTGCGTTTGGGGAACCCAAGCCACGAGTATTCCAAGCAATTGTTGACCGCGTCTGTTGCTCCGAACCAATAACGAATGTTCATTCAATCTGGGGTTTGTCCTTCACACGATTAATTCGGGGGTCAGACAATAGGATCCTTTGGCATTTCTGGTGTGGATTCATCCCTATTTCGATAGGGAACGCGACAACACTACAGCGATCGAGATATTGGAAACGTTTACAAATTGTGTAACCGTGAAGCATGCAGGAAATGCAATATAAATTTTAGCAACGAGGTCACTGATGAAAAGCAAGGTGCAAAACTTGGCGATTGCGGTTGCGTTACTGATCGCGCCACCTGTTTCAGCCCAGCAATCTGATTGGTCTTTTTCGGGCACAGCTTATCTGTTCATGGCCGAAACGGACATTTCTCTTGCAACACCAAGTGGAACAATCGACGGCACGTTGAGTTTTTCAGACGCTCTCGAAAACCTGGATTTTGCGTTTATGGGCAGTATTTCCGCGTCTAACGGGCGCTGGTTGTTGCTTGCGGATTACAACTACACCGATTTGGCGTTTAGTAACTCAACTCCCGGCCCGGCGTTTTCGAGTTTGGATACCTCTGCCACCACGCAGTTTCTCAGCGGCTATGTCGGTTACCATGTTTATGAGACACCCGCGATCAGCGTGGCCTTAGCAGGCGGGTTCAGGTGGTTCAGCACGGAAACCACGTTCCGATTGCAACCTGGGGTCGCTGCTGGGCGAAGTGTGACGACCGACGACAACTGGACTGATCCGGTCGTCGCTGCCCGTGCAAGAGTTCGGATATCTGACAAATGGTCAGGGAGCGGGTTCGTGGATTATGGCGGGTTTCGGAGCGGTAGCGAAACCTGGCAAGTTTTGCTGACTGCAGATTATGAAATCAATGACAGATGGCTGATCCGCGGCGGCTACCGGTATATTTCCTTCGATCATGAGATCAACGGCAATGATTTCAGGTTTGACCAGTCCGGCCCGCTGCTGGGCGCAACGTACAGGTTCTGAAGACAACGTCAGGCGCATCCCTGATACTAACCTATGTTGCAACAGCGGCTGAACGCGGTTGTTTCTAAGGGCTGTCGTCGCTCGATAGTCCAGAAACGCACTGTCTGATTTCAAATAAGCTTTTGCTTTTTATGATTATTTTTTACTTTGGTAAATGGCGGAGACGAAGGGATTCGAACCCTCGAGACCCTTCCGGGCCTACTCCCTTAGCAGGGGAGCGCCTTCGACCACTCGGCCACGTCTCCGCCGACGGGTATATCCGTGCAAGCAACGGAAATACAAGGTCAATTCCGCAAAGTTTGGTTTTTTTTGCAGATCTGTCCGAACTCTTTGAAATAGAACGGAATCGCACCGGTTTGCATACACCATTTGTAAGTACGGGTTCACTTTCTTCAGGCCCGATGCAGTTCGTAATATCCTTAGAATCGCGGGCCTTGCCTGTGGCATCTGGCCTGATGTACGAGAATTTGAACGTGGCAAGTCTACAGCGGAGTTCAAGTGCTCGGTTGGCTTTGCAACGTGGAACCGGGTCACGAGTTTTTGCGTGATTGCGTTCCGTGCGCCAGTGCGAACCCAACAACTTATTGAAAAAGCATAGAAAACACATTCTCTTTTTGGAAGTCACGATCCGGTAACGCCGTGATGCGAATCGTTCTTTCGTCGTTGAGGAGAACATCATGTCGCAACATACCGTTCCGTCTGAACCATGGCAGAACCCTGACGAAGCCAATCAAAAGGTAGGCCGGGGTCGACGCCGTTTGAGTGTGTTGGCGCGTTCCACTCAGGAGGTTTTCAAGGATCACAACGGTGAATCGGACCTTTTTGAAGGGACATGGCCCACGAATTTCTCGAAGGGTTTGCGTCATGACGTGAACGGAATTGTCGACGCGCAGGTCTATACCGAGTTTCTGGAAGAAGTGGCGGATCCGACCTGCACCGACAATCATGGCAATCGGTTGGCGTTGTTCGACACGCCAGCCTATTCCGGGCCCTTCCGCACCGCGCCATCAGAGGGTGGTGAATTTAGGTGGCGTGCGTGGGAAGGGCCAATCCTGGGCCATCGGCTTGGTCTCAACGGATGTGACGCGGGGGGGGTGGGAATTGCACCCGCGCCCCGGCTTGGATCGGATGAGTTGGCGGCGGAGATGGCCGAGATTTACGCGATGGCCTATCTGCGGGATGTGCCGTTCGAATCCATCAGGGATGGTGCCGGTGATGCGGCCAACGTGGCGGGTGCCCTTTGTCAGATGGAATGGTTCCGTCGCGATGGCAGCCCTCGGGACGCTGATGGCGCAGAGATTGGAAAGGTTTCGGCGGCGCGGCGGGTTCGGGACGGTGGCGGCCTGACCCCTCAAACCCTGTTTCGCGGTTGCTCACAGGGCTGTGCACAGGGACCGTATCTGTCGCAGTTCCTGGTACAAGGCCACGATCCACTGACAGCAGATCAAGCGCGCCGACAAAAGCAAAAGCTGACGCAGGCAATGGCCGTCGGGGCTGTTCCCTTCGGCGCTTTGAGGATCGACCAGAAAATCCAGCCGCAGGCGGCGGGCGTGGACTATCTGCGGGATTGGGCTGAGTGGCTGGACGTTCAAAACGGGGCGGACACGACGGCTGAACAAGCCTTTGAGAGCGAGGGAACGAAATTCATTGAAACACCGCGTGACCTTGCCTCTTACGTGCATTTTGACAGAATTTATCAGGCTTTTTTCAATGCCTGCCTGCTGATGCTGGGACAGGGCACGCCGACAGATGAAGGTTTGCCCGAGGATGGATATGCCGGTGTGCGTGATCCAGGCTCTGCCTGGGGCGGCGCGCACGTACTGTCCCTGTTGACGGAAGCCGGGGCACGGGCCCTGAGGGCCGCGAAACGCCAGACGTTTCAGGTGCACAATCGTGCCCGGCCTGAAAAGCTGGGCAGTGTTACGAGTTTGATGGCGAACGGTCACGGCGCAACCCTTGGCGCGGCCGAGCCTTTTGCCGCGACCCATCTGGGAAAACTCGAAGCGGCGACAAGCGAAGGTTTCAGCCTTATGGATGCAATCGCCGCTTCGCCTTCGGTGAAGCGGTTTGCGCATAACGCCATTTCCCATAAGGGCTTGCCGCGAAATGACCGTAACTTGCTGCTTCCGGTTGCTTACCCCGAAGGGTCGCCAATGCACCCGTCTTATGGGGCGGCTCATGGTGCCGTTGCCGGGGCATGCGTCACAGTGCTCAAGGCTTTCTTCAGAACGCACGCTTTGGATGGATTACGGGTTTCTTTGGCTGCGGCTGGTCTGCCTCGGGTCCTTGTGCCAGCTGCGGGGGGTAAGACCCTGATCGACTCGACCCGACCGGAAGACAGTGCAGACTGCCTGACGCTGAATGGCGAGCTGAACAAGCTGGCTGCGAATATTGCACTTGGGCGCAATCTGGCAGGGGTTCATTTCTATAGCGATTATTTCGACAGTATCCGGATGGGTGAGCGTATCGCGGTCGGAATACTGGCAGAGCATATGGCAAAATCACCGACGTCATCGAAAGTGTCGCTGGAGACTTTTGACGGCGATCATCTCAGCATCTCGGGAAAACGGTCTTCTGGCAGTGAAATCCACGTAGCCAATAGTTCGCCTGAATTGTGGTGGACCCGCCACCTGCCAGAGCAGGCAGGTTGGGGCGGATGAGGTTTCAGATTTTTTCGGAGGGAGATTTTTCATGATGCTTACGTACCCGTCAACGATGATGATCTCTCGAACCAGGCTGGAACTGCCGTGGCAAGTATTGATGGCAGATCAGCCCTGCGTTTCAGATACAGATCGGTGTTCGGTGATGGCTGTTTTTCAATCTCCAGGTTGCGCCGATAGGGGGGTGAGTGAAGCCGCCCTGTCGGACTGGAACTCGAGAATTGAAGGGTTCTTTGATGGCAATGGAGTGAGCCCGTTCCTGGTCATGGACCCAGACGACATCGTCGATGGTCAGATATCGACGGGGTTCAAATGGTCTGCCAACCCGCGCGAGCCCCGGGATTGTCTGGGCGAGGATCTGGCCGCCAGTCTTTCGGATCAGGGTTGGGCAAGCAGGGCTGAGCTGCACAATGAATTTCTGGAATATGCGCTGATTTTACGGCCCGGTTCCGACGGCAAAATGCGGCCGAAGCGCTTTGTCGCTACGACCGAACTGATGGAGTGGTGGAGAACCATGGCAGTGTTCGATCTGGATCACTTCCTTTCGGTCGTTGAAACCGTATCCAGATGTTCATATTCCTGCGAAGAGTTGTTCGGGGTTTCGCGAGCAGACTGGTGCGCATTGGATGTGCCTCAACGCATTGCTCGTTTTCACAAAAGACTGGTGGGAACAGATTTTGCCCACCCACCAGAGCATCCGTTGAATATCGAACATGCTTTGTTCATGATCAGAGAAACGAACAGCCTGAGCGACCTGATCGCTACAATGCATCTTTCCTCATTCCCATATGTTGTCGGCAATGGTGAAAACAGAAGGCCCGCGCGGCTTGATGAAGTGTTACATTTTGCCGACCGGAAGGATTTGTATTGTCGCCATGCGGGATCTGGGTTGGCGGGTGAAGCCCTTGATCTGGCCTTCTCCAGGGGCACAGCGACACCGACAGGGCGCGCGATGGCGTTCGCGAATCCTCTGGGGCTTTATATTCGGGCGTTTCACATGTCCGAACTCTTCGTGGATGCGGTGAATGTGCCGACAGATTGGGTGCGTTATCCGCGCGGTGAAGCGGGAATGCCCATGCGCCTTGAGTTCGGGCCGGGCGACGATGATCCGCGGTTTCTGGACGATATCACCATGGGAACAGGGTCGACCGCACGGCCTGCGTCGGGTTATGCGCTTGCCGGCCTGATCGAGGTTGGCCCTTTGATAACAGTGACGGCCAATCCACGCGCGATCACAAGGGTCGAATTTGTTGAAGTCCCGCCAGTTGATCCAAGCGACATCGTTTGTGGACTGCCGGAAACCCAACGATGCAAACAGATTTCTGAATTTGCGGACCGGACTGAAACCGAGGTCTCTGGCAAACTGGCGCTAACTCGCCAATTCAGTCACTGACAAAGGTTTCAAACCGGCACGGCTTTGACAACGGGCAAAGGTATTTCCGGCGCGGTCATATCGAATATGGCAATCGGGCGACCGGCAGCGTTGGCCGCCGCTGTCAATACAGTCATCAGCGTCGGGTCGGGACTCTGCCAGGCGTCCACATCGAAAAAGGATGCCGGAGTTGTCGGGCGATCGGTTCGCGCGCCGCGATACAGTCGGAACAAGCGCGCCTGTTCCTCATTCATCGCGTCATCTGTCACGCCGGTGTGGTCAAGGGTCACCATGTTGCGCCAGGACACAACCGCTTCGCATGCCGCGTGCCAGACACCTGTCGTCAGATCGGCGGAAAAAGCCGTTCCATAGGTTGGTCGCCCGCCATCCGCATCGGCGCAGACCGCACGCAATAGCAGGCCGACGCCCGAAACCATCCGAACGTGAACGCTCAGATGACGCAGGTAGGTGTTCAGCCAGCTGGTCACGTCGCGCGGCAACGCTGTTTCGGGCAACACCTGGTCGAACCCGTGTGGTCCAAGCGCGTGTTCCAGACATTCAAGCACCGCCCACAGCGCAGCGGCCTCATGCGTTGGTCCCGCTGCGGCCCCCTTCGACGTGATCTGTCCGTTGCTGCCCTGCGCACCCAGAGCAAGGGCATCATTTGGCAGAACATGCGTGGCACCATCCGATGAAATCAGGCTTTCGCGGGTTTCAGGCGAATCCGCGCTGTATTGCAGCGCATAACGTTCGATCGCCTCGAATCCCGAAAGCCGCGCGGCTTCGTTCCGGTTACGCGCTGTGCCAAAGGACACGCGATGTTTCATTGCGCCAGCGGGTGGCACTGTTCCGTTTCGCAAATTGATCATGCGAAAGGCGGTGTGGATCGGAGCACTTTTGGGAAATTCAGCAAAAGAAGGTCCGGAAATAATCCCTGCGTTTTCGGCCAGTTCAATCAGCGCGTCGGTCATTTTTGTTTCCGGATAGGTATGTAACGGGTTATACAAATGGTTGTGGTTGTTAAGAAAGGACTTTTAGTATGGCTCGTTTGACTATTAATCCGAAATACACACTTAAGGATCTTGGGTGTGAAGTTCTGAACGCCGCCCGGAGCAACGCGCTGGGATCACAAGAGGGTCGCGACGCGGCTGAGCGACAGATTCATGAAATCCTTGCTGATGTCGGTAATCCTGCAGTGGAGTTTGTTTATGATTCCAAGAACAAGGTTCATATCGTAATCCCTGATCTGAGCGATAAAGAGCCAGACCCAAATCCCGATCACGAGTCATGGTGCTGCAAGCTGGCCTATGAAGCGATGGGTGGCATTGTCGTTTATGGCTGTGGTTCCTGATCGCAGTATCTGAACTTGCCTGAGGAGTTTATTTGAGTAAGGCAAAAACCAAGATATTCCTGACCGGTCCGTTTCAGGTGATTTGCAACGACGGCCAGGATGCAACACCACGCGGCACCAAGGCGAAAGCGCTTCTCGCCTTGGTGTTGTTGTCTAAGAATGCTGTTCGCAGCAGGGCCTGGCTGCAAGACAAGCTTTGGAGCAAAAGCTCACCTGCACAGGGTGCGGCCTCGTTGCGCAAGGAACTTAGTGTCCTGACCAAGCATCTGGCCGGGTTCGGTCTGGGGTTTTTGGACATCGGGCGCGAGAATGTCTCCATCGACCTGAAAGCGCTTGAAATTGATTTGTTTGATGAACCGCTTCAACCGGATCGCGCCGAGCTTCTGGAAGGGTTGGATGTTGCAGACCCGGAATTTGAAGACTGGTTGGCAGTTGAACGGCAAGCGTATTGGGACGTTGGTTTTGATGAAAATGCGCCTGTCCCGGTTGGCGCGCGCTTTCCATCCCATTGGGGGCATCAGAGACCTGCAATTGTAGTCGAGCCGTTTGAAGTAATTGGTGACGATAACAATATCAACGTTGCGGCGGCGTCGATACGGGACGAATTGCTTTTCCTCTTGGGTACGTTGTCGGATGTCATCGAATTGCGTGATGCGCGCAGGCAAGAAGGGCCTGTCGACGGCTATATGCTAAGCGGCAGCGTGGTAGCGGCCGAAGGACTGCGGGTGGCGGCACAATTAACATCAACCGTGGATCAGGTGTGCCTATGGACCGAACGTTTCCGGTTTCGGGAAAAGGATACGTTTGACGCCGTTGAAGAAATCGCAATGAAAGTTGTCGAAGCGCTTCAACTACGGCTGCGGGATGGTCACTGGTCCGACATCTGGTCAGCACGCGCCACATCCACCGAAGTTTGGACGGCATTTCAGAATGGTCGCATTCAGGAAAGCCTTACGACCAAGGACGGCCTGTTTCGTGCCATCCGCCAGTATGAGGTCTGTTTGCAGCGCGATCCGGACTATCTGCCTGCGCGGATCGCTGTCGGATTCTGCCGCCTGGATCTGATCCGGTTGGGCATGGAAGATTCGCCGGAAAAAACGCTGGCTCTGGTCGAGGCCGACTGCGCCGTCATGCGTGAAAAACACCCGGCGGATCCTTATTGCGCCGCACTCGAAGCGTTTACCCACAGTGTTGCTGGCCATACTGCCGAGGCTTGCCAGCTGATGCGCAAGGTACTTGAGAGGTTCCACAGCAGCCCCGAATTGCTGGGCTATTATGGTGTCTTGTTGATGTATGATGACCGGCTTGAGGACGGAATAGCCACGTATCGGCAGGCCCTCGCGTTAACGCCGCACCCGCCGATCTGGATCGAGGCGAACCTGTCCATGACCCTTGCCCTCTCCGGAGACAAGGCAGCATGGCAGCACGCGCATAATGTCTTGCGAGTGGACCCCGGCAGCGTGCGGGCGCGGGTTGTGTTATGCATGTTGTCCGCCGCCGCTGGCAACCAGTCACTGGCACGCCGGCACGCCCGTCGCATCCTGGAATTGCAGCCCGGTTTCACGGCAGAGCGCTGGGCCTGGCCGGGCTGTTTCAAAAACAGAAAATACTATGACGAAGGTGCACGACTGTTGGCCGAAGCAGGTCTGTGATGGCGTCTAATTGTCGTCCAGCACTTTGCGGGCGACGCGGAAACACTCCAACGCCTGCGGAACGCCGCAATAAATCCCGACCACGTGGATGATGGCGCGTATTTCTTCTTTGGTCACCCCGTTGGTGATGGCACCCCGGCAGTGGATTTCCCATTCATGCATCTTTCCCAAAGCGCCGATCATGGACAGGTTCATCATCGATCGCGTTTTTGCGTCGATCACGTCATCCCCCCAGCCAAAACCCCAGCACCAGGCGGTCATGGCTTCCTGAAACGGGCGCGTAAAATCATCTGCTGCTGCAAGGTTCTTTTCCACATACTCTGCGCCCAGTGTATTCTTCCGTTGTTCCAACCCTTTCAGGAACAGGTTTTCGTCAAATAAGTCGGCCATTGCGGGTCTCCGATTTTACAGCGTGTCAGGCGGTGTTTGTATGCGGGATCGTAGTATGATTTCATCCGGTGGTGTACCTGTATACCCGGTCCGGCATGTCCACTATGTCGATATACCTAAGTGCTTTGGGCAAAAACCGGTCGATTTTGCAAGGGTGCCATTCCTTGGGCATCAGCGTGGTTGATCTACCCGCACAAGGGCAGGGCAAACAGGTTATGTCTGCCTGGGGTGGGTTTCATTCCACGGCCTCGCGCATCCATTGTTGCAACTTGGCGATTGAGTGTTCGGACATCACACCGCAGCCCGGATCCAGCACCAGCGGGCCGGGGCGGTAACCGCGGGATCTGAGTCCGCGATGCACGGATTCCACAAGCCGGATGTCTTCTTCGACCGTTGTTTCCCTGTCCTGAACGGCCAATTGCCTGATCACCGCGCTTTCCGAACCACCTTCGGTGTACCAACCACGCCAGACGGTGCAGTGATCCGTGTCACTTGCGCGCCAGTGATATGTGTTCAGCACATTGCCCGGATAGCACTGGAACGAAAACATCGGCCACAGGAACCAAGACTGGTAATCGCCCGCATGAGGCACTGACAGGTCGATAGGGTAGGTCATCTTGTCGAGACTCTGACATTCGGTCGTGTGGCGCAGCACGAAACCGCCGCCTGCATCGGGTTGGATGTCGTAGGTTTCGGGCTTGACGACACCTTCAGCGAATGTCGGGTGGTTGGTCGGACAGTGATAACACTCGGAGTAATTCTCGACGCTGACCTTCCAGTTGCAATTTTCCGGAATCTCGACCCACTCCAGCGGCTCGAGTTCGTCGATATGCGGGACGAATGCACGGATTTCCTGCCGCACTCCGGGATACCAGTCATCCATCGGCGCTGCCTTGTCGTCGAGATTGACGAAGATAAACCCATTGAAGATTTCGGTCCGGACCGCCGTCAGGCAGATCGCACTGCGGTCAAATCCGGGGACGGATTTGATATTTGGACCCGCGCGCAGCTGGCCGGACAATTCATAGGTCCACGCGTGGTAAGGGCAGACGACGACGCGGGTGTTTCCTGCGCCCGAGATCATTTCATGCGCACGGTGCTGGCAGACGTTATAGAAAGTGCGAATTTCGCCATCGCGCCCGCGAATGCAGAACAGGTTTTGCCCGGCGATCTCAAAAGCAAAGTAATCCCCTGTTTCCCGAACCTGCGCGACATGGCCTGCGAATTGCCATGTTCGGGCCAAAAGCCCCTGCATCTCCTTCTCGAAAATGGCAGGGTCGGTATAGTAGCGCGCGTCCAGTGAGTGGGTCAGCGGTACGTTCATTCGGGTTCCTCCGCATAGATGCCAAGCTGATGGCGACGACGATGGAAACGTTCGACTCGTTCGACGATCTCGTCGCTGGATACCGCGATCACGAAAGACAGCAGCGTTTCCAGCAGCGCGATGGTCGAAACGGATGACGGGAAAAACTGCGGGGTATCTGCTGCGACGACAAACCCGTGATGGGCGTTCCGGATCACAGGGCTGGCCGGACTGTCCGAGATACCTATGACAGTCAGGCCCTGCTGACGTGCCAGTTTGACCGCCTCGATCACTTCGGTGCGGTAGGGATGACAGGTGATCGCAATCAGCACGTCCTGCTCATCGGCCCAGGCCAGATCGTCCATTGGGGTTGAACCGGGGCGGGGGATTGCATGAAACTGCTTCATCCCGGTCGAAGCCAGATAAGTAAAGTTGCGCGCGTTGGAGTTGTTGACGCCTACGCCGAGTGTGAAAATCTGGCGAGAATTCCAGATGACTTCGGCAGCAGATTTCAGGCGGTTTGCGTCGATCCCTGCAAATGTTTCCTCGATATTCCGGATCGCGGCGCCGATCATATCGGCATACAGGCCGCCCAATTCACCGGATTTGCCGATGTCCTGAAGCCATCTGGCACGGTCTGGAAACGACACGCGCCCTTTTCGGATCGCGTCGCGAAAGGGTTCGCGAAAATCTTCGTACCCTTCAAACCCCACTTGCCGTGCCATGCGCACGAATGTGTTGGGTTTGACCTTTGCCGCCTCGGCGATTTCGCGCACGGTTGAGACCCCCACATCCGTAGGGTTTTCCAGAACGTACCGCGCGGCTTTCTGCGCCTCAGGGGTCAGGGCGTCCCACTCTTCGGTCAGGCGGTCCAGAACAGTTGATGATACATTTGTGTCATTCATGATTGACGATGGTACAAATGTGGAATTAGCCTGTCGAGCAGAAAAGCGACTCGGGAAGAGGAAAAATCATGTCCGGGAATGAACTGCCGTCACACGCACGCGTGGTCATCGTCGGGGGCGGCGTCATGGGCGTTGGTCTGGCCTACCATCTGGCCCATGAAGGCTGGGGCGAAGAGACTGTTCTGCTGGAAAAGGCCGAGCTGACCAGCGGCAGTACATGGCATGCAGCAGGGCAGATTACGCATTCAACCTCAAGCTTTGGTCTGGGCAAATGCGTCGATTATAACATCGGTTTGTATTCCGGCCTGCTTGAGGCCGAGACAGGCCAGCCCGTCACATGGCATGGCTGCGGCTCGTTCCGTCTTGCTTATACCGAGGATGAGATGGATTGGCTGCGCCACACGCTGTCGGTGGGCCGGTCGCTGGGCTTCAATATCGAACTTGTCGGTCCCGAGAAGGTGGCCGAACTGCATCCGTTTTATAACCTTGAAGGTGTTCTTGGCGCTCTGCACACGCCGGATGACGGGCATGTGGACCCGACAAACGTGACCATGGCGATGGCAACCGGGGCACGCCAGAAAGGCGTGCGCATCTTCCGCAGTTGCCGGGCGACGAACATCACGCAGGGCGCAAACGGTGAATGGATTGTTGAGACCGAACAGGGCACCATCATCTGTGAGCATGTGGTGAACGCGGGCGGCACCTACGCGCGCCAGATGGGCGAATGGTCCGGGCTGCAACTGCCCATGACGTCAATGACGCACCATTATTTCGTGACTGAGCCAGTGCCCGAATTCCAGAACTTGGACAAGGAACTGCCGGTGATCCGCGATGACCGCAAAGTCTCGGGTTATATCCGGATGGAGCAGCAGCGCGGCCTGATCGGAATATACGAGAAAGAGAATCCGAACTCGGTCTGGCATGATCATTGCCCGTGGGAGTACGAGAACTGGTTGTTCGACGCGGATTATGACCGGGTAATGCCATGGCTAGAGGAAAGCCTGAACCGGATGCCGATCTTTGCAGAACTGGGTATTCAACGCGATGTGCATGGGGCGATATCACATCCGCCGGACGGCAACCCCCTGATCGGTCCTGCACCGGGTGTGCGAAATTACTGGTGCTGTTGCGGGACGCAGATTGGGATCGGTTGGGGCCCGGGTCTGGCCCGCGAACTGGCGCGCTGGATGGTGCATGGGGCTGCCGATATCTCGATGCGGGATTTCGATCCGCGCCGCTTTGGCAGCTATGCCACCAAAGACTGGCAAGTGATCAAAGCGGAAGAAGATTACTGCTTGCGGCACGAAATCCCGTTTCCACACTTCAATCGGCTTGCAGGGCGTCCGATCAAGCCGTCGCCACTGTACGAGTTGCTGAAATCCAAGGGCGCGGTACATGAAGAAGTCTATGGCTTCGAACGCCCCCGCTGGTTCGCCCGCGATGGTGTGGAACAACGCGATCACTATTCCTTCCGCCGCACTCCTGCCGACGACATGGTCGCGGCCGAGGTCAAGGCAGTGCGCGAACGTGTCGGCATCATGGATGTCACCGCCTTCACCAAAGTCGAAGTATCGGGGTCCGATGCCTATACCCTGTTGGATCGGTTGACTGCTAACAGGATGCCGCAAAAGGTTGGCTCGATCACGCTGACCCATATGTTGAACCGTCGTGGCCGGATCGAGTTAGAGACAACGATTGTCCGCATGGCCGAAGACCGCTTCTATCTGGTCTGTGCAGCGTTCTTCGAACAGCGCTTGCTTGATCATCTGGCGCATCATCGCAAGGGTGAAGATGTGCAGATCAACGCGCTGTCGTCAGAATGGTCGGCCTTGTCGCTGAACGGCCCCAGATCACGCGAAGTTCTGGCGCGCTGTACGGCTACCGATCTGAGCAATGCCGGGTTCCGCTGGCTGTCGGCGCAAGAGGTCACCATTGCCGGTCATAAACTCTGGGCGTTTCGCATATCTTATGCGGGCGAACTGGGTTGGGAGCTGCATATGCCCAACGCTGCCTGCCTCGACGTCTACAATGCGCTATGGGCTGCGGGTGAGGCGTATGGCATTGCGGACTATGGCAGTTTCGCCATGAACGTGATGCGGATGGAGAAGGGCTTCAAAGGGGCAGGCGAGCTGACAAACGAAGTCACGCTGGCAGAAGCTGATGTGCTGCGCTTTGCCCGTACGGACAAGGGCTACCTGGGCAAGGACAAGACGTTGAACACCGATCTGCCATGGGTATGTGCCTATCTGCAAGTCGAGCCGGATGGCGAAATTGATGGCCATGGAGGCGAGGCGGTGACGCTGGACGGGCGTGTCATAGGCTCGACAGCTTCGGTCGTATTCGGCCACACGGTAGGTAAGATATTGGCCTTTGCATACATCAAATCCGAAGCAGCAAAAGCGGGAACCGAGTTGGAGGTCGTGATTCACGGCAAGCCGCGTTCGGCCCGAGTACTGGATAAGCCCGCCTACGATCCAGACAGCCTGCTGCCCCGCACAGACGCAGTAGTGGAGACCGCCTGATGAGCCTGCCCGCCACAATGAAAGCCATGGTCACGATGGGCCACGGAGGGTTAGAGCAGATAGTTTGGCACGATAAATGGCCGCGTCCTGAACCTGCGGAGGGTGAAGTGCTGATCAAGGTTGCGGCATGTGGCCTGAACAATACGGACGTCAACACGCGGTCGGGTTGGTACTCCAAGACGGTCACAGCCGCAACGACCGGTGGTGCGTTTGAAGAGGTTGGCGAAGAAGATCCCACCTGGGGCGGTAATCCGATCACCTTCCCGCGAATTCAAGGGGCCGATATCTGCGGGCATATCGTTTCCGTCGGCGAAGGTGTTGACCAGGCACGTATTGGCGAGCGTGTCATCACGGATGGCTGGCTGCGCGATCCGGTGGAACCCGACAATATGGACAAGACTGGTTATTTCGGCTCGGAACGGGATGGTGGTTTTGCCGAATACGCGACAACTCTGGCGGTGAATGCTGTGGCAATCACCTCGAACCTGACGGATGCTGAACTGGCAACTTTTTCCTGCTCTTACTCCACCGCCGAAGGCATGTTGACCCGTGCCAATGTGACCGGCGAGGATACGGTTTTGGTTCCAGGTGCTTCCGGCGGTGTGGGCGGTGCGCTTGTGCAACTGGCCAAACGGCGCGGCGCGCGTGTGATCGCGATGGCATCCGAATCCAAACACGCGGACGTGGCCAGGCTTGGCCCTGACGTCATTCTGCCACGCGCTCCTGCGAACCTGCGCGAGGCGCTGGGCGTAGAAAAGATCAGTGTGGTCGCAGATGTCGTGGGCGGACCATACTGGCCGAACCTGATCGACATTTTGGAACGGGGTGGCCGCTATACCTGTTCGGGCGCAATTGCAGGCCCGATCGTCGAACTTGATCTGCGCACATTCTACCTGCGCGACCTGACCTTCACCGGTTCGACCGTCATTGACCCTCAGGTCATGAAGAACCTCGTAACATACATCGAGGCTGGTGAGATCAAGCCAGCGCTTGCCGCGACATACGCGCTGAAGGAACTCCGAGAAGCACAAGCCGCGTTCATCGCGAAAGAGCACACCGGCAACATCGTGGTGATGCCATGACGCTTGACGATGTTCTCGAAGCTGCCCGGCAAATGCACCATGCGCATCCGGACCTTGCTGCGTTCGCGCCTTGGCCGGGTGATCTGACCCCGACGGGGTTGGATGCCGCACCCATTCCCGCAACGAGGCTGGTGGCAGCCTTCGATCTTGTTGAAGACACGCCAACCCGTGACTTGATCGCGGCGGTCAAAGCGACGGCGCATCTGGCACATTGGAAACACACCTACACCGAAGACGAAGTTGGTGCGGATTTCCTGAACCGATACGGCTATTATGAGTTGTTAGGTCCTACCGGACATTTTCACTCGACCCTGCTGCGTGGCTACATCGCGTATTGGGGGGCTGGCCTGAATTACGATTGGCACAGCCATCAGGCCGAAGAACTCTACCTCATTCTTGGCGGAGGTGCGTTGTTCAAGGTCAATGGGAACGAAACATATCTTGGAGCCAATCAAACACGCTTGCACGCAAGCTGGCAAAGTCATGCCATGGTCACCACAGATCAGCAGATCCTGACTTATGTTCTGTGGCGCGGTGAAGGCATGGGTGATCTGCCCCGGATGGATATCGCATGAAGATCAAATCTATCACAGTATTTCACGTCGACCTCCCACTGGAGCATCCATATTGGTTGTCTGGTGGGCGACTGAAATTCGAAACGCTTGACGCGACACTCGTGAAAATCGAAACCGATGCGGGGTTTGTTGGCTGGGGTGAAGGGACGCCATGGGGCCATACCTATGTGCCCGCGCATGGTCCGGGTATCCGCGCCGGAATTGAAACGATGGCGCCGTTCATTCTGGGCCTTGATCCGCGGCGGGTTCTGGATGTGGAACGGGCTATGGATCTTGCCTTGCCCGGGCACCTTTATACCAAAAGCCCTATTGATATGGCCTGCTGGGATATCGCGGGTCAGGTGGCGGGTGTGCCGATTGCCGATCTGATGGGGGGTGGATCGCGGACACCGCGCCCGATAGCGTCCTCGGTCGGGGCGAAATCCGTCGACGAAACGCGCGCGGTCATAGAGCGGTACCGCCAGCGGGGCTACATCGCCCATTCTGTGAAGATCGGTGGTGACGTTGAACGGGACATCGCGCGTGTTCGCGATGTCGAGAGTATTCGGCGACCCGGCGAGATCGTTCTTTATGATGTCAATCGTGGCTGGACGCGTCAGCAAGCGTTGCGTGTGATGAGCACCTGCGCGGACCTGAATGTCATGTTCGAACAACCTTGTGAGACGCTGGATGACATTGCTGCAATCTCGGGGCTTCACCCGTCACCCGTTTCAGTGGACGAAAGCCTTGTGACTTTGCAGGATGCGGCCCGTATTGCCCGCGATGGTCTGGCTCAGATTTTCGGGATCAAGTTGAACCGCGTCGGCGGGCTGACCAAGGCTGCGCGCATGCGGGATATCGCGCTGGCCCATGGGATAGACATGTTTGTAATGGCCACAGGCGGTACGGTTCTGGCCGATACCGAAGCATTGCATCTGGCCGCGACCATCCCGGATGACAACTGCCTTGCAGTATGGGCCTGTCAGGACATGATCACGGTCGATATTGCCGGTGGGCGTGGGCCTCGGAATGTTGATGGCCATTTGCACCTGCCAGAAGAACCCGGGCTCGGTGTTCATCCGGATGAAAGCACATTGGGTGATCCAGTGGGAGTATACGCTTGAAAATCAACAAGATAACGCTCTGGTCTGTTGATCTGACAAGTCACGAAACGTACCATATGGCTGAAGGTAAGACCTGCGCCACTGTGAAATCCCATGTCCTGAGCCTTGAAACGGACACCGGTCACAGGGGGTGGGGTGAGGTCTGCCCGATCCCGCATTACCTGCCGGCCTATGCGGACGGGGTGCCAGGTGCCATTGCTGAGATGGCGCCTGAAATCCTCGGGATTACCCCATTTGGTGCAGACGCCCCCATGCGCAAGCTGGACGGGTTTCTGCAAGGGCATCAATACGCGAAATCGATCGTCGATATCGCGCTTTGGGACCTGTTCGGTCAGGCGGCAGGGATGCCGGTTTATGCGGTGTTGGGTGGGCGAGCGCAGGCGGATATGCCGCTCTATCATTCAATCACTTGCATTGCGCCGGACGAGATGGCGCGCATTTCTAAATCCGCTTTTCAAACTGGTATCCGCCAGTTTCAGGTTAAGCTGGGCGTCGAGGGCGATTGGCAGGCGGATGCCGAACGGTTGATCAAAGTGCGCGAAGCCGTGGGAACCGGGCCATTGGTTTACGGTGACTGGAATTGTGGAGCATCGCGATTGCAGGCGACCCGTACCGGGCGTGCGGTGGCACATCTGGACGTGATGTTGGAACAGCCCTGCAAAACGCTGGAGGACTGTGCCGCTGTCCGTCAGGCTACCGGTCTTCCGATGAAAATCGACGAGAGTGCCTTTGATCTTGCCTCGCTGATGCGTGCGCATGACCTCGGGTGCATGGATGCGGTGGCGCTTAAACTTTCAAAATTCGGCGGATTGTCGGCAATGCGTCGTGCGCGGGACCTGACCGTGCATCTGGGCGCCGAGATTTGCGCGGAATGCACATGGGGGTCTGATATTATTACCGCGGCTTCACTCCACTTTGCGGCGTCGACGCCGAAGAGCTCCCTGATGAACACGTGTGACTTGTCGTCGTACGTGGCCCCGCGTCTGTGTCCTGATGCACCAAACCGTGAAAACGGCCGGATTGCTCCGCCCGAAGGTCCGGGATTAGGTGTGACCCCTGACCTCGAAATTCTTGGCACCCCGATTTTGGAGATTGATTGAGATGCTGAAGATCCAGACACAGTCCGAGTGGATAGCACGCGCAAAAGAGGTTCTTCCAGCTGGCGGTTTCGGCAACTTCGATCCGGGCATCATCATCGCCCGTGGTGAAGGCAGCCGTGTCTGGGACGAGGACGGCAACGAATATGTCGATTACCTGATAGGGTCGGGTCCGATGCTGCTGGGCCATGGCCACCCCGAGGTGATGGAAGCCGTATTGGAACAGTTGCCAAAAGGGATGACGTTTTTTGCAAACAACAGCAAGGGCATCGAATTGGCCGAGGCCATCATCGACGCCGTTCCCTGCTGCGAGCAGGTGCGCTTTGTCGCGTCGGGAGGCGAAGCCGACATGTATGCGATTCGCCTGGCGCGGGCTTATACCGGGCGCAGCAAGATCCTGAAGTTTGAAGGCGGTTACCACGGTATGAGCGCCGAGGCGCAGATGAGCCTTGCCCCAAGCCGCAGAGTTAATTTCCCGCAGGCTGTTCCCGACAGCGCCGGTATCCCCGACAGCGTGGCCGAGCAGATGCTGATCGCGCCCTTTAACGATCTGGAAGCCGTCGCTGCTTTGCTGGAGGAAAATGACGATGTTGCCGCGATTATGGTCGAGCCTTTGCAACGGATCATTCCGCCAATGCCGGGATATTTGCAGGGCCTTCGAACCCTGTGTGATCAACGTGGTGTGTTGCTGATCTTTGATGAGATCGTCACCGGATTTCGGCTGGCTTATGGCGGGGCGCAGGAACGATACGGGGTCACACCGGATATCTGCACTCTGGGTAAGATCACGGGCGGTGGCTTCCCTCTGGCTGCGCTCGGTGCCAGCGTCGAGATCATGAAGCATTTCGATAAATCGAAGGTCGGGGAAGAAGGTTGGCTGATGCAGTTGGGGACCCTATCAGGGAATCCGGTCGCCTCGGCCGCTGGGCTGAAGACGATGGAGATTCTGCGGCGTGATAGCGCGTACGAGCGTTTGCGCGCAATTGGAAAACACTTGCAGCAGATTCAGACGGACGCCTTGAATGAAGCGGGTATTGCGCATCGGATATGCGGTGACGAGACTTTGTTTGACATCTATTTCACCAACGCCGAATGTCGTGACTATCGCAGCGCAAACCATGATGATCCACAGCGTAACGCCACTTATAATGCGGTGCTGCGCGCCCATGGAATCTTCAAGTCTCCGGGCAAGCTTTATCCGTCGCTGGCGATCACCGATGCGGATCTGGAACAGACACGCATCGCCGTCCGTCACGCGGTTGATGCCATTTCCTGAAGGTTGGATGTATACAACGTAAACGGGTCGCTGTTGAGTTCAACAGCGACCCGCTACCTTTGGAAGTCGGGGGTCAGCCTCGCCCCCTCGAATACTGATTAAATCACCGGCAATCTGAAAACTTTTCGATACTTTCGAGACTGACCCGACTTCCTCATCGGTATGTCACTTTAATGCCCGAGAATCTCGGCGGTCACAGTGATCAAGTTCACACTGCCTTAAATTAATTTGAATTTTTCCAATCAAAAAAACCTGGACCCGCCTGTTCCAACAGTTCCGCTGCCATCGTGCGGGCCATTTCTGGCCCGTCTTTGACAGAACCGGTCACTTCTCTGTTCACGGTGTCCGACCCATCTGGGCGCAGGACTTCGCCGCGCAGCCTTAAGTTGTCTCCGTCCAGTTCCGCCAGGCCAGCGATCGGAGTTTCGCAAGACCCGTCCAGCGCGGCCAGCAAGGTGCGTTCGGCGGCCAGCCGCCATCCTGTTTCCGCGTGATGAATCGCTTCAAGCATTTCAGCCGCGCGTATATCGTTGCTACGCCGTTCGATGCCAATGGTACCCTGTGCAATCGCGGGCAGCATGTCATCCGGAGAAATGGCGCTGGCTGGAATCTCGTCCATGCCCAGACGGCGAATGCCAGCCATGGCCAGAAAAGTGCAATCCGCGACCCTGGCTTCCAGCTTTTTCAGCCGCGTCTGCACGTTCCCGCGAAACTCGACCACTTTCAGATCCGGCCGCCGGTTCAGCAGCTGTGCCCGGCGCCGCAAAGACGAGGTGCCCACGACGGCCCCTTCAGGCAGATCGTGGATCGAGTTAAGGCGCGGCGAGATGAAAGCGTCACGCACATCCTCGCGCGGAAGGAATGTGTCCAGAACCAGCCCTTCGGGCTGCTCAACAGGCATGTCTTTCGTTGAATGCACGGCGATATCGATTTCGGCGCGCAACATCGCCTCTTCGATTTCCTTGGTGAACAGGCCCTTGTTGCCGATTTCCTTCAGGGGACGATCTGCATCGATCATAGCGCGATTGTCGCCAGTTGTCTTGATCACGACGATTTCAAAGGCCGCTTCGGGTAGATCGAAGGCATCGCTCAGACGTTGGCGCGTTTCATAGGCCTGAGCCAGAGCCAGCGGCGAACCACGAGTGCCGATTCTGAGGGGCGATGCGGGGGTGGGCAGGGTCAAAGTCATGTGCACAGCTTTAGTCGCGTCACATTGCCCTGACAATGGGGGCTGAGCTTGACAAATTGCCGCCGAAGGACGACCCGTTGCCAAAACCGGAAGACTGGGGGCGAATATGGCCGAGACAAAGAAACTGCTGAGGGCGCTGGCGGGCGAAGTACAGGATGTGCCGCCAATCTGGATGATGCGCCAGGCGGGTCGGTATCTGCCGGAATACCGGGCTACCCGTGCCCAGGCTGGGGATTTTCTGTCATTATGCTATAACCCGGAACTGGCCGCCGAAGTCACATTGCAGCCAATCCGGCGCTATGGGTTTGATGCTGCGATCCTGTTTGCCGATATCCTGCTGGTACCGCAGGCGCTGGGTGCGGATTTATGGTTCGTGACCGGTGAAGGCCCACGTTTATCGACCATCACGCGGCAAGCGGAGTTTGATGCGCTGAAACCGGTTGACGCGATTCATGAGACATTGTCGCCCGTTTATGAAACGGTTCGGATCCTGTCGCGAGAATTGCCGTCTGAGACCGCGTTGATCGGGTTTGCCGGCGCGCCCTGGACAGTCGCGACCTACATGATCGCCGGGCGTGGAACACCCGATCAGGGACCAGCTCACGCTCTGCGAGAAAGCGATACTGTTTTATTCGAGGCGCTGCTGGATCGCATCACGGCCGCAACAATCGAGTATCTGTCGGCTCAGATCGACGCCGGGGCTGAGGTGGTCAAGATTTTCGACAGCTGGGCGGGTTCCCTGAAAGGTGAGGCGTTTCGCAGATACGCTGTGGAACCATGCCGTGTGATTACGCAGGCCATCAAGGAGCGTCATCCCGGCATTCCGGTGATTGGTTTCCCGCGCGAGGCGGGGGAGGGGTATATTGGATTTGCCAAGACGACTGGCGTGGATTGCGTCGCGCTGGACAACTCGGTGTCGCCCGATTGGGCCGCCAGACATGTACAGATTGATGGTTGTGTACAGGGAAACCTGGCCTCGTCGCATATGGTGACCGGTGGACAGGCTCTGGTGGAAGAGACGCGGCGGATTGTCGAGGCGTTCTCGAACGGGCCACACATCTTCAACCTGGGTCATGGGATCACGCCGGATGCCGATCCTGAGAATGTTCAGTTGATGATCGATACGGTGCGCGGGCGGTAGTCAGATTAAAGGGGGCCAGCCCCCTTCTTGGCCTGCGGCCAATTCATCCCCCGGGATATTTTGCGCCAGATGAAGTGCGGATCAGCTCAGGCTGTCGAGCTCTGCGAGGATGTCCTTGGTATGCTCGCCGCGTATGGGACTGGGTTTCGGGGTCCAGTCATGGCCTGAAAACCGTGGGGCGGCGGCGGCCTGAAATGCGCCGTCAAAATCCTGCCAGCAGTTGCGATGGGTGTTCATCGGGTGTGAGCGGGCTTCGTCCGGGCTGAGAACTGGGGCAACGCAGGCATCTGTTCCTCGAAACAGGGCCTCCCAATGGTCGCGTGGTTGACTGGCGAAAATATCGGTCAGACGGCGTGAAAGCGAAGGCCATAGATTACGGTCGTATTGCCGTTGAAACTCGGTATCGTTTGTGAGGCCCATTAAGCTCAGAAATTGCATGTAGAATTTTGGTTCGAGGCATTGAACGGAAATAAAACCACCGCAGGCGCAGGCGTAGGTTCTGCTCCAGTGGGGACCGTCCAACAGGCTTTGACCCCGGGTTTCAGACAGGTTGCCGGTTTGGCGCATTGTCATCAACAGGTTCATCATATGGGCCGAGCCGTCATAGATTGCCGCGTCAACGACAGTACCTGCGCCAGTGCGTTGCGCATTGATGAGCCCTGCCAGAACGCCTGCCACAAGATACATGGCCCCACCGCCGATATCGCCCACCAAAGTTGGCGGGGTCTGCGGTGCTTGGCCGGGACGTGATGCATACCAGAGCGCTCCGGACAGGGCGATGTAATTCAGGTCATGCCCCGCCGTGTCGGCCAGCGGGCTATCCTGCCCCCAGCCAGTCATGCGCCCATAGACCAGTTTTGGATTGCGGGTCAGGCAGGTATCCGGGCCGAGCCCCAGTTTTTCCATCACACCGGGGCGGAATCCTTCGATCAGGGCATCGGCTGTGTCAATAAGGCGAAGTGCGGTATCCAGATCATTGGCGTTCTTCAGATCAAGTGCGATGGATCTTTTGCCCCGGTCCAGCAGGGAACGTTCCGGCATACCCGGTGTTGCGGCGCCCCCTTTGCGGTGGACTGTTATCACGTCAGCGCCCAGATCTGCCAGTAACATGGCACTAAACGGGCCGGGGCCCAGACCTTCGAGTTCGACAACACGTATTCCGTTCAGCATCAAGGCCCTCCGTTTCCGGCAGAGTTTGCTGGCTGGTGTCGGGATTGCAAGCCGGATGATTGCTGGCGCGGGCGGTCTTCCTTTTGGCAGTTGTTCATCACATGGTGCGGAATGGGCCTGTTATCCCTGTGTTCGGGGCGATAGGGTCTGGGCCAGAACGGGGAGCGGATATGACGACCATTTTATCCATCAGAGATCTGCGCAAATCCTACGCCGATGGGTTCGAGGCGCTGAAAGGTGTGTCTCTGGACATTGAAGAAGGCGAAATTCTTGCGCTTCTGGGGCCGAATGGGGCGGGAAAAACTACTCTGATCTCGACGATCTGCGGAATAACCACGCCAACATCCGGTACGGTTTCAGTCGGCGGGCACGACATTCAGTCGGACTATCGCGCAGCGCGCAGAATGATCGGGCTTGTCCCGCAAGAGATTGCGCTGGAACCGTTTGAAAAGGTCTGGAACACGGTTCGGCTGTCACGCGGATTGTTTGGGCTGGGCAAAGACAACGCCCGGATCGAGGACATTCTGCGCAAGCTTTCGCTGTGGGAAAAGCGCAAGAACGCAATCAAGGAGTTGTCGGGCGGCATGAAACGCCGCGTGCTGATCGCCAAGGCCTTGGCGCATGAACCACGTGTTTTGTTTCTGGATGAACCGACGGCGGGTGTGGATGTCGAGCTGCGCAAGGATATGTGGGAAATCGTGGCCGAGCTGAAACGGGACGGTGTCACCATCATTCTGACCACCCACTATATCGAAGAGGCCGAAGCCATCGCGGATCGCGTCGGCGTTATTGACAAGGGTGAGTTGCTTTTGGTGCAGGATAAAGACACGCTTATGGCGCAGATGGGCAAAAAGCAGATTGTCGTCATGCTGACTGAGCCAATCGCCAGGATTCCCGATGATTTGGCCAGCCACAATCTGACCCTTAACGGCGCGGGGGATAGCCTGATCTATACCTACGATACCCATGCGGATCGCACGGGGATAACGACCCTGTTGAATGACGTGTCGCAGGCCGGGCTGGTATTGCGCGATGTGCAGACACGGCAATCGAGCCTGGAAGAGATATTTGTAAACCTGGTATCCGGAGAGGCGGCATGAACTGGACCGCAATCGCTGCAATCTACCGGTTCGAAATGGCTCGCTTCTTTCGCACCCTGGCGCAAAGCTTCCTGTCACCGGTTCTTTCCACCTCGCTGTATTTCGTGGTTTTTGGCACCGCCATCGGCAGTCGAATTCAGGAGGTCGAGGGCGTATCCTACGGCGCGTTCATTGTGCCGGGCTTGATCATGCTGTCGGTGGTGATGCTTTCGATCTCGAACGCGTCTTTCGGAATTTATTTCCCAAAGTTTCTGGGCACCATTTACGAGCTGCTGTCGGCGCCGGTGAATTTTTTCGAAATCGTGATTGGGTATGTTGGTGCGGCGGCCAGCAAAGCGCTGTTCGTGGGACTGGTCATTCTGGCCACGTCGACCTTCTTCGTCGACATACGGATCGAACACCCCTTTGCCATGGCGGCGTTTTTGATCCTGTCATGTCTCAGCTTCTCGTTGCTGGGCTTTATCATCGGGATATGGGCCAGTAATTTTGAACAGATGTCTCTGGTACCGCAACTTGTGGTCACGCCACTTATCTTCCTTGGCGGTACGTTTTATTCAATCTCGATGCTGCCGCCTCTGTGGCAGACGATCACGTTGTTCAATCCGGTCGTCTATCTGATCTCGGGGTTTCGCTGGTCGTTTTTCGGGCTTGCGGATGTGCCCATCGCCATGAGTTTGCTGGCCATCATAGCCTTTACTGGGGTGTGTCTGGCGGTCATTGGCTGGATCTTCAAAACTGGCTGGCGCATTCGCAGCTAACCCACGCCGGTGCGTTGCATTTTTGCCCATCGAGTGTGTGAATCTGGTTCACGTCGCGTTCAAGGTTCGAAGAGTCCCTTGTTTACGGGTTGGTGGCACTCTACATCGGCACCCATGAAGCTCAGCCTGCCGTTCGTCAAAAAACACCCCTGTGTGGCCGTTGTCCGCCTGTCCGGCGCCATTGGAATGGCCGGGCGCGGGTCCTTGAACGACGCCACGCTTGCGCCGGTTCTCGAGAAAGCCTTTCGCAAGGGAAAACCTGCGGCCGTGGCGCTTGAGATCAATTCACCGGGCGGATCCCCTGTCCAAAGTTCAATGATCGGTGCGCGCATTCGGCGTTTGTCCGAAGAACAGGACGTGCCGGTCATCGCTTTTGTCGAAGACGTCGCTGCATCCGGTGGGTATTGGCTGGCCGCCGCAGCGGATGAGATCTGGGCCGATGACAGTTCCGTACTGGGATCGATCGGTGTGATCTCGGCTGGATTTGGCGCGCATGTCTTTCTGGCGCGGCAGGGATTTGAGCGGCGGGTCCATACCGCCGGGAAATCGAAGTCCATGCTCGACCCGTTTTCACCGGAAAAGAAAGAGGATGTAGCCCGCCTGCAAGGGTTATTGGGCGATATCCACGAGAATTTCATTGCGCACGTCAAAGATCGGCGCGGGGACAAGCTGAATCAGGAAGCTGACCTGTTCACGGGCGAGGTCTGGCTGGCGCGTCGCGCGCAGGAACTGGGGCTTATCGACGGCATCGCCCATCTGAAGCCAAAGGTGCAGGACCGTTTCGGTGACAAGGTCAAATTTCGCCGCTATGGCGTGAAAAAACCGATCTGGACCCGGTTTGGTGCCAGCCTGGCGCAGGATGCTATCGCAGGGTTAGAGGAGCGGGCAGCCTACGCGCGTTTCGGTTTGTGACGTGATCGTAAAGGCTGTCACTCTATTTCTGATCGCAATGGGCGTATTGGCAATGTTCGGCAAGCTGCGGTTTCCTGGGCAAAAGAAGCTAAGTTCGGCGAAATGTCCGCGATGCGGTCGCTATCGCATCGGAAAAGGCCCCTGTGCCTGTGGAAAAGGAGGCCGGGCTTGATCACCACGTGGCTGCTGTCTGGTCTTGGCCTGTTGATCCTGTTGCTGGCAGGCGATGCCTTGGTGCGTGGCGCAGTGAACCTGAGCCTGCGTTTAGGTGTTCCGGCCTTGATCGTCAGCCTTACGATTGTGGCCTTCGGCACGTCCGCGCCCGAGTTGCTGATTGCTATCAGTGCCGTCAAGGAACACGCACCGGGTATTGCGCTGGGCAATGTTGTCGGATCAAACACGGCCAACATCCTGTTGGTTCTTGGTCTTCCTGCGATGCTGGCAACGATCCATACCAGCGAATGCGACAGCCGTAGGAACTATGCATTCATGCTGATGGCGACGGCCCTGTTCATAGGGTTGGCGTTTTGTGGAACATTCACCGTCGTCAGCGGCCTGATCCTGCTGGCGGCTTTGGGCCTGGTTCTGATGAATGCGTTTCGTGAAGCAAAGGCGCACCGCAAGGCCTGTGGGGAAGCCTGTGCCGATGACGACGACCTTGAAGGTCTGGAAGAAGCTGATCCTGACATGCCTTACTGGAAGGTATCGGTTTACCTGATCCTCGGCCTTGTGGGCCTTCCTATGGGGGCGCACCTGCTGGTGGAAAATGCGACGGTCATCGCCCGGACATATGGTGTCAGTGAAACGGTTATCGGTCTGACCCTAATTGCGGTTGGAACGTCTTTACCCGAACTGGCGACAACCGTGATGGCCGCTTTGCGCCGACAGGCCGATGTGGCCCTTGGCAACGTGATTGGCTCGAACATGTTCAATCTTCTGGCCATTATCGGGATTGCAACCTGGTTCGGGCGTATCCCGGTCGATCCCGGTTTCCTGCATTTTGACCTTTGGGTCATGCTGGGCGCATCGCTGCTTCTGGTTCCCTTTGTTGTTTTCAAGCAGGATATCTCTCGCGGTTGGGGGCTGGTGCTGACCTTCCTTTATGCGCTTTATGTCACTGTATTGCTGGTGTGATCTGACAAAACGAGGTGAAGCATGACCCGAGCTTTAGTGACCGGTGCCGGTATTCGTCTGGGTCGGGCCATGGCGCTTTATCTGGCGGGTCGTGGATATGATGTCGCCGTTCATTATGCGTCCTCAGAACGCCCCGCGCACGAGACTGTGGCGGAGGTACAGGCTATGGGCCGACGGTCAGTGGCATTGCAGGCTGATCTGCTGGATGAGGCAGAGGTGCAGGATCTGCTGCCCAAAGCAGCCGAGGCTCTGGGCGGGCCGATCACCTGTCTGGTGAACAACGCCTCGATCTTTGAGTATGACAGCGTTCACACCGCGACCCGCCAAAGCTGGGACCGCCATCTCGACAGCAATCTGCGGGCACCGTTCGTTTTGACCCAAGCCATGGCCGGGCAGGGGCTGGCCCCGAACACGGACGAAAATGGCGAACCAGTTGCGACCGGTCTGATCATCAACATGGTGGACATGCGTGTACGCAAGCTGACACCCGAGTTCATGTCTTACACCATCGCCAAAATGGGGCTATGGACGCTGACCCGTACCTCGGCACAGGCGCTGTCCCCTGCAATCCGGGTCAATGCCATCGGACCCGGACCGACGGTACAGGGGCATCGTCAAAGCGCTGAGCATTTCCAGGCGCAACGAACGAATACTGTTCTGGAACGTGGGTCAAATCCGTCGGATATCACCGCCGCCTTGGGATATTTTCTGGATGCACACGCAGTAACGGGGCAACTGATATGCGTGGATGGCGGCCAACACCTGGGGTGGAAAACACCGGACGTTCTGGGAGTTGAATAAGCAATATCGCTGCAAGTTTTGCACCGCGCACGTTTGTGTTACCTGCGTGTTACAAAAATGTCTTTTTTTTCATACACTTGCTAAATGTGTGAAAAAATATCGTTAAAAATCAGCATCTTGATAATGTGCCTATTTTTTGTGCATGTTAATGAAGTGGTAATGAAACAAGGGAAATTCTAAGGCTGTGAAAACTTATCTTCACACTTATCCACAGGAATCGTGGATTTGTTTTCTCTTGATCTGAAGCCCGCAAGATTGCAGCCAGTATAAGAGAATCATATCGGAATCCCATGACTACCCACAGTGAATCGTCCCTGACCGGTTATGCCTGCATTCAGCGCTACGCAAAGACGCTGGACAGCTCACCCGGGGTGTACCGGATGCTGGATGCCGACAGTCGGGTTTTATACGTGGGCAAGGCGCGAAACCTGAAGGCGCGGGTGTCGAACTATACAAGGCCGGGTCACTCGGGCCGGATCGAGAAGATGATTTCCTCGACCGCTTCGATGATGTTTCTAACCACAAGAACGGAAACCGAAGCGCTGCTGCTGGAGCAGAACCTGATCAAGCAGCTTAAACCGAAATACAATGTGCTGCTGCGGGACGACAAAAGCTTTCCGAACATCCTGGTCGCCAAGGATCATGACTTTCCGCAGATCAAAAAACACCGTGGGGCGAAGAAGGAAAAAGGCGCCTATTTCGGACCATTTGCCAGCGCGGGTGCTGTAAACCGCACATTGAACCAGCTGCAAAAGGCATTCCTGCTGCGTAACTGTTCGGATTCCATGTTCGACAGCCGCACGCGGCCCTGTCTGCTTTATCAGATCAAACGGTGTTCCGGGCCGTGTGTCGGTTTGATTTCGGCGCAAGATTACAGTGAAAGCGTCAAGGATGCAGAACGTTTCCTGTCGGGGCGCTCGACCAAGGTGCAGGAGGAACTGGCTGAACAGATGATGGCGGCGTCCGAGGCTATGGAGTTCGAACGCGCCGCCGGTCTGCGCGACCGCATCCGGGCGCTGACGCAGGTACAGACCGCGCAAGGCATCAACCCTCGTGGCGTGACCGAGGCGGATGTGATCGGCCTTTATATGGACAGCGGGCAAGCCTGTGTTCAGGTATTCTTCATCCGGGCCAACCAGAACTGGGGCAACAAGGACTTTTATCCGCGTGTTGGCCCGGATGTATCACATGCCGAAGTGATGGAGGCTTTCCTTGGCCAGTTCTACGACAACAAGGAACCACCACGGCAGTTGATCTTGTCGGACGGGATCGAAAACGCCGATTTAATGCAGGAGGCTTTGTCCGAGAAAGCCGGGCGCAAAGTCGAAATCCTTGTCCCGCTGCGTGGTGAGAAACAGGAACTGGTTGCAGGTGCCTTGCGCAATGCGCGAGAGTCTCTGGCCAGGCGCATGTCGGAAAGCGCCACGCAGGCCAAGTTGCTGCGCGGGGTGGCAGAGGCGTTTGATCTGGATAGTCCACCGGGACGGATTGAGGTCTACGATAACTCTCATATCCAAGGCACTAACGCGGTGGGTGGTATGATCGTGGCAGGGCCCGACGGGTTCATGAAAAACGCCTATCGCAAGTTCAACATTCGCGGCGACGACCTGACGCCGGGTGATGATTTCGGCATGATGAAAGAGGTTCTGAACCGTCGCTTCACCCGCCTGCAAAAAGAAGACCCGGATCGGGATAAAGGGCTTTGGCCCGACCTGCTGTTGATCGATGGCGGTGCCGGACAGGTCAGCGCCGTGCACGAGATCATGCAGGCCCACGGGGTCGAAGACATTCCGATGGTCGGTGTTGCCAAAGGGGTCGACCGTGACCACGGCAAGGAAGAGTTTCACCGGATCGGCCAGCGCCCCTTTGCCCTAAAACGCAACAATCCGGTCTTGTACTTTATTCAACGGTTAAGGGACGAGGCGCACCGTTTTGCCATTGGCACCCATCGCGCGAAACGCGCCAAGGCCGTTGGTGCCACGCCGCTGGATGAAATTCCGGGCGTCGGGGCTGCACGCAAGCGCGCATTGCTGACTCACTTCGGCAGCGCCAAAGCGGTAAGCCGGGCCAATCTGGCAGACCTGAAAGCGGTCGAGGGAATCTCGGCCGGGTTGGCTCAGAAAGTCTATGATTTCTTCCACGACAAGGGTTAGACCTGTCGCCCCCGCCACAGGATATAGAGGCCCGAGGCCACAATAAGCGCGCTGCCGACCCACATAGTACGGTCCAGGCTTTCGCCGAACAGGGCGATACCCAACCCGATACCGAACAGCAGTCGCGTATAGCGGAACGGGGTCACGGCTGACACTTCACCCGTGCGCATTGCGTTCATGAGCGCGGCATAGGCCATGACGCCCATCAGAACCGCGCCCGTCAGATGCAGGCTGGTGTGCGTGCTAACCGGTGTCATGGGTGCGCCTTCCCACACCCGATAGGCAAGGCCCGCGACGATAATGCTGAGGAAACCATAAAACCCCAGTACTTCGGTTCCAAGGGTCGCAGGGGCCGCGCGGCTGGCCAGATCACGCCCTGCGAACCCTAACATACCCAGCACGGCCAGCATCGACAGCAGTGAAAAACTGTCCCCGGTCGGTTGCAGAATAATGACGACTCCGATCATACCGACAAAAATCGCGCTCCATCGCCGCCAACCAACCGCTTCACCAAAGAATAATGCCGCGCCTGCGACCACAACCAAAGGCGTTGCTTGCAAGATCACGGTGGCCGAGGACAAGGGCGTCAACGCAATGGCGAGCACATAGAATAGCCGACCAAAGACTTCGAACAGCACCCGAACTTTCATCGGGCGGGAAAGAACGTCCGGGTGTGTCAGGCGTTTCCCACGAGCTGACGCCAGCGCGGCAAATATTATGGACCCGCCGGTCCCGAACAGCACCAGTACCTGCCAGATCGGAAGCGCGGTCGATGCTGCTTTCAGCAACGCATCCTCCAGCGCAAAGCCCGCCATTGCGGCCACCATCCACAGGCTGCCGATCATGTTCGACCGGGCGTCGGTTTGAATATGCGCTGTCATCCTGTACGTTCCGCTTTGCAGTCGACGGGCAATCTGACTGCAAAGACGTGAAACGCCAAGTGCACGAGGTCCAAAGGGTCGGACCTGCGGCGCTTTGACCAAGCTGTTGTGAGTGATGTAGTTTTTTACCGGTTTGTCTTTTCTGTCTTGAACCGGCGATATAGGGTCCAAGCCATGAAGTGGAATTTGCCCAATATCCTGACGGTTCTACGCCTGCTGGCTGCGCCCGGTCTGGCCGTTATGTTTTTGTACTTCACCCGGCCCTATGCGGACTGGTTCGCTTTGATCCTGTTCCTGTCGGCGGCGATCACCGATTGGTTTGATGGCTATCTGGCCCGTGCGTGGAAACAGGAAACCAAGATGGGCGCGATGCTGGATCCGATTGCCGACAAGGCAATGGTGGTGATCGCGCTGATGATTCTGGTTGGCTATTCGACCGAACACTGGACGCCATGGCTGGTGCTACCCGCCACCGTGATCCTGTTCCGCGAGGTTTTTGTCTCGGGCCTGCGCGAATATCTGGGCGATGTGGCGGGGACGCTGAAGGTTACAAAGCTTGCCAAGTGGAAAACTACAGCGCAGATGATCGCCATCGCCGTGCTGTTCTCGCAGGGCATCTTTGAACACTATGCCGTGATGGCGAGTTTCGGCATGGACGCCGCGCTGGTAGAACAGATTATCGCGGGCCAGGTTGAAGATGTGAATCACCTGCGCTGGAACATCCATGGTATGTTCTGGGCAGGCCAGATCGGGCTGTGGTTGCTGTGGATTGCGGCGGCGCTGACATTGATCACCGGCTATGATTACCTACGTAAAGCCATGCCACATCTGAAGGAGATCTGAGGGATGGATGTGCTGTATTTTGCATGGGTACGCGAACGTATCGGTTTGCCAAAGGAAAAAGTCGAGACGCAGGCAGTCACTGTCAATGATCTGGTGGCCGAGTTGAGCGCGCGGGAAGAACGCTATGCCGCGGCATTTGCCGATTTGTCCGCCCTGCGCGTTGCACTGGATCAGGAGTTGTCGGATTTTGACGCCTCGCTGTCGGGCGTTCGGGAAGTGGCGTTTTTTCCACCAATGACGGGCGGTTGAGCGATGCGGATCGCTGTTCAGCAGGAAGCATTCGATCTGGGCGCCGAGGCCAATGCTTTTGCCGCCGGGGATGATGCCAACGGAGCCATTGTCACCTTCACTGGCGTTGTGCGCGACCTGGCAAGCGGTGATCTGGATGTGATGGAGATTGAACACTATCCGGGTATGACGGAACGGGCGCTGACCAAGATTGCCCAGGAAGCCAAGGAGCGGTGGTCATTGGGTGACGTCCTGGTGATCCATCGTCATGGCCGCCTGTCCCCGGGAGACAGGATCATGATGGTGGCGACCGCTGCACCGCATCGTAAAGATGCGTTTGAGGCAGCGGAATATCTGATGGATTATCTGAAGTCTCGCGCACCCTTCTGGAAGAAGGAAATCACCCACTCTGGTGCGGAATGGGTCGCAGCTAAAGACGAAGACGAAGACGCGCTGACCCGGTGGTAGTGATTTAGCGACCGTTTATTCTTGCAAACTTGGGCGGCGGCGCAAGGTCGTATGCTTAATCCGCGTTATTGATCCGCCCGCGCAGTTCTTCGGCCTCCTGACGCGCGGCCCGCAGGCCATCCATAGCGGCTGCCAGCTCGGCCTCTGTCTGGGTCAGCTGGTTTGTCAATTCGGCCTCACGTTGCTGCAAATAGGTGATGGCCTGATCGCGGGTTTCCTCGGCCTCGTGCAACTCCTGACTCATCCGGTCCAGATCGGCAACGTCGCTTTGACTTACTCGGGACAGGCGGTGCGCCAACCAGTTGGCAAACCAGCCCATGCAGAAGGCGGCGAACAGGATAATGGCAGTTACAATGACGAATTCTGTTCTGTTCAACTTACTGGTCCCCTGCATCCGCATCTGGTGCGGTCGTGTCGGTTTGGTCCTCTGCGGAAGTCGCAGCCTCGGCCTCAAGCGCTTCAAGGCCTGTTTCTCTACTCTCAACAGGCTCAGGGCGGATCAGACGGAACTCGATCCGGCGGTTTTCTACCCGACCCTCTTCGGTGTCGTTGTCAGCGATGGGTTGCGTTTCCCCATACCCCACGGCGGTGTAGCTGCTGGTAGGAATGCGCCGCCCGCGCAGCTCGTTCAGAATGGATTGCGCCCGCGCCTGGCTGAGTTGTTGGTTCATCTCTTCACGGCCCTGACTGTCAGTGTGGCCCTGAATCTCCATACGGATCGGACCGCAGTCGCGCAGGATATCCGCAATCTGGTTCACCACATCGCGCGAGTCTGATGCAATCGTGGCCGATCCGGGCTCAAAGGCGATTTTGCTGGTGGCCTGAATTTCAGCAATTTGGGCCTCGCAGACTTCCGGGTCGGGCAGGGCGTCCTCGGGTTCCGGTGGGGGCTGATAGGTGATGGTCAGGGTGTATTCCTGCCCCTCGCCCAACTTGTCGGACAATTGACCTGCGATGCGGGCCTTGGCGTCTTCTTCGTGGCTGAGGCCGATCAGTTCGACCGTATCGGGTGTAACGGTCAATACGCCGTTGTGGAGCTGACCCAAAGCCTCCAGACCGGCCAGAACACGTACAGGCCAGTCCGCCGGGAGATCCGAAACGATGCGGGTGGCAGTATATACCTGATCGGATCCAAAGGCCGCGCGCGCGTAGCTGTCGACCATGTCGCGCAGAGTTTCATCACCCAGCCGTCCGCGCAATTGCACCAGCCCTTCAGGGCTGCGGGTCGCCGAGAACTCGACCGGGCCATTTGGGTTCGTTGTCTCAGGCTCGGGCAATACGGCGTGCAATGCGAAGACCGCAGGCAGCTCGGTTTCAAGCTCGCCCACAACCCGGTCGAACACCGCAGGATCGGTTCCCTCCGCTGCGATCAGGGTAATGTCCGCATCTGACATGGTGACCGAACCCTGGCCTATCCTGAACAGCGCCTGAATGCTTTTCTCGGCTGCTTCTGGCCAGCGTGGCGATGGTTCGCCCAAGGCGACGGTGCAGGAATAAGGCCCCGTCAACCCGGCGTTTTTCGCGGCGGCCACGATTCGGTCACGTGCCTTCTCATCCTGCGCCGAGCAGGCGTCAAAATGCCCGCCTTCTTCGTCGATCAGGTAACGCAAAGTAAATGGTGTGACGACCGGGCGAGGTGCTGAAATCGCCAGCCCAACCCGCAGACTGGGCGGTGCCCTACGGGTCAGGTCGCGTTCCAGTTTTTGTTTTTCTTGCTGACTGTTGGCAATTGCCGTGATCCTGACCAGATCCGGGTTGGCGGAAATTTTGGCGCGGGGCAGGTGGGTCAGGGCCTCCAACGCGTAAGATATTGCGGCATCCCACCCTTTGGGCTTCGGGTAATCTGCTGTTTCCATCAGGTCCGAAATGGCAACAGATCTGTCCAGATTGCCAAGCCGTTGGATCAGCTTGTCCCTGTTCTCACTGGCCGGGATCAGACCTATCACCGAAATTCCACTGTCATTTCGCAGGATTTCTACCGAAAAGCGCGGTGCTGCGAGGGCGGAAGTTGCGATAACCTCCATTTCGTCGATTACGCGGGATGTATCAACTTCGGTTCCCGCGGCGGTCAGAGCGTTAAAGCGGGTCGCTTCATCTGGCGCTGTACCGGTCAGGACCACCCGCAAACCATCGGCTTCGACCTCGGCCCAATCGTGTCCTTTCAGGTCCAGCGAGCGCCGTACAGCGAGTTCCGATGATTCTTCGATCTCGGTAACAGCATAGCTGGCCGCCAGAAGTGACAGGCCAGCTGATACAAGAAAGATCAGGGAAACAGCGATAAAATACGGCAGACGCATGTTTGGGTTTGGCACTCCTCAGGCGTTTGCGCCGATCTTTACAGGCCCCGTTCAGCGGGTGCAATCAGAGCAACAAGGCGACGCAAAGGAAGATCAGCGGAATAAAGCCGGTATCGCGGTTGGCCCGAAACAGCAGCAGCAGCTTGGCGTTGTCTTCGGTATCAAGCCCGCGCAATTGCCACATCATGTGCCAGCCCATGGCCCAGGGGCCGCAAAGCGCGACCCCCAACGCCAGAATTGACGCGTCAGGCACCCCGGCATCAATAATGGCCAGCCCCATCAGCGATACTGTTGCGACCAGAAAATACTTCAGCCATTTCGCCGTGTCGGTGCCGAACAGGCGCGCGGTGGATTTGATGCCGACCAGTTCATCATCGTCGGTATCCTGATGTGCATAGATCGTGTCATAGAACAGGGTCCAGGCGATGCCGGACAGGTACAGCGTGACAGCAGGCCAGCCGAGCGACCCGCTATGCGCCGTCCAAGCCAGTAATGCGCCCCAGTTGAAGGCCAGCCCCAAAAAAACCTGAGGCCACCAGGTAAACCGCTTGGCAAACGGATAAACGGTCACCGGCAGCAAAGATAACACACCCATGGCAATCGCCGCCTGATTGAAGCTGAGAAGAATGCCGAGCGCCAGAAGGCTTTGCAGTATCATCCAGGCCGCAGCTTGCCGGACACTGACTTGCCCCGACGGTATCGGGCGCGAGCGTGTGCGTTCAACCTGTGCGTCGAATTCCCGGTCTGTAATGTCGTTCCACGTGCAACCGGCACCTCGCATCAAAAAAGCTCCGAATGCGCAGCCTAGGGCAATCCACAGATCTTCCCAACGCGGTTGACCGTCATGCAGGATGGCCAGCGCCAGCCCCCACCAACATGGAAGCAGCAACAGCCATGTGCCGATGGGCCGGTCCGCGCGGCTGAGGCGCAGATACGGTCGGGCAAAGGCTGGGGCATATGTGTCGACCCAGTTGCCGGTGACGGCATCGGCGACTTGACCATCTGGTGTTGGGGCATTGCCTTGCATATGTAGGTCTCATGAGTGCGAAAATCAGACTGTATGTAGAGCAGCCCTTGGGTCAGGGGCAATCGGTTCCTTTGACGCGCGATCAGGCGCACTATCTGTTTGGCGTCATGCGACTGCCGGTTGGCGGAGCAGTGGCGCTGTTTAACGGCAAAGATGGAGAGTGGCTGGCCGAGGTGGCCGAGTCCGGAAAACGCGGCGGAGCTCTGACCTGTGTCAGGCAGACCAAACCTTTGCAGCTGCCCCCCGACCTGTGGCTCCTGTTTGCGCCGATCAAAAAGGCGCGCACTGATTTCATTGTTGAAAAAGCCGCTGAAATGGGCGCGGCTCGCATCCTGCCAGTTCAGACCGAATTCACCAACGCAGACCGTATCCGGCAAGACCGGCTTCAGGCTCATGCAATCGAAGCCGCTGAACAATGCGGAGGAACCTACGTGCCCGAGGTGGCAGACCTTCAGCGGCTGGACCGCGTGCTGAAGACCTGGCCTGAAGGTCGACAGTTGATGTTCTGCAACGAAGCCGAGGTCGGTTCGGCCCTGCGGCTGGCAGCGAATGAAAAAGGGCGCGCCTGGGCGATTCTCATCGGCCCGGAGGGCGGGTTTTCCAACGCTGAGCGTGCGCGGCTGTCGGCTTTACCCTATGCGCATGTGGTCAGTCTTGGCCCGCGTATTCTGCGGGCGGATACAGCGGCGGTGGCCGCATTGACCATGTGGCAGCAGGCATTGGGGGATTGGTCGTGATTCGCGAGGCGGTTCAATCGGATGCCCCGGCGCTTGAGAGGTTTCTGTCCCGCTACCCTGACAGTTCAATGTTTTTGCGCAGCAATTTGGCGGCCCACGGGGTGGGGTTGAATGCGAATGAATATTCCAGCCGCTACTTCATCTGGGGTGAGGATCAGGTCCGGGGTGTCTTCGGGCTCGGCAAGAAGGGCTATCTGATGGTTCAATTGCCCAACGCCGAAACCGAAGCTGTCGAGTGTTTCGCGCGGATGATCGAAGGCGAAACCGTTTTGGGTATGACGGGAGATGCACCTCAGGTCGAGCTGACGTTGGGCGCTCTGGGATTGGGGAAGGCGAAGTACCGGTTGAATCACGATGAACCGCTTTATCGACGTGACCTGCGAGGTCTGACTGAGGCACCTGTTCCTTATCGCGATTTGCGCGCCGAGGATCGGTCAAGACTGCACACTTGGTTCGCGGATTACATCGAGGATACCGGACAGGCCGCAGGCGAAGAGGCGCGTGAGCTTGCCGCAGAGCGCGTCGAGGCGGAAATGACCGCAGGCAGGGCGATTGTCCTGATGGAAGGCGACGCGCCGGTTGCCATGGCATCCGTGAATGCCAGGGTTCACGACCAAGTTCAGGTCGGTGGTGTTTTTGTTCCACGTAAAAACAGAAATCGTGGCCTGGGTCGACGGGTTACGACCGCATTGATGCAGAAAGCAAAATCCGAGGGTGCGGCGGCCGCGATCCTATTTGCGAACAACGCACCTGCCGCCCGTGCCTATGAGGCGATTGGGTTCCAACAGGTGGGTTGGTACAAGGTCGCTTTGCTGCAGGAACCGCAAAGGGTGCTCTCATGAGTTTCATCCGACCCGAGGCAAAACTGGCGCTTTGGCGTTGGCGCGAGGTTCTGGTTGCGGCTTTTGTCCTGATCCTTGGTCTGAGCTGGATCAGCGGGCCGGGTGGGCTGCTGGCTTGGGTAGGCTGGTTTCTGATTGTCATGTCAGCGGCTTTGACTGTGATCGGCATACAGCGCGCGCGCTTCAGAACAGGTGTGGGGGGGCAAGGTGTCGTGACGATTGATGAAGGTCAGATCACTTATCTGGGCCCCTTGGATGGCGGCATCGTCGCGTCCCGCGAAATTGAGCGTCTGGCCCTTGACCCGACCTCCGACCCTGCACATTGGGTTCTGGATCAGCCGGGCCAGCCAGCGCTTCACATTCCTGTGAATGCAGAAGGAGCCGAGGCATTGTTCGACGTATTCTCAAACCTGCCGGGCCTCAAAACCGAGCAAATGCTATCGGAACTCAACGGCAAATCGCAGCATCCGGTCGTTATCTGGGAACGTACACCGTCGCGCCCGGCGCATCTGCCGTTGCATTGACACTGGCGCCATTTACGACCACCACTTGACCTTCAAAACAGACACAGCAGGATCGGAGCACGGTTCATGTCCATCCCTCAGTCCGGCGGCGGTCCGATCGAACGCCATGAACAACTGGCCGAATATCTGGAATCGGGTTGCAAACCCAAGCAAGATTGGCGCATCGGCACCGAGCATGAGAAATTCGGCTATTGCAAGGACACGCTGAAACCTCTGCCTTTTGAAGGAAAGCGATCCATTGTCGCCGTGTTGGAGGGGTTGCGGGATCGCCACGGCTGGGGAGAGGTCCGTGAATCCGGTCATCTGATCGGTCTTGAAAAGGACGGCGCAAATGTCAGCCTTGAACCGGGTGGCGCGCTGGAGCTGTCGGGTGCCCCTCTGGAGACGATCCATGAAACCTGCGATGAGGTGAACACTCACCTGCGCGAGGTGAAGGATATCGCCGATGAGATCGGTGTGGGATTCATCGGTCTGGGCGCGGCGCCGATCTGGACGCATGACCAGATGCCGCTGATGCCCAAGGGGCGGTATCGGCTGATGAACGATTATATGGAAAAAGTCGGCACCATGGGCCGCGCCATGATGCGGCGGACGTGTACCGTTCAGGTTAATATCGACTTCGGGTCCGAAGCCGACATGGTACAGAAACTGCGCGTGGCGCTGGCATTGCAGCCGGTAGCGACGGCGCTGTTTGCCAATTCTCCGTTCTTCGAAGGTAAAGTGAACGGTCAGAAAAGCTGGCGCAGCCATATCTGGCGACATCTGGACGATGCGCGCACGGGCATGTTGCCCTTCGTGTTCGAGGATGGCTTTGGATTCGAACGCTATGTCCAATACGCGCTCGATGTGCCGATGTATTTCGTCTACCGCGACGGGCAGTACATTAATGCGCTGGGCATGTCGTTCCGAGATTTCCTCAAGGGTGAGTTGCCTGCATTGCCGGGTGAAACGCCGACCCTGTCGGATTGGGCCGATCACCTGACAACGGCCTTTCCCGAAGCGCGGATCAAGAAGTTCATGGAGATGCGCGGCGCGGATGGTGGCCCTTGGCGACGGCTTTGCGCCTTGCCCGCCTTCTGGGTCGGGCTGACCTATGACCAAACCGCGCTGGATGCGGCGTGGGATCTGGTCAAGGGCTGGGATGCTGAAACGCGCGAGGCGCTGCGTGTTGCGGCGGCCAAAGACGGGCTTCAAGCGCAGGTTGGCAACGTCAACATGCATGATCTGGCGCGTGAAGTTGTGGCAATCTCCGAGGCGGGCCTGAAAGCCCGTGCGCGCCCTGGTGCTGGTGGTTTGGTCCCGGATGAGACGCATTTCCTGAACGCGTTGAAGGAAAGCATCGACACCGGCAAGGTTCCGGCAGATGAGTTGCTGGAACACTACAATGGCGACTGGAATGGCGACCTGACCCGGATTTATCCCGAATACAGCTATTGATGCGCACCGTCCCGCTTGCATTCGCGGGGCGGGGCCGATAGCAGGTTCTCGACCAAATTCAGAGGGCCGTCATGGACGATCTTAAGGCAAAGTATCTGGGCCAAATCGCCGAAGCAGGCGACGAAAACGCGCTTGAGGCGATCCGCGTCGCGGCTGTTGGCAAAAAAGGCGAGGTCGCGCTGAAGATGCGCGAGCTGGGCAAGATGACGCCCGAGGAACGTCAGGTCGCAGGCCCGGCGCTGAATGCCCTGAAGGATGAGATTAACTCGGCGCTGTCCGCCAAGAAAGCCGCGCTGGCCGATGTTGCACTGGATGAGCGCCTGCGGACCGAATGGCTGGACGTCACCCTGCCGACCCGCCCGCGCCGTCAGGGGTCAATCCACCCGATCAGCCAGGCGACCGAGGAACTGACCGCGATCTTTGCTGAACTGGGCTTCTCGGTGGCCGAAGGGCCGCGTGTTGAAGACGACTGGTACAATTTCGACGCGCTGAACATCCCCGGTCACCACCCCGCACGGGCCGAGATGGACACGTTCTATATGCACCGCGCCGAGGGTGATGACCGCCCGCCGCATGTGCTGCGCACCCATACCTCGCCTGTCCAGATTCGCTCGATGGAGAAACAGGGTGCACCGATCCGCGTAATCTGTCCGGGCGGCGTGTACCGCGCCGATTACGACCAGACCCACACGCCGATGTTCCATCAGGTCGAGGGGCTGGCCATCGACAAGGACATCTCGATGGCGAACCTGAAATGGGTTCTGGAAGAGTTCGTGAAAGCATTCTTCGAGGTCGATGATGTCGAACTGCGCTTCCGCGCCTCGCACTTCCCCTTCACCGAGCCGTCGGCCGAGGTCGATATCCGCTGTTCGTGGGATAACGGCCAGCTGAAGATCGGCGAGGGCGACGACTGGATGGAGATTCTGGGTTCCGGCATGGTTCACCCCAAGGTGATCGCCGCTGGAGGGATCGACCCCGAGGTCTATCAGGGTTTTGCGTTCGGGATTGGCATCGACCGTCTGGCGATGCTGAAATACGGCATTCCGGATTTGCGGGCGTTCTTTGATAGCGACCTGCGCTGGCTGCGCCACTACGGGTTTGCAGCGCTGGATATGCCAAACCTGCATGGTGGTTTGTCGCGGTAGAGAGCACATCGGACGACTGGCTGACCGCATATAAGGATTGGTGGAGGCAAAAGGCTTCTAGGCATCCACTGCTTTGGTGTTTGTGTTTGTTCCTCGCGATGTTTGTGACGCCAACTTTTGTGCTGTGGGTTTGGAAAAGCCAGCCGGTTGCAGTTCTGATTGCTTTTGTTGCATCGGCACTTCTGTTCTTGCCCGGAATTCTAATTGCTGGTTTCGAGTTTTTGCGGCCTGCTGTGTTTCAGATGCGCGATAGAATTCAGAGAGAAAAAACTCAGGACCTCATTTACAAACGCAATTGCGGGTTTTGGAAGTGGTGGTGAGCAGTTGGTTTGGCTGCTAAGCGCGGCTTGATGCTTTGACCTGACGTAGGGCGGGCTTCAGCCCGCCATGTGCGATGGGTGGGTGCCGAGCTGAAGCCCGGCCTACGTTCGGACCACACCGATATGTTAAGTGACAGGGCGGAATGCCTCGTTAGGGTCGGGCGCATGATCTGTCGATTGCTCTGCCTTCTTCTGCTGATGACCGGGCCCGCCTTTGCCATGGGGCCCTGGAAAACCGAATGCCACGGCGATATTGTCTGTGATCTCGGTGACCGCTCGTATCACGTTTTAGAACCTGATGGCTGGGATGGTGAAACACCTCTGCCGGTGCTGCTGCATTTCCATGGCTGGTCCCGGCAGGGGACCGTGGTGGTGAACCACGAACGGATTGCCGGGGCCACGAAACGTCGGGGTGTGCTGCTGGTGGCCCCGAACGGTCTGGGCAAAAGCTGGGATTTCTGGTCCGCAAGCTCGGATGATGTGCCTTTTGCCGACCGGGTGCTTGAGGATGTCGCCCGGCGCTATCCGATCGACGCGACCCGCATCTATGTATCAGGCTATTCCTTTGGAAGTGCGATGGCGTGGCGCTTTGTCTGCGAAACCGGCGATGATATCGCGGCGCTGCTGGGTGTGGCCGGAACACTCCGCCAGACCGAGACCTGCCCGCAAGCCCCGCAAGAGGTGCGGCATGTCCATGGGACAGATGACACGGTGATGGATTTCCCGTTTGGTCCGGGTGGCGATACAACGTATCCGGTGGCGCTGTGGCGTGAGAAATACGGCTGCGATGCAGCCACCCCGCGGGGTGATTGGAGTGTGGAACCGTTCCTGACCCTTAGCCGAGTGGAATGGACCGATTGCACGCAGGGGCAGGTGATGCTGGACACGCATCCCGGTGGACATTTCATCCCCCATGGCTGGATCGGATGGCAGCTGGATGAGCTTTTGGGCCGCACCCCCACGTATCCGTGACGCGCAGAGCTTGCACCCCGGCGCATTCTTTGCCATTGCCTGTGCCGACTGGATGTTTGCCAAAAAAGGCCCCGTGCAATGAAATTCACTCTGTCCTGGCTGAAAGACCACCTCGACACTGATGCTTCGGTTGATGAAATCGCCGAGGCGCTGACCGATCTCGGGCTTGAGGTCGAAGAGATCGTGAACCCGGCCGAACGGCTGGCAGGTTTTACACTGGGCTATGTGAAACACGCCGAAAAACACCCCGACGCAGACAAGCTGCGCGTTTGCAAGGTCGATACGGACGAGGGCGAGCTACAGATCATCTGCGGTGCGCCCAATGCGCGTGAAGGGATCACCGTCGTGGTCTGCAAACCGGGCATGTACATCCCTGGCCTGGACCTGACCATCAGCGTCGGCAAGATCCGCGGTATCGAGAGCTTTGGCATGATGGCGTCCGAGCGTGAGCTGGAGCTGTCGGATGAACATGACGGCATCATCGAACTGCCCTCGGGCGAAGTGGGTGATACATTCGTGGACTGGCTTGCAGAAAACGACCCATCCAAAGTCGACCCGATGGTCGAAATCGCGATCACTCCGAACCGTCCGGATGCGCTGGGGGTTGAAGGGATTGCGCGCGATCTGGCCGCGCGTGGAATTGGCACGTTGAAGCAGCGTGATTATACGCCTGTTCCGGGTGATTTCGAGTGTCCGATCAAGGTGTCAATCGAAGAAGACACGCTGGACGGAGCGCCGCATTTCACCGGTCGTCTGATCCGTGGCGTGAAGAATGGCCCCAGCCCGCAATGGCTGCAGGATCAGTTGAAGGCCATAGGTCTGCGTCCGATCTCGGCGCTGGTGGATATCACCAATTACATGACCTACGATCACAACCGCCCGTTGCACGTGTTCGACGCCGACAAGGTGCAGGGCAACCTGCGGGTGCACCGCGCCAAAGGCGGAGAGACGCTGGTCGCGCTGGATGAAAAAGAATACACGCTGCAACCCGGAATGATGGTGATTTCGGATGACAAAGGCCCGGAATCGATTGCGGGCATCATGGGCGGTGAGGAAACCGGATGTACCGAGGAAACGGTAAACGTTTTCCTCGAAAGCGCGTTCTGGGATCATGTGCAAATCGCGCTCACAGGCCGTGCGCTCAAGATCAATTCCGACGCGCGCTATCGGTTCGAGCGCGGTGTTGACCCGGAATACACCCGCGAGGGGCTGGAACACGCGACCCAGATGATTCTGGATATCTGCGGCGGAGAAGCCTCCAACGTGGTTGAGGCTGGCAAAGCGCCGAACCATGCGCGCGCCTACAAGCTGAATGCGGAAAGGGTGCAGTCTCTGGTCGGGATGGATATTCCCGAAAGCGAACAGCGACAGACCCTGACCCGTCTGGGCTTTCGTCTGGAAGGCGAGATGGCCCATGTCCCCAGCTGGCGCCCGGATATCCTGGGCGAGGCTGATCTGGTGGAAGAGGTCGCGCGGATTGCTTCCTTGACCAAGCTGCAAGGCCGGCCGTTGCCGCGCGTGACCGAGGGGATACCGAAACCGGTGATGACCCCGGCGCAGCGCCGTCAGTCCATGGCGCGCCGTACCTGCGCGGCGCTGGGTTATAACGAATGCGTCAGTTATACGTTCATTGATCAGGCTTCGGCGGCTTTGTTCGGTGGTGGCGATACTACGACCATGCTGGAAAACCCGATCTCATCCGAGATGAGCCATATGCGCCCCGATCTGCTGCCCGGCCTGTTGCAGGCTGCCGCCCGCAATCAGGCGCGCGGATTCGCGGACGTCGCCCTGTTCGAGGTCGGTCCGGTCTTTCACAATGGCGAGCCGGGTGATCAGAAAACCCAGATCACCGGCCTGCTGGTAGGACGTTCTGGCCCCAAGGATGTGCACGGTGCTGCGCGCCCAGTGGACGTGTTCGACGCCAAGGCAGACGTCGAGGCTGTTCTGGCCGCCATTGGCGCGCCCGAAAAGGTTCAGATTCTGCGCGACGGCGATCCATGGTGGCATCCGGGTCGTCATGGCAAAATCTGTCTGGGCCCGAAAAAAGTACTGGGTGTCTTCGGAGAGCTGCACCCACGCATTTTGCAGGCCATGGACATAAAAGGTCCGGCAATGGCATTCACCATCTGGCCGGACGAAGTGCCTTTGCCCCGCAAATCCGGTGCCACCCGCGCTGCGCTGGAACTGCGCGACTTGCAGGCGGTCGAGCGTGATTTTGCTTTTGTCGTCGATGCCGATGTCGAAGCGCTGACGCTGGTAAACGCAGCCGCAGGCGCTGACAAGGCACTGATTGAGGGCGTGCGTGTCTTTGACGAATTCATCGGCGGCAGCCTTGGCGAAGGCAAAAAGTCCCTTGCCATTACAGTGCGCCTGCAACCGACCGAGGCGACTCTGAAGGAAAAAGACATCGAAGCTGTGGCCGAGAAGATCATTGCCAAGGTTGCCAAGGCGACGGGTGGGGTCCTTCGCGGTTAGAGCTCTGAGGCTCCAATGGAAAGCGCGCCTTCGGGCGCGTTTTTTATTTGGACAGGAACTTGGTCAGTAAGTCATAGACCAGCCGGATGCGGCGGCTGGTGTGCAACTCGCGATGCGTGGTCAACCAGATCGGAAATGTGATAGCCTCCATCCCGGGGCACACACGCTCCATACCTGGTGCCGCATCACCGACGGTCTGCGACATGGGCGCTATGCCAAAGCCTTGTTTGGCGTATTCCCAAGCCACTATTCCGTTCTGAGACCCAAGCCGGAAATTCTCGTTGGTCAGGTGAATGCCAAGCGGCTTCAGATAGGCGATCATCTGATTGTTGTCGCCAAAGCTGATGAACTCATGCCGTGAAAGGTCCTGCTTTGATTTCGGGCGTCCCGCACGGTTGAGATACTCTGTGGTTGCATAGAAATGCCCCGACGCCTCCTGTACCAGCTTCGCGATTAGGTCGGGTTGATCAGGACGGACATGGCGGATCGCGATATCTGCCTCGCGCCGCATAAGATCCTGAATATCGTTTGAGGCAATCACGTCAATCCGCAGGCGCGGGGCTTGCGCCCGGATTTCGCGCAGCAGGTCGGGCAAGACATAGGCCGACATCACGTCACTGGCGGTGATGCGAACCCGGCCTTCAATGGATTGTGCCTGTCCGGACGCCGTCAGCGCGATGCGGTTGGCGGCGTCCCCCATTTTGCGAGTATGATCCAGCAGCTCCAATCCGGCCTGAGTGATCTCAAGAGTTCTGCCAGCCCGTTCAAACAGCATCACGCCCAGGTCCTGTTCAAGCGCTGCTATCTGACGACTCAGCGTAGGCTGGGTTTGCCGTAGCTGCCGTGCCGCTGCGGAAAATGACCCGGTTTCAGCCGTCGCCAGAAAGGCCCGGATGTGGTTCCAATCAAAATCGCCAAACTCATTCATACAAAAATGTATAGTAAACCTGCAAATTTCGGCAATTTATATTCGGTCTGCGCATGAATAAATTCTCTCCGAAAGGAGACCCCTCAATGACCACCACTGCGAAATTCTGGGATGGAGTGGCCGAGAAATATGCCCGCTCGCCTATCAAAGACATGGCTTCGTACGAGCAAACGCTGGAACGGACAGCGTCTTACCTGAAGAAAACCGATGATGTTCTGGAACTTGGGTGCGGCACGGGTATGACTGCTCTGAAGCTGTCCGGATATGTAGGATCTATCACTGCAACCGACGTGTCCCCCGGTATGTTGGCCGTTGGACGTCGAAACGCCGCTTCGCAAAGCATCGAAAACGTCACCTTTACCGAGGCTGATGCAAATCGACCGCCTGAGGGTTCATTTAATGCGGCGCTGGCATTCAATCTTTTGCACCTGGTCGAAGATCTGGATCTGACATTGAGCCAAGTACATTCGGTCCTTAAACCCGGCGGACTGTTTATTTCGAAAACATTTTGCCGACCGTCCAGTGCGGCGAGCCTGAAGTATTACGCTATTCGTCTCGCGCTTCCGATCATGCAGTTCTTTGGTAAGGCTCCGTTTGTGCGATTCCTGCCTGAGGCGGATCTTGATGCGGCCCTTGAACGCGCCGGGTTCAGCATCATCGAGAGCGACAGTTTCCCCTTACGTGACGCCCGCCGATTCCTAGTGGCTCGTAAAATGTAAGGTTCTTCCGGAATTCGCGTTGGGCTTTGGGTGTGGGACCCTTAAATTGGTCGGAAACAACAGCGGAGTTTGCCATGGGCCTGAACGTTTATCTTTCCGGAGAAATCCACACTGACTGGCGTGAACAGATCATCGATGGGGCGCAAGGCTTGGACGTGACCTTCAACAGCCCTGTTACTGATCACGCGGCCAGTGATGATTGTGGTGTGGCCATTCTTGGGGCCGAGCCGAACAAGTATTGGCACGACCACAAGGGAGCGATGGTCAATGCGATCCGGACCCGCAAGGGGATTGCGGATGCGGATGTTGTCGTCGTCAGGTTTGGTGACAAGTACAAACAGTGGAACGCCGCCTTTGACGCGGGTTATGCTGCAGCACTGGGCAAGTCTATCATCGTTCTGCACGGCCCGGATCATCAGCACGCGCTGAAAGAAGTTGATGCCGCCGCACTGGCCGTGGCGGAAGAACCCGCTCAGGTGGTCGAAATTCTGCGTTACGTGCTGACAGGTGCTCTGCCTGGCTGATCGATAATAGGGGCGCCGGTTTGGCGCCCCGTTTCTTTCAACTGTTATCAGTCTCGTGCCGGTATGGCTTTGCCGCGCTGAACCGCTGGGCGTTGGAAGAAACGATCAACATAAGCGACGACATTGGAATAGCCGTCCCAATCAACGACATCCTTCGCGCCATAGAAATCCAGTGCATTCAGCCACGGGGCAAGCGCGATATCCGCGATGGAATATTCGCCCGCGATCCAGTCTTGTCCTTCCAGTTGCGTATTCACCACGTTCAGCAGGCGCTTGGCTTCGTTGATGTAACGCTCGCGCGGGCGCGGATCTTCTATCGCGCTGCCAGCGAATTTGTAGAAAAACCCGAGCTGGCCAAACATTGGCCCGATGCCGCCCATCTGAAACATCAGCCATTGGGTGATCCGGTGCTTGTCTGCTGCGGTTTGGCCAAGGAACTTGCCCGTTTTCTCGGCCAGATACAGCAGGATTGCACCGCTTTCGAACAGGGCCAGCGGTGCACCGTCGGGTCCGTTGGGGTCGATTATCGCCGGGATCTTGTTGTTCGGGTTCAGCGACAGGAACTCGGGACTTTTGACATCCGAGTCTGCCAGGGTCACCAGATGCGCCTCATAGGGCAGGCCGGTTTCCTCAAGCATGATCGAGGCTTTGACGCCGTTTGGCGTTGGATAGGAGTAGAGTTGAAGGACCTTGGGATCTTTTGCAGGCCATCTGTCGGTTACGAAAAAAGGCGCAAGTTGAGACATGGTAACTCCTGAGAAATGCCATTTGGGGAAAAATAGGGTGGCTTTCCCCTAAAAAACATACCCTTATTCATGCGTTTAACGCACAATTCCTATGCGCTCATGCGTGAACAGAAGCGTGGTCTTAGAAAACAAGAGGGATGCTATGCTGGAAGAATTCAAGACATTCATTGCCAAGGGCAATGTCATGGACATGGCGGTTGGTATCATTATCGGTGCCGCGTTTACCGCAATTGTTACCTCGTTGGTGGGCGATCTGATCAATCCGCTTATTGGATTGTTCACAGGGGGTATCGACTTTACGAACAATTACGCCGTTCTTGCAGGCGACGTGGCCGAAGGTGCCAGCCTTGAAGCGGCACGTGAAGCAGGCGCATCCGTCTTTGCCTATGGTGCCTTTATTATGGCGATCATCAATTTCCTGATCATCGCCTGGGTCGTCTTCATGTTGGTAAAAATGGTGAACAAGGTCAAAGACGCTGCCGAAGCAGAGGAAGAAGCGGTTGAAGAGGCACCCGCAGGTCCCAGCGAACTGGACATCCTGATGGAAATCCGGGACGCTTTGAAGAAGTAGATCTGTCGTTTCGTTGCGACATCGGGCTCCGCACCAATCGCGGAGCCTGTTTTATTAGAATTGACGAACAGAAAACACGAGGAAATTCGAGATGGAACAAACCGCCGACTTGGCTGAGCAGGCGATTGGTATGGCCAATCAATACTTGCCCATTGCCTTGAATGCAGCGAAGGCTCTGATCGTTCTTGTTCTGGGTTGGATCGCCGCCCGAATGATCGCGGGTGTTGTACGCCGCCGGATCAACAGAACGCCGCAGATCGACCCGACACTCGGAAATTTTGCCGCCAGTGTGATCAAGTGGGCAATTCTGGCCATAGTTCTGGTCGCAGTTCTGGGGATCTTCGGGATAGAAGCCACCAGTATCGTCGCCATTCTGGGCGCTGCGTCACTGGCTGTTGGGTTGGCACTTCAGGGTACACTGAGTGATCTTGCGGCCGGTGTGATGTTGGTGGTTTTCCGGCCCTACAAGCTGGGACAGTATGTGGATATCGGTGGCACGGCAGGAACCGTTATGGACCTGAGCCTGTTCACGACCGAGCTTGTGACCCCCGACAACGTGCAGATCATTGTTCCAAACGGTCAGGCATGGGGGTCGATCATCACCAATTATTCAGCCCATGACACACGACGTGTCGATCTGGTGTTTGGAATTGATTATGCGGACAGCGCAGATACCGCCATGCAGATCATTCTGGATGTGGCCAAGGCCGACCAGCGCATTCACAGCGACCCTGAACCCTGGGTTCGGGTCACGAATCTGGGTGACAGTTCGGTCGATCTGACTGCGCGGCTATGGTGTGCCGCAGCCGATTACTGGGACGTCAAGTTCGAGCTTACGAAGGCGGTTAAAGAGGCGTTTGACGCCAAAGGTGTTTCGATTCCGTATCCGCATTCGGTCGAAATTCAAAAACAGGGGTGACAGCTGGCGCTCATTGTGTGGGCGAGCATTCATCCCTTCCGCGTGTTGAAAAGGGCACCGCGCAGAAACGCGGTGCCCTTTTTTGTGAAAGCCGTCGGTTCGATACCGACCGCGCCATCTTGAAAATTGCCATCAACAGGCAACTTCAGGAGTGGAGGTACTTACGATTTGACCACCACATTTGGCGAAACAACATCGATGCCAAGGGCCTTGCCAACGGCATAGTATGTCAGTTTGCCAGCATGAACGTTCAGACCTTCCATCAGGTGCGGATCGTCCTGACATGCCTGTTTCCATCCTTTGTCGGCCAACGACAACATGAACGGCATTGTGGCATTGCCCAGTGCGATGGTCGAAGTGCGCGCGACAGCACCCGGCATGTTGGCAACGCAGTAATGCATGATGCCATCGACATCGTAGATGGGGTCGGCATGGGTGGTGGCTTTTGACGTCTCAAAGCAACCGCCTTGGTCGATGGCGACATCCACCAGTACTGCGCCGGGTTTCATCGTCGACAGCTGAGCACGCGACACCAGTTTTGGTGCGGCTGCGCCGGGGATCAGAACAGCACCGATGACCATATCGGCGTCCTGGATCAGTTCAGCGGTCGCACCTGCTGTCGAATACTGGTTCTTGAAAGTTCCGCCAAAGACATCGTCCAAGTAGCGCAGACGCGGCAGCGACCGATCCAGAACGGTGACATCAGCCCCCATTCCGGCGGCAATCTTGGCCGCGTGTGTCCCTACGACACCGCCGCCAATCACAACCACTTTGGCCGGGCCGACGCCGGGAACGCCACCCATCAGAACCCCACGGCCGCCATTGGCCTTCTGCAGGGTCCAGGATCCGACCTGAGGGGCCAGACGACCCGCGACCTCGGACATAGGTGCCAGCAGCGGCAGACCGCCGTTGGCATCCGTTACGGTCTCATAGGCGATTGCGGTACAGCCCGACTCCAGCAGGTCATGCGTCTGATCCGGGTCCGGAGCCAGGTGCAGATAGGTGAACAGCAGCTGGTCTTCACGCAGCATCTTGCGTTCCACAGCCTGCGGTTCCTTGACCTTGACGATCATGTCAGCGGTGGCAAACACCTCTTCCGCGGTGTCAATAATTTGCGCACCAGCGGCGACATAGGCGTCGTTGTCGAAACCTGCGCCGATGCCTGCACCGGATTCGATCAGGACTTGGTGTCCGCGTGCGACCGCTTCCTGAGCGGCATTGGGCGTCATCCCGACGCGAAATTCCTGAGGTTTGATTTCCTTGGGGCAACCGATTTTCATTGGGCTCTCCGTTCACAAGCTGCTTAAATTATGTGCATTTTGCCGCGCAATTTCTGTGAAAGAAAACGTGCCAACGGACTTTTCTTTGGAAGAATTTCCCGTACTATCCGGAAAACTCGCAAAGGAATTGCAGGAATGAGCCTAGACACGACTGATCGAAAGATTCTGGCCGCACTTCAGAAGAATGGCCGGATGTCGAATTCGGAACTGTCTGAACAGGTCAACCTGTCTCCGTCTGCGTGCCACCGCCGCGTTCAACGGTTGGAGGTTGACGGCTATATCCGCAACTACGTGGCTCTGCTGGATGCGCGGAAAATGAACGTGCCTACCACCGTCTTTGTCGAGATCACGCTACAAGGCCAGGCCGAAGAGGTTCTGGATGTGTTCGAAAAGGCGGTGGCCCGAATACCAGATGTGCTGGAGTGCCATCTGATGGCCGGAACCGCAGACTACATTCTGAAGGTCGTGGCGGAAAACACAGAAGATTTCGCGCGTATCCACCGGCAATACTTGTCGCGCTTGCCTGGGGTGGCGCAGATGCAAAGTTCATTTGCGCTGCGTACCGTGTTCAAGACCACGGCCTTGCCGGTCTGACCGTCATAACGGGCCGGGATAGGTGAACAGCAGCAGGTGGGTCAGATTGAACCCGAAATGCATCGCAACAGGCACCCAAAGCCGACCGGTTGCAAAATATCCCAACCCGCACCCCAGCCCGAGAAGGGATGCGAATACCACAAGCGCGGGTCCTCCGCCGATATGCGCCAATCCAAAGAGCAGGCTGGCAGCGACCAGACCGCCTGTTGCCCCAAGGCGCAAGGTAATGGCCGACTGCAAGTAGCCGCGAAAGAACGCCTCTTCCGTAAGACAAGTCAGAAACAGGTTGGACAGGCAAAATACCAGCCACCAATAAGGGGCTGAGAGGTCCATGCGCACGGCGCCCAGCGATAGACCCAGCAGAAACAGGCCGGGCAGAATCAGAAAACCCGCTAGCAAAGGTTTTATTCTGGTCTTGATTGGGCTGTTCAGCATTCCGGGCCAAGCCAGAAGAACGGCAAAGAAGACCATGGGTTTGTCCAGATTCAGGTGCAGTGTGAAACTTGTGCTCGAGGCACTTGCCTGCACCTGATCCAGCAGTTTCAAATTGTTGAATCCTGGCAACAGATGTGCCCCCAATGCCAGGCACCACAGGATCAACAGCGTATGCCCCGCAATAGCCAGCAGACCTGTATGGCGTGGGAGGAAGAAGGCCACGATCAGACCAAGCGCCACTGCCACGATTGCTGTCGGTGACATCAGTCCGGTAACCGAGGCGACACTGACGAACAGAATCAGCAGGGCATACGCAAGTCCGGATCGTCGCCCCATCGCCGCGACTTGCGCTGTGATCAAGATCAGCCAGGGCCAGGTGACCGGCAATGTCGAAAAGAAAAACGTCACGGCGTTCTCGTCTGAATTGTGGACTCAGTCATGCTGCACAAAAACAAGGCAATGCAAGCAACTAGAAAGCGCGCGACTGATGCCTTGTGTCAATTCTTGTGCTTGTATCCTTTGGGCCAGACGTACACATTCGGGTAAAAGACCATATACCCGTCCAGACCCTGATTTCCGATTGAGACTGCTGCAACGGATCGGCTTCAATTTATCTGATGACATCAGGCGGTTACACAGGCCCGATATGGTTCGAACCCGATGACTGAGAAGGAGCTGATCTTGGCTTACGAAAACGATGGGGGCACCAAGAACTGGCTTGAGGCCGAGTTGGAAGACACGCTGGACGAAGATTTCGAGATCGAGTTCAGCGAGCCTATGCTGTCGATGGAAGTCCGCAAAATCTATCGGGACCAGCACCCCGAAATGCTGGATCGCAAGGTCTATTTCCGAAACCTGCTGCGATTGCAGGCCGAGTTGATCAAGGTGCAGGATTGGGTGCAGCACACTGGTGCCAAGGTTTGTATCCTGTTTGAAGGCCGTGACAGTGCGGGCAAGGGGGGCGTGATCAAACGGATCACGCAGCGTCTGAACCCCCGTGTCGCCCGTGTGGTTGCTCTGCCAGCGCCCAGTCGCCGCGAGCAGAGCCAATGGTACTTTCAACGCTACGTGCCGCATCTGCCTGCCGCGGGTGAAATCGTGTTGTTCGACCGCTCGTGGTACAACCGGGCAGGGGTTGAACGGGTGATGGGCTTTGCGTCCGAGGATCAGGTCGAACAGTTCTTTCAGGACGTTCCCGAATTTGAACGGATGCTGGTCCGGTCAGGGATCATTCTGCTGAAATACTGGTTTTCGATCACGGATGAAGAGCAGCAACTGCGGTTCCTCATGCGTATTCACGACCCGATGAAACAGTGGAAACTGTCACCGATGGATCTTGAATCCCGTATTCGCTGGGAGGCGTATACGAAGGCCAAGGAAGACATGTTGTTCCGAACCAACATACCCGAAGCGCCGTGGTATATCGTTGAGGGCAATGACAAGAAACGCGAACGTCTGAATTGTATTGAGCATCTGTTGACCAGAATCCCCTACGAAGACGTGCCACAGGAAAAGGTCAATTTGCCGGACCGTCGGTACAATCCTGAATACGAGCGGCGGGTTTTGCCAGACGAGCTTTACGTCCCAAAGATTTACTGAGTAACGCATGCGAGGCCGGCAGGGCCGACCTCGCACAATTTCAAGTGATCAGGCTGCATCCATCATGCAGTCATGGGTGAAGATATTGATCATGAAGACATCGCAGCCATCGTCTTCGGCTGTTTCGGTGTCGACAGGCTCAATCTCGGTCTCCGGGGTGGTATCTAGGGTCGGCATGATATCGACGTCGTCGACATCTGCCACATCAGTGCCGTCATTCATGTCGTCGGCCCAATCAAACTCGTCTAACTGCGCTTGCAGGTTTTCAAGGAAGCTGGCGATTTCATCCAGAAAGGCCTGAATGTCAAAGCAGAAGGCTTCCGGCTCACCGCCATCCACGACTTCGGTATCGGGTGTTTCAGGTTGCGGTTCCCCGGTTTCGGTTACGTCAGTATCGGGCGCTTCAGGTTCCGGTTCTTCAGCTTCGGTTACGTCAGTGTCCGGTGTTTCGGGTGTTGGTTCCTCGGTACCGGGGGTTTCAGGTTCCGGTTCTTCGGTCTCAGTGACGTCGGTATCAGGCGTTTCGGGGTCCGGTTCTTCCGTCTCTGTGACGTCGGTGTCCGGTGTCTCGGGTGTCGGCTCCTCGGTTTCGGGGGTCTCAGTCCCAGGCTCCTCGGTCTCGGTGACGTCAGTATCTGGGGTTTCGGTTTCCGGTTCCTCGGGCTCTGCAACTTCATCCGGTGTTGTCGGGGGAACGGGCGGCGCGTTTGTATTGCCGTTGTCCAGCATGACAGCCGCGTCGGTTGCGGCAAAGTTTTGCGTAACCATCACCGCATCGAAGCCCTGCATGTCACCGGCTTCGATCCCGATCCCGATATATTTGAAATCCGGGTTTAGGATATTGGCGCGGTGACCCGGACTGTTCATCAGGTTTTGATGCAACTGGGCGACATCGTCGCTGATACCCGGCGCGCCGCGTTCGGACTGCCATGCGATGTTTTCCCCGGTGCGCCAGCTTCCTTCAAGATCGAACCCCGCGTTTTGCATCCGCTGGGTTGCGCTGGAACCGCCTGAACCGGTGTGGCTGAAGGTGTCTGTATTCAGCATCCAGGTGCTGTGATCTTCGGACGAGTCGTTCAGCTGCGTTTCAAGTTGCAGCGGGTTGAGACCGCGGGACGTGCGCTCCTGGTTTATCAGCGCCAGCATCTCGCGTTCGTTTGTACTTGCAGTCGACATATTTGCCTCCGTTTGTGTTTGTGTCCTTGCGGACGGGCTCACTTAGAGGCGGGGACGTCGCGGGTGATAGAGGGCGGCGCAATTCAGGCGAGTTTTGGCGGCCCGATGCTACCGAGACGAGATTCGCTGCGCTGCAAAGCGCCGGGCAAAACACTGCCTGTACGGAAATGGCAGCTTGCCGCACAACCTGAACCACGAGTCGGCGGATTGTATCCGAGCCCTGAAACGACAAACCCCCGGGGCCATGCCTCGGGGGTCGTCAAATAGTGTCATCCAAAGCTGGACGAAATCAAAGATCTCAGAGCAGACCTTCGCGCTGGGCTTTCTTGCGCGCCAGTTTACGGGCACGGCGAATCGCTTCAGCTTTCTCGCGCGCTTTCTTCTCGGACGGTTTCTCGAAATGTTGCTTGAGCTTCATTTCACGGAACACGCCTTCGCGCTGCAGCTTTTTCTTCAGGGCACGAAGCGCCTGATCGACGTTATTGTCGCGAACACTAACCTGCATGTGGTTGTCACCACCTTTCTAGATAGAGTTGCAAGGAAATTGCAGGAGTTGGCCGTATAGCAAAGCCGCCCTAACTTGTCTAGTACTGGACCTGACAACCGGAGAACCGTCATGACCACAACATATGAAGATGCAAAACGGCAGCTTTTGGACGCGATGCTGAATCATGTTCCTTTCGACGGCTGGTCGGAAACCAGCTTTCGCGCCTCGGTTTCCGATTGTGGTCTGGATGACGGTTTGGCACGTGCAATTTGCCCGCGCGGGGCGGTTGATCTGGCACTGGCCTTTCATGCGCGCGGCGATCAGGTGATGCTGGACCGCCTCAGGTCCGAGGACATGAGCGGTCTAAAATTCCGCGATAAGATTGCCGCTGCGGTCAGGTTCCGGTTGCAGGCTGTTGAAGACAAAGAGCTGGTGCGCCGGGGCATGACGCTGTTTTCCCTGCCAGCATATGCGGCCGATGGGGCCAAGGCGTTATGGCAGACCTGCGATCTGATCTGGGACACGCTGGGCGATACGTCAGAAGATGTGAACTGGTACACCAAACGGGCAACCTTGTCGGGGGTCTATTCCTCGACCTTGCTGTTCTGGCTGGGCGATGACAGCCCGAACCATCAGCGCACGTGGGAGTTTCTGGATCGCCGGATCGCAAATGTCATGGAGTTCGAAAAGCTCAAGGCTCAGGTGCGTGACAACCCGGTGTTGAAACCCTTTCTTGCAGTTCCGAACTGGCTGGCGGGTCAGGTGAGGGCACCGTCCAAGATGCGGGGTGATCTGCCAGGCATGTTGAACCCCAGAAAGTAACGCGTCTTGGTGCTGGGCCTTGCCTCTGATGCCTGTTAGGCATTGGGCAAAGGAGGTGCCTATGACCCAAATGATGCGTGCTGTTGAGATCACTCAACCGGGTGGTCCCGATGTTTTGCAGCTGACCGAACGCCATATCCCTAAGCCGGGGGCCGGACAGGTTGTATTGAAAGTGGCCTATGCCGGGGTGAACCGCCCCGACGCTTTGCAACGCGCGGGCGCTTACGATCCTCCGCCGGGTGCCAGCGACCTGCCGGGGCTTGAGGCTTCGGGCGAAGTGGTTTCAGTTGGTGCGGGGGTTGAAGGACTGTCTGTCGGCGATCGGGTCTGCGCACTGCTGCCGGGCGGAGGATATGCGGAATACGTTTCGACCCCAGCGGCCCATTGTTTGCCAGTGCCTGCAGGTATGGGAATGAAAGAGGCAGCGTGTCTGCCCGAGACATTCTTTACAGTCTGGTCCAACGTGTTCATGCGTGGCGGGTTGAAGGCAGGTGAACGCTTTTTGGTTCACGGTGGGTCCAGTGGGATTGGTACGACGGCAATCCAACTGGCCAATGCCTTTGGCGCGCGCGTTTTTGCCACGGCTGGGTCGGATGAGAAATGTGAGGCTTGCGTCAAGCTGGGCGCGGAAAAGGCGATCAACTATCGAAACGAGGATTTCGTAGCAGCCATGCGCGCCGAAGGTGGGGCAAACCTGATCCTTGATATGGTTGGCGGTGGTTACATTCCGCGCAACGTTAAAGCTCTGGCCGAGGATGGGCGGCTGGTGCAAATCGCGTTTCTGCAAGGGCCTGTGGTCGAGCTGAACTTTGCCCTGATGATGGTCAAGCGTCTGACCCTGACCGGCAGCACCCTGCGCCCGCAAAGCGATCTGGCCAAGGCGCAAATCGCGCAGGACCTGCGCGAAGCTGTCTGGCCTCTGTTGGATGCCGGAAAAGTTGCGCCCGTGATGGACAGCGAGTTTGATCTGACCGAGGCAGCCGCCGCCCATGCGCGCATGGAAAGCTCGGGCCATATTGGGAAGATTGTTCTGAAGATCGCGGGTTGAGTTTTGAATGCGCGGGCGTGTCCCGCGCGTTCACGCAACGGCGCGGCGATACAGATGCCACGTGGCATGACCCAGAACGGGCATCACCACGATAAGCCCCAACAGCAATGGCAAAGCCCCCAGGAATAAAAGCACTGCCACGATGAATCCCCATGTCAGAATGACTCCGGGGTTGTGACGCAGCACCCTAAATGATGTCACAACAGCAACCGGCAGGCCCACTTTGCGGTCCAGCAGTAAGGGAAAACTGACCACGCTGATCGCCAGAGCGCAAAGGGCAAAAACAAACCCAACCGCAGTTCCGACAATGACCATCGTCCAGCCCGCAGAGGTCGTAAACACCTGTGTGGCAAATGCGCTGAGCGACGCAGGAACCTCGGGGCCCATCGTGTAGGTGTGAATGCTTTGCGCCACCATTAGCCAAAGCAGCAGCAGCATTACTAGGTAAAACCCCAAAACCAGAATTGCTCCGAACGACGGCGATCGAAGCACACCAAATGCGTCCAGCCAGTGAACCTCGCTGCCCTGTTCACGTTTACGGCTGATCTCATAGAGGCCCACGGCCGCAACAGGTCCGATCAGCGCGAAGCCAGCGACCAGAGGGGCCAGAAGCGGAACCAGATTGGCGTTCAGGGCAAAGCCGAACATCAAAAGCCCGGCGATCGGATAAACCAGGACAATGAATACGACATCCGCTCGGGTTTCGAGAAAATCCTGATACCCCGCCCTCAGGCAGGCCCGTAGGTCTTGCAGGGTCAAGGTCTGCACCATTGGTACTTGCGTTGGATCTGCACTGCCAAGTTGCGAGACGCTTTCGGTGACGTGGTCACTTGTGGCGCCCAGTGCCTGGGCTGCCCAGCTGATCGGATTTCCGATTGTCTTAGCCATTTCTTCACCCTTCCCTGGCGAGACTTGCGCCGCGGAACGGATCCGGCATTCAGTTGCCCGTGGCCGGTCCAACCGGCAACGCCATACCTCAGTATAACATAAATTTGCGAAATCTGGATCAATACTCCGGCATCGGACGGATTGCCCTGTGTCACAGTCATGTTAGCTTGATGGCAGGCAAGAGGAGATCAGGATGCAGCAAACAGCGAAAACGGTTGTGATTCATGAATTTGGTGGGCCTGAGGTTCTGCGGATCGAAGACAGGCCAGTGGGCGACCCCGGTCCGGGTGAGATACGTATTCGGCATCAGGCCTGCGGGTTGAACTTCATCGACGTATATCAACGCACCGGCCTGTATCCCCTTGATCTTCCACATGCTTTAGGCATGGAAGCGGCGGGTACCGTTGAAGCGGTTGGGGAAGGGGTAACGCATCTTCAGCCGGGGCAGCGGGCCGCTTACGCCGCAGCCCCGCCCGGTGCATATTGCGAGGCGCGTGTGATGCCCGCTGCGCAGGTTTGCCCGCTGCCGGATGGCATCACATTCGAAGCCGGCGCAGCGATGATGCTGAAAGGTCTGACAGTTGAATACCTGTTTCACCGGACCACACCATTGAAGCGGGGCGATACGGTTCTGTTCCACGCGGCAGCTGGCGGGGTCGGGCTGATCGCATGTCAATGGGCTAAATCAGAAGGCATCACGTTGATCGGAACGGCGGGGAGTGACGAGAAATGCAGCCTTGCCCGGTTTAACGGGGCCGCGCATTGCATCAATTACCGGTCCGAGAATTTCGCAGAACGCGTGGCTGAGATTACAAAGGGTCAGGGTGTAGACGTGGTGATGGACTCGGTCGGGGCGGACACATTCGAAGGATCACTGGATTGCCTGAAACCGCTGGGCATGATGATTTCCTTCGGCAACGCCTCGGGCCCGGTTCCACCGTTCAACCTTGGAGTTCTGGGCCAGAAAGGTTCGCTCAAGATCACCCGGCCCACGTTGTTTACACATATCGCGGACCATGCGGTGTGTCAGGCAATGTCGCGTCGCCTGTTTGGCAAAGTCGAGGGGGGTGAGGTCAAAATCCATGTCGATCAGCGCTTTGCCTTGGATCAGGTTGCTGATGCGCATCGCGCGCTTGAGGCGCGGCAAACGACCGGCAGCACAATTCTGGACCTGTAACGCAGTACCGAAACGCCATTGCCCTTAGAATTGGGATACTTGATGCGCCGGATGGGAAGGACAAGAGGTCTTCAATGACATACGGCGGCGGAAAAACCGCCGCCGCTGTGCCTGAAAAAAATCAGGTTTTACTGCGATTGCAGCTCTGCCGGGGATTTTTCAGCAATCGTTTCCCAGTTTGCGCTCGCGCTTTCGATGAAACCCGGGATGTCGCCTTCCCAGCGCTCCTGAATGTCTTTGGACAGGTTCAGATACAGCTTGTTGTCAACGATCTTCCAGTGGTTCGGGTCGCCGTCGAATTTAAAGCCCATGGCCGCGCCGAAGGCACAATAGCCGCCATATGCAGGCAGGTACGCTTCGGGGTTGGCTTCAAAGGCAGCTTTGTTTTCTTCCGACGCGAAACGGTACAGGGCCTCATCATGCAGCGCAGTGATGCGGTAATCGCCTTTTGTCGCTTCGCCAGCGGTGAAGTACGCCACCGGATCATAACCCTGCATGGCTAGACCGGTCGAGCTTGCGTTGATTTCGACGCCAGCCGCCAGTGCGGAGGTTGCCAAAGTGACAGACAGTGCCACGCCACTGATCAGAGATTTAAACTTGTTCATTGTTTCACCTTTCGTGAAATGAGCCCGTTCAGCACCGCAATAATTGCCGCCGTAAGGCCCAGATTGTTGTCCTGTGTGGCCCGTAATTGACCGTCACGATAGCGATCTGGGAAGCGGGCTGATCACGTTCAAAACAATGATTTGTGATTGTGCGCAGGTGATAGAGCCACTGTTCTTTTTTGCCGAGCCACCTCAGGCATCCGGCCTTAAGTTCAGAACAAATGCGATGACTTTGTTTGCGGGCATTTCACAGGGTCGCAGCAACGCGCCGCTGCCCATGGTCTGATACAGGTTCAGGCTGATATAGTCGGTTCCGCCTAGCTCGTGCGCGACCAGCTTGTGGGATTTACCACCCGCCATTAGTTGACGCACAACAACATAGCGCCGACCGCCGGAGGTTCCGGTGAAACTGCCCAAGGGCAGTGCAAAAAGCGCAGACAGAAATGCGCCTGATGCGGTCACGGCTTTCCGATTCTGGGTTCCGTTCCGGCCTTGATCCGCGCAACGTTCGAGCTGTGCCGCCAGTAGACAAGAAGTGTCAGAATTATCCCAAGGATAAATGTAGTCCCGTTTGTCAGCAACAGCACCCAGGTTGTGGAAAGCGCAGCGGCTGCCAGTGCACCAACCGAGGATATCCGCCAGATTGCCGCCGCGACCAGCCAGGTAAGGCAGCAGGCAACACCGACGCGCCAGTCCAGTGCCAGCCAAAGCCCCAGGAAGGTCGCCACGCCCTTGCCGCCCTTGAAGCCCAGCCAAACCGGAAAGCAATGGCCCAGAAACGCCAAAAGTGCAGCAACCTGGGCCGCATCTTCACCCGCATAGGCACGCGCAATCAGAACGGCTGCCGCGCCCTTGCCTGCGTCAAACAGCAGGGTCAGCGCCGCAGCGGTCTTGTTGCCGGTACGCAGAACGTTGGTTGCTCCGATATTGCCGGAACCGATCTCGCGCAGATTTCCCAACCCCATGAACTTGGCCAGCAACAGGCCGAAGGGAATAGAGCCCATCAGATATCCAACCACCGCCCATTGGAGCAGTTCGCTAGTTGAGTTGTCGATTGGGGGCATCAGGGTCTCCGGAACACTTCATTACCTGCTACATAGGTCGAAATGACCTTACCTTGCATCCGCTGGCCGTCAAATGGAGTGTTCTGAGATTTCGATTTTAGTGCAAACCGATCAAGCACAAAAGGCACATCCGGGTCGAACAGAACCAGATCCGCTGGCGCGCCTTTCGACAGGCGACCGCTGTCCAGTCCAAGCCGCTTGGCCGGGTTAAGGGCCATGGCCCGAAACAGCGTCGGCAAATCCAGCTGACCCGCGTGATACAGACGCAAGGCCGCGGGCAGAAGCGTTTCCAGCGCGACCGCACCCGAGGCCGCTTCTTCAAACGGCAGCCGCTTGCTTTCTTCGTCCTGAGGGGTGTGCATCGAGCTGATGATATCGATCAGCCCGGTGCGAACGGCTTCAATAACCGCTTGCCTGTCGTCTTCTGATCGCAGCGGCGGCTTGACCTTGAAGAAGGTGCGATAGTCGGCCACGTCAAGCTCGTTCAACGTCAAGTGGTGGATCGACGTCCCTGCGGTTATGTCCAGCCCATTGCGCTTGGCGCGCTCCAGCGCAGGCAGCGCCCGGGCAGTGGTGATTTGGTCGGCGTGATAGGCGGCGCCGGTCATCTCCAGCAGGGCAATGTCGCGGTCCAGCCCCATCCGCTCTGCCATCGGTGACACTGTGGGCAGGCCGCGCAATGCCGCGAACTTGCCACTGGTCGCTGCGGCCCCGGCGCTCAGCCCCGGCTCTTGCGGGTGGGCTATCACAAGCGCGCCACAGGATTTCGCATAGGTCAGGGCACGGGAAAACACCTTGGTATTAGTGATGACGTGATCGCAATCGGTGAAGGCGATTGCACCCGCGTCCATCAGAAACCCGATCTCGGTCATCTCACGCCCTTCGCGCCCTTTGGTCAGGGCAGCCATCGGCAGAACATTGACTGGCGCATCGGCCTGCGCCCGGCGTGTCGCGAATTCCAGCGTTTCCGGTGTGTCGACTGCTGGCAGAGTATCCGGTCGGGTGACAATCGTCGTGACACCGCCAGCTGCAGCAGCAAGTCCTGCTGACCGATAACTTTCCTTATGACGTTCACCGGGTTCACAGACCTTGACGCCAATATCGATGATGCCAGGGGCGAGGCACTTGCCGTTGCAATCTACGATATGCCCTTCAGTACTCGGCGCGCTTCCTTCGCCTCGGGCGGTAATCCGGCCATTGTTTACCTGCAACCAGCCAGTTGACTCTGTTCCGGCTTCGGGGTCGATCAGGCGGGCGTTGGCGAAAAGAACGGAAGTCATGGAACAGCCCTTTCGATGGCGGCCTTCGTGGCGGCGGGATCGGTCTGATACTTAATCAGGTGTTTGTCGCCGCCCTTGGTAACGACTTGGACAAAACTGCCCATGGTTTTAACCACCTCGATCTGATTCAGCGGTACTTTGCGTGGACCGGGGCCGGTCAACAAAGTGCCGGTCATCTCCCAGTTAGCAGCCAGTTCTTCCGACGCCAGATACCACGCGCGGATGCCAATTGCGGCGAGGCCGGCAGGTGCTCCGGTCCAGACATAAGGGTTGCCGGTCAACCACAAGACAGCCATTGCTCCGGCCATGGCAGCGGCCGCAAGCCATGCATTGGTGCGGATATACGCGCCCTTGTCCGGGGCAAAGACTACAGGATCAGCCATAGAATCCCTCCGGTGATCAAAAGTACTGCCAATGCCATAACGGCCGAGCCTATGCGGAGCGGTTTGTTGTCAACCGGCGCGGTTTGCGGGGCCGAGAAAGGCTTGGCGCTTTCGGTCTCGATCGTTCCGCCGGTCCAATTGGTCGCCTCTTCCGTGAAAAGACCAATCATGTGAAGCCGGGGATCGGGTTCAAGTGTCGTGGCCTGGTCTTTGAACGCTGCGCTGCGCAAGACCATGACCCATCCGCCGATCTGCGCCAGCGCCGCACGGTCCAACTGATCCTCGGACACGCCGCACCCTTCGTTCAGATAGCCGTAAAGCCCAAGTTCTTCGAGGTCGGATACCGGAAAGATGTCGATGTGCTCGGGGTCCAGCCCGTCGATGCCAAGCACCTGTTCGGCAGCCCCCGGTTCGCGCAGGAACTTCGCCTCTTCCGGGCGCATGTCCAGCGCGAACAGGCGCAGGACGCCGCGTTCATGAGGGGCGACGGTCAGATTGCTCATGCAACCTCGCGCAGGTTTCGGGCCAGAAGGTCCATGGCGGCCATGCGGACAGCGACCCCCATCTCCACCTGCTCCTGTATGACGGATCGATTGATGTCATCAGCCAGGGTTCCGTCGATCTCAACCCCCCGGTTCATCGGGCCGGGGTGCATGACGATGGCATCGGGCTTGGCCAGCGCCAGCTTTTCCACATTCAGGCCATAACGGTGGTAGTATTCGCGTTCTGACGGGATGAAGCCCCCATCCATTCGTTCTTTCTGAAGGCGCAGCATCATGACCACATCGACGTCTTTGAGGCCTTCGTTCATGTCGTCATATACCTCGGCCCCAAACTCGGCGAATTGCGACGGCACGAGTGTGGGCGGGCCGATCAGACGAATGCGGTTTTCCATCTTGCCCAGCAGGATCAAATTGGATCGAGCAACACGAGAGTGCGCGACATCGCCGCAAATGGCGATGTTCAGACGGTGCAGGCGACCTTTGGCGCGGCGGATCGTCAGCGCGTCCAGCAAAGCTTGTGTCGGATGTTCATGCCGCCCGTCGCCTGCGTTCAGAACAGCGCAGTTGACCTTTTGCGCCAGCAGGTCGACCGCGCCCGAATGCGGGTGACGCACCACCAAAAGGTCGGGATGCATCGCGTTCAGGGTCAGCGCAGTGTCGATCAGCGTCTCGCCCTTTTTGATCGAACTGGCCTGCATCGCCATGTTCATCACATCTGCACCCAGACGCTTGCCAGCCAGTTCGAAGCTTGCCTGCGTTCGGGTCGAGTTTTCAAAGAACATGTTGATCTGGGTGAGCCCCGACAACACATCCGAATGTTTGGTCGACTGGCGGTTCATGTCGACATAGGTTTCGGCCAGATCGAGAATTTCGGTGATATCGGATTGCGACAGATGCTCGATGCCAAGAAGGTGACGATGGGCGAAACGCATGGGCGGGCTCCTGTCTGACAATCGGGCCGCTTATAGAAAGCCCCGCGGGGCAAAGCAACCTAAGGATCAGAACCCTCTGGCAGTTTTTCACAGCCACCCTCTGGCAGGCATTGTTCACCCGGTTTGCACCATTTGCCGTATCCGCAGTCGATGGCTTTGATCGGCACGCAACCCTGATGGGTCGAGCATTTGAATCCCGGACGGCACTGCGAGCCTGTTTCCTCGCACAGGAACCATCCCGGACGGGAACACCCCCCGCCCGGCAAGCAGGACGAGCCGCGCGCGCAGGTGCGGCCATCCTCGCATATCGTAGGAGGGGCTGTATCCGGATCTGGTGTGATCCGTTCGCATTCGCCGCGCCCATTGCAAAAACTGTCACCGGGGCAATCCAGACGCGATGTGCATTTGTTCGCGCCTGCGGGTGCACAACGCGCTCCTCCCGCCACGCAGCGTTCAAACGGGCCGCAGCTGCGCCCGCCACCGCAATAGGTACCGCCCAGCGGTATGCAGTGCCCATCAAAGCTGCATCTTTGACCACCTGAACAACAGGTGGTGCCGCATTTGAACTGGCCCGCACGGCATTGGCCCTGTGCGTCGTGGAACGTCGCCAATACCGGATCGCCGGTAAGCACCAGCCCAAGCCCGATCAGGAGGATTCGCAAGGTTCTGAGCATCGTGCCCTGATGGTCGGCGCGACAGAGCGACCAATCAAGCCCAATTCGCTTTCCATCAGCCCTCAGGCGGGTAAATTATCCATATGGAATCGGGCTTGGACTATTACTCTGCACGGGCCTTGCTGGAATGGCAGGTCGAACTGGGCGTGACCGAGGCAATCGGGGACGCTCCGGTTGATCGATATTCGGTGCCGGACACGTCACCAAAGCCCAAGAAGGCAGAGGTTGCGGCAGCCATCCCGTCAAAGCCCGGACAGGCCGACCCGGTAACGGTTGCGCAAGCAGCAGCCAAGGGGGCGGGGTCACTGGATCAGCTGCGCGGTGCAATGGAAGCTTTTGATCACTGCGAGCTGAAGCGCGGGGCACGGCAGTTGGTTTTTGCTGATGGAACGCCCGGTGCGCGGGTGATGATCATTGGTGAGGCGCCGGGCCGCGACGAAGACCGCGAGGGCAAGCCCTTTGTCGGGCGCGCGGGCCAGTTGCTGGATCGCATGTTGGCCGCGATTGATCTGGATCGCAGGCAGAACGTCTATATCACAAATGTGCTGCCGTGGCGGCCCCCACAGAACCGTGACCCAAAGCCCGAAGAAATAGGGATGATGAAGCCCTTTCTGGAACGTCACGTGGCGCTGGCCCGGCCCGAGGTTCTGGTGGTAATGGGCAATATCAGCTGTCAGGCTGTTCTGGGGAAACGCGGGATTACCCGATTGCGCGGCCAGTGGGATCAGGCGATGGACCTGCCTGTGATCCCGATGTTTCATCCAGCTTATTTGCTGCGCCAGCCGCAAATGAAGCGGCAGGCTTGGGCTGATCTGCTGGAGTTGAAAGCCCGGCTGCGAGGTGAGTCATGAAGGTCTTGGCGTTTTCCGATCTTCATATGGCGCGAAACCGCGCCGCTGATCTGGTGGCGGCCAGCGCTGATGCCGACTTGGTCATCGGCGCAGGGGACTATTGCAACATGCGGCAGGGTCTGGATGAGGCGATGCAAATGCTTTCGGGCGTTTCAGCGCCGCTGGTCCTGATACCCGGGAATGCCGAAAGCGCAGAGGATCTGGGCAAAGCGGTGCCCGAGGGTGTGCATGTTCTGCACGGAACGGGAATGACAGTGGATGGATTGCGCCTGTTCGGGCTTGGCTACGGTGTTCCACCCACACCGTTTGGTGATTGGTCCTGCGATCTTACCGAAGGTGAGGCCGCCGAACTGCTGGCGCGCTGCGGCGGAGCAGATATCCTGATTTCGCACTCGCCGCCCAAGGGTCATGGGGATGTGACCTCGCAAGGCATGGCTGTGGGCTCGATCGCTGTTCGGAACGCGATCGAGCGGATACAGCCCCGTTTCACGTTTTGCGGCCATATTCACGACAGCTGGGGATATCGCGGCTCGATCGGCCGCACCCGGATCGCCAACCTTGGTCCCAAGGTAAACTGGTTCGAGGTCGCCTTATGATTGAGTTGGTAACGCTGCTTGCCTTCATTCCCGCCGCGCTGGCGCTGAACCTGACACCGGGCGCGGATATGATGTTCTGTTTCGGTCAGGGCCTGCGATCAGGTCCGCGCGCCGCAATTGCCGCAAGTGCCGGGATATCCGCGGGTGGAATGATACAGGTCCTTCTGGCTGGGCTGGGCCTTGGCGCGGCGGTTGCGACCTTGCCATGGCTGTTTGATGTCATTCGCTGGGTTGGTGTTGCATACCTGCTGTACTTGGCCTGGGGTGCCGTTCGAAATGGCGCAGTGTCAGCCGAGGCACCCGTCAAACCGGCCCGGTTGTCCTTTCGGGATGGGATGCTTGTCAATCTGACGAACCCCAAGGTTATTCTGTTCGTTCTTGCCTTTATCCCGCAATTTGTAGACCCGTCGCGGGGATCGGTCCTGATGCAGTTTTTGATCTTCGGCACAATCATCGGCATCGGTGGGTTCGTCGTGAACGGGCTGGTTGGTGTTTTCGCCGGAAGCGCGGGGCGCCATCTGGTCTCGAATCCGCGCGCCTCACGTATTCTGGGCTGGATTACAGGGGGCATTTTTGCGGCCCTTGCGGTCCGGCTTGCCATTCTGGAAAGGGCCTGACACCACATGTCGCGCATTGACGTAACCATGGAGTTCATCCCGGTTAAGATCGCCGTACTGACTGTTTCGGATACCAGATCGATGGAAGAGGACCGCTCGGGTCAGACATTGGTGGACCGGATTGAAAAGGCTGGCCATGTCGTCGCGGATCGGAGAATAATTCGGGACGAGCGCAAACAGATCGCAGAGCAGTTACGCGCGTGGGTGGCGGACGAACAGATCGACGTCGTGATTTCGACCGGCGGCACGGGTCTGACTGGGCGCGATGTCACCGTCGAGGCGCATCGCGATGTCTATGAAAAAGAGATCGAAGCCTTTGGCACTGTCTTCACGATCATCTCGATGGAGAAGATCGGAACTTCGGCGGTGCAGTCGCGGGCGACGGGGGGCGTTGCGGGGGGGACATACCTGTTCGCCTTGCCCGGCAGCCCGGGGGCCTGCAAGGACGCGTGGGACGGTATTTTGGAAAAACAGTTCGATTATCGCCATCGCCCGTGCAATTTTGTGGAAATAATGCCCAGATTGGACGAACATCTGCGACGGAAGTAGACTGGTCATACGTTCCATTCCGTATAACCGCCTTGTGGCTTGGCATATTTCCTGATCCAGCTACATGTTGTGGACGGCAGCGTGGTGCAACCGGGGTAACTGATTGATGCGATTTCTGCGGCATAGTCTTGTCGGTATTTTTCTGGCGTTTCTGGCGCTGGCTTTGTTGTTCGTTGCTGCACAGATGATCGTTGGGGCCGTTCAGGAGGCTTTGACGCACGATAACGCGACACCTCCCGCTCGAGAAAGGATCTTTGCTGTTTCGGTTCAGCCTGCCGAGGCGGAAACCGTCACTCCATATCTTGAAGCTTTCGGAGAGGTTCAAAGCCGCCGCAGACTGGAGTTGCGCGCGGCGCTTGGTGGTCGCGTTGTCGCGCTGGCAGAAGATTTTGAAGATGGTGGAATTGTTGAGGCAGGCGAAGTGCTGGTTGAACTGGATCCGGCAGATGCACAATCCGCGCTGGATCGGGCCAAGTCTGATCTCTTGGACGCTCAGTTTGAAGAGCGCGATGCAGAACGCTCATTGCTGCTGGCGCAGGACGAGCTGAAATCGGCCGAGGCTCAGGCGGAACTGCGGGAAAGGGCGTTGCAACGTCAACGCGATCTGGAATCTCGGGGCGTGGGGGCCGCCGCTAGCGTGGAAGAGGCCGAACTGGCTGCCGCAGCGGCGCAACAGGCCGTACTGGCGCGGCGTATTGCGCTGGCACAGGCTGAATCCCGTGTGGATCAGGCATCAACCCTGTTGGCCCGCGCCATGATAGCACTGGAAGCTGCGGAACGTGATCTGGGCGACATGACAATCCGGGCAGGCTTTGGCGGTACTTTAACGGATGTGACGCTTGTGGAAGGGCGGCTGGTATCGGCAAATGAAAAGCTGGCTGAACTGGTTGATCCCAACGACCTTGAGGTGGCATTTCGGGTGTCAACTGCGCAATATGTGCGGCTTCTGGATGGCGGTGATCGTCTGATCAACGCGCCGGTCACCATATCGCTCGAAGTGACAGGGACCGATCTGACCGCAATTGGCCAGATTAGTCGCGACAGCGGGTCTGCCGGTGAAGGTCAGACCGGGCGGTTGATCTATGCCCGTCTGCAAGAGGCATCGGGGTTTAAACCCGGGGATTTCGTTACGGTTTCAGTTCAGGAACAACCGCTTGCCGGAGTTTACCGGTTGCCGTCCTCGGCCCTTGATGCATCCGGAACAGTTCTGGTGCTTGGCCCTGATGACCGTTTGGAAAGCCTGCCGGTTCAACTCATCCGCCGCCAGGGGGACGAGGTTCTGCTGCGGGGCGACGGTTTGGAAGGGCGAGAGGTCGTCGTCGGGCGAACCCCCCTGCTTGGGTCGGGCGTGCGGGTGCGGCCCCTGCGGTTTGAGGCGGGTGCAGACCCCGGAATGGTCGAGCTGACGGACGAGAAGCGCGCCGAACTTGTGGCGCAAGTCGAGGCGAATAGTGCGATGCCTCCGAAGGAAAAGACGCAGGTTCTAACCCGGCTGCGCGAAGCTCGTGTGCCGACGTCTTTGGTGCGCAGTATTGAAACCAGGGCTGGGGGATAAACGCCATGATGCGCGAGATACCTGGCGCGGCGGGCGGCATTCTCAGTTACTTCACGCGGCATCGGACAGTTGCCAACCTGCTGTTGCTTGTCATGCTGGTTCTTGGCGCGGCGGCAATCCCGAACATGCGGGCGCAGTTCTTTCCGGACGTCATTCTGGAACGCGTCGATGTATCCGTGACCTGGGAAGGCGCCGGGCCCGAGGACATGGACGCCGGAATCGTGCAGTTGCTGGAACCTGCGCTGCTGGCCGTCGAAGGGGTGATCAGCACCGAGGCTTCCTCGCATCATGAATGGACCCGGATCAGGCTGGAATTCGAACCCAACTGGGATGTGTCCCGCGCTGTCGAGGATGTTAGGACCGCCGTAGACGCTGTCACAGATCTGCCGGAAGACGCTGAGGAGCCCAAGATTCAACGCGGGGCGTGGCGTGATCGGGTGACGGATGTAGTGATCACGGGGCCGACCGATACTGCTCAACTGGCGAAGCTGACGGATGAGCTTATCAATCGTTTATTCGCATCTGGTGTGACCCGCACGACAATCCGAGGTATTGCCGCACCGCGCCTTGTTGTCGAAGTCACCACAGCGCAATTGATTGCCAATGATATCTCAATGGCGGAAATCGCGGCGGCGATCGGGGCTGAAGTCACCACGGATCCTGCGGGTGATGTGGAAGGCGCCGGGGCTCGTATCCGGGCAGGGACTGAGAAACGCACGCCCGAACAGATCGAAGGCATCGCGCTGCGGGTGAACGAAGATGGGTCGAAGCTGAAGGTTGGTGACATAGCAACACTTCGGATCGAAGACGTCACCCGGCACCGCAGCTATTATGTGGGCGACAATCCCGCCATGTCCATCAGAGTGGACCGGTCGAACCTCGGAGATGCGATAGGTATTCAGCACACGGTCGAGGACGTAGCCCGCGAGATGCAGGCCAGCCTGCCTGAAGGTGTGAGAATTGATCTGATCCGTACCCGTGCGCAAGCGATTACCGACCGGCTGAACATCCTCGTGGATAACGGGCTGATGGGGCTGGGGCTGGTTGTCATCCTGTTGTTCCTGTTTCTGAATGCGCGCATTGCGTTTTGGGTCGCGGCGGGTATCCCGGTGGCGATGTCGGCGGCGATCGCGCTGATGTATCTGGGCGGTCTGTCGCTGAACATGGTTTCCCTGTTCGGTCTGATCATCACCTTGGGGATCGTCGTAGATGACGCCATTGTCGTGGGCGAGCACGCCGATTATCGCGCACGCCGATTGGGCGAGACACCTGTGGAAGCCGCTGAGCGTGCCGCCCGGCGAATGGCAATGCCGGTTCTGGCCGCCACGGTAACGACGGTGATTGCGTTTTTCGGCCTGACGTTGGTTGGAGGACGTTTCGGAGAACTGATCCGCGATATCCCCTTCACGGTGATCGCAGTTCTGGTTGCATCGCTGGTGGAATGCTTCTTGATCCTGCCCAATCACATGGCGCACGCAATTGCGCATTCGGCCAAGGAACACTGGTACGATCTGCCGAACCGTGTCGTCAATCGTGGTTTTCGTTGGGTTCGGGATCACTTGTTCCGCCCGTTGATCGCCTGGGTGATCTGGGCGCGTTATGTGGTCGCCGCGCTGATGATCGCCATCCTGGCCAGTCAGGTCGCATTGTTCATTCGTGGCGACGTGAACTGGCGGTTCTTCAACGCACCTGAACGCAGTTCAGTCAGCGGCGGGTTTATTATGCGCGAGGGGTCGACCCGGTCAGATACGCTTGAAATGATGCGCATTCTACAGGACGCAACCAACGAGCTGGGCCGGATCTACGAAGAGCGTCATGGCCGAAATCCAATTGACTATGTCTTGGCCGAGGTTGGTGGCAATGCTGGGCGTGCGCTTGCTGCGGCTGACGGCAAGGACGGCAGTGTGCTGGGGGGCATTTCGATTGAACTGATCGACGCCGATCTGCGCCCATATTCGAGTTTTGAGTTTGTGGGGGAGCTACAGGATTTCGTACCGCGCCACCCCAAGGTCGAGGTGATCAGCTTCCGCGGTTGGCGGTCCGGCCCCGGTGGCGACGCCATCGACGTGCAGTTCTATGGCTCGGACGTAAATGTCCTGAAAGCCGCATCAGAAGATCTGCAAACCGCGCTGTCGAAGTTTCCTGAAGTCTCGGCGCTCGAAGACACTCTGGCATATGACAAGGAAGAGTTTCTTCTGGACCTGACAGCGCAGGGTCAGGCGCTGGGCTTTCGGATCGAAACGCTGGGGCGGGCTTTGCGCAACCGTTTGAACGGGATTGAGGCCGCAACCTTCCCCGACGGGCCGCGCAGTGCCGAGATCCGTGTCGAACTGCCCGAAGGTGAACTGACGGCAGATTTTCTGGAACGAACTCTGATGCGTTCTCCTGATGGGGTCTACGTACCTTTGGCTGATATCGTTTCGGTCGAGCGCAAGTCCGGGTTTTCGACGGTTCGGCGTGAAAACGGCCTGAGGGTGGTTTCAGTAACAGGTGACATCTCGGAAGACGATCCGGCACGGGCCGCCGAAATTGAACGCGTGATGCAGGACGAGATCCTGCCCAATATCGCAGCCGAAAGGCAGGTTGAGTGGCGCATGTCGGGTCTGAGCGAACAGGAAAACGAATTCCTGTCCGAGGCCCGCAATGGTCTGATCCTGTGCCTGACCGGTATTTATCTTGTACTGGCCTGGGTGTTTGCCAGCTGGACACGGCCCCTTGTGGTTATGGCGATTATTCCCTTTGGCCTGGTCGGGGCGATTTGGGGCCATTACATCTGGGAGGTGCCGCTTAGCATGTTCACGGTGGTCGGGTTGCTGGGCATGACAGGCATCATCATCAACGACTCGATCGTTTTGGTGACCACGATTGACGCATACCAGCAGGATCGCGGATTGATTCCGTCTATTCTGGATGGCACGGCGGACAGGTTGCGACCTGTCATGCTGACCACGCTGACCACGGTTCTTGGCCTTGCGCCCTTACTATATGAAGGCTCTCAACAGGCGCAGTTCCTGAAACCGACAGTAATCACACTGGTCTACGGGCTTGGTTTCGGAATGTTGCTGGTGTTGGTACTTGTGCCTGCCTTGCTGGGAGTTCTCAATGACGTGGCACGTCCGATGACAGCCATGCGCCGCGCGGCGCGGGCCCCTGACAAGGTTGTTCGTGGCGCGTTGGCCGGAACCGGCGCGATGCTTGGGGTCTGGTTTGCCTTGACGATGATCTGGCCTGCCATCAACGGTGCACCGCTTGCCATATTACAAGGTCTTTATCCCGGTGATGATGGCATTGCCGCATTGAAAATGGGGCTGGGCGCGTTTGTTGCCGGAGCTGTGCCGATTGTGATTCTGAGCATTGCTGCCTCAGGCATGCTTTATGGTCGCCTCACGAAATCGGCAGATGCTTAAACCGTACGCAAGGCATATTCCATAAGCTCAATGACCCGCGCGCTCATGGGCAGGTTGCCCTGGCGTATCTGATCGACGGGAAACCACCGGGCATCCAATGCGTCGTCACCGGCCTTTGGCGTGCCCGAGCGATACTGGCAGGCGACCCCGACCAGCAGGTAATGGGACACGATCAGCCCATCTGGGGTTCGGCGCACAAGGTCCAGATTTTTCAGATAATGTGACGACTGCGCGATCACCGAGGTTTCTTCCAGCAATTCGCGTTGTGCCGCTTCCAATACGGTTTCACCCCATTCGACATGGCCACCGGGAAACCCCCACAGCCCGGCGTCGGGCTGCTTGCTGCGCTGAACCAGAAGAACCTGATCCTGATGCAGAACAACGGCCAGGGCACCGATTTTTGGTGATTGGGTCATGAATTCAGCCTGCGCTGCAGCCCTGAATATCAACTGCGTGATTGGCGCCCAGAACTGTAATCCGGATTTCAGACCGATCCAGTGCAAAGGGTGTGCCCGATGCATTGATAATCTCGGCCTCGGCCACCAACGTATCACCTTGCCGTTGCGCAACCGGCTGCGACGCCCAGAGGGAGGGATTGCCGGGTTCGATCACAGCCACTTCATGACCACCTGCCGATGGCATGGTCACTCGTGCTTCGATACGCATACCATCTTTAGTCGGCGTCAGACGACAGGTGGCACTGGACACGCGAGCTTCTTGCGCGGAATAAGGGCGTTGCGCCAGTGCGGCGGCAATCGCGGGATGGCGCCCGGCATTGGCGTCGAGTGTGTGGTCAAAGCCCAGACGTTCCGGAATACAAACGTCTTTGCAAACGCCCAGATCCATTTCGCCCTGCAATCGGACCGGCTTGGCAGGGTTGCGCGGCGTAATCTCAATCGGAAGGACCAGTTGGTTCTTGTAACCGATCGACTGCAACCCGTTCTGATCGAAGACATCGGGGGCAGGCCATGTGATTTCAACACGCCCGACATTGCTTGAGCGTTTCCAGTTGATTTCCGGCGGGATGCCAGCATCTCCAGGCGCGCGCCAGTAGGTTTTCCAACCATCCTCAAGCGTCAGCTTCAAGGCGGTAAGATAAGTGCCGTTTGCAGTCCGTCCGCCATCCAGAACATCCAGCTGAACCACGCCGTCCAGACCCTGAGCGGCAACCGGGGCGGATAGATGCAGGCAAACGAGTGCGGCGACAGCAGTGTGTTTCATCGACATCTTCATCCCTCTTAAATGCGCGGCGTTGACCCGGATTCCAAGTCACGTTCTGTTCACTGGGATGAAATCCGCTAAAATACCTGTTGTTCTCTTGCCAATAGACATGCTGCGGGGCCATTGTTGAGGTGTTCTGAGAAAGAGATGGCGGCCCATGGACCTGACCGGAAAACTGTTGATTGCGATGCCCGGTATGGGAGATCCGCGATTCGACCATTCGGTGGTGTATGTGTGCAGTCATGGTGACGACGGTGCCATGGGTTTGATTGTGAACAAGCCCTCGGACCTGCGGATCAAGACTTTGCTGGGTCAACTGAACATCGCCTGCCGTGTTCCGATTGTCGGCGAACGCCTTGTGCATTTCGGTGGGCCGGTCGAGATGTCACGCGGCTTTGTCCTTCACAGCGCCGATTACGAGGCCAACCTGCATTCAATGCAGATTTCCGAGGATTTCAGCATGACGGCGACACTTGATGTGCTCGAGGATTTGGCGTCAGGCACTGGGCCGCTGAACTCGATGCTGGCGCTGGGTTATTCCGGCTGGGGGCCCGGTCAGCTTGAGGATGAAATTGCCATGAACGGCTGGCTAACCACCGAAGCAACGTCGAAACTTGTTTTCGATGTGCCCGATGATGCGAAATGGGAGGCAGCGTTGGCTTCTTTGGGCGTGGACCCGCTGACCCTTTCTGCCAGCGCGGGGCGGGCGTGATCAGCTGTCACGGGGTGCCGCCGCGCGCCGCAGCCGGTCATTGATTGCCGCCCCCAAACCCGTGTCAGGGATCGGAGAAACGGCAATCGGTCGCCCGGTTTCGTTCAGCTGATGCAGAAACGCAAACAGATTTGCCGCCGCTTCGGTCAAGTTGCCAGTGGCGGACAAGTTCAGGTCGCACTCTACCTGCCCAAATCCCAGAAACACCTCGTCACCCTGACGGGTTTTGGCATTCAAACGGACCGGAGCGTCCGGCGCATAGTGTGATTGCAACTGGCCGGGGGCGGTCAGAAGATCACCGGATTGATGCAAATGCAGTCGCGTTTTCAGCGTCTCTTCGACCTGCTCCAGCGCGATGCCACCTGGACGCAAAAGTGCAGGTTCCCCAGCCAGGCCGATGATGGTGGACTCAAGCCCGACATCGCACGGCCCGTCATCCAGAACAGCCGCAATCTTGCCGCCAAGACCCGACCAGACATGATTTGCCGTGGTCGGACTGATCTGACCCGACGGGTTTGCCGAAGGCGCTGCAACCGGGCCATCAAATTCGGCCAGCAGCGCGCGCGCTGTCGGATGTGCCGGAACGCGCACGGCCAACGTATCCAAACCTGCCGTCACCAGCGATGAAATCCCGTGCCCTTCGCGCAAGGGCAAAACCAAGGTAAGCGGACCGGGCCAAAAGGCCTGCGCCAGATGCTCGGCCTGATCTGACCATTGCACATACCGTTGCGCCGCGGCGACCGAAGCGACATGTGCGATCAGCGGATTGAAGCTGGGCCGCCCCTTGGCCTCGTAGATCGATGCCACCGCCTGCCCGTTGCGGGCATCGCCGCCCAGGCCATAGACCGTCTCGGTCGGGAAAGCGACCAGAAGGCCCTGTCGCAACATATCTGCAGCCCGCGCGATACCGCCGGGATCCGCCGTCAATTCCTGAGTGCCGGTTGAGATCATAACTGGTGACGCCGCGTTTTGGTTGCTTGAAACATAAGGGACAGTAGGTAATTGATCCAAGCTCATACGCTTACCGGCGCTTGCCCACAATTCCAAGCCTGCCGATATGTTCTGAATTGTTAGCCTTCGAGAGTGATCATGCCCTACCGCACCCCAATTTCAGATTACCAGTTCCTGCTGGACCATGTGGTCGGGTTCGACCAGGTCGCTGCGACGGATAAATTTGCTGATGCCAGCGGGGATGTGGTCAATGCGATCCTGACCGAAGCTGGAAAAATGTGCGAAGAGGTGATGGCCCCTTTGCAGCGCCCCGGTGATCTGGAACCTGCACGACTTGAAAATGGCGTGCTGCGAACTTCTCCGGGATATGCAGATGGCTGGAAGGCTATTGCTGAAGGTGGCTGGATCGGGATCAGTGGTAATCCTGAATACGGGGGGATGGGGTTGCCTATGACCATCACCACGGCGGTCAACGAGATGATGAGTGCCGCTTGCCTGTCGCTGCAACTTGCGCCGCTTATGTCTCAGGGCCAGATCGAGGCGTTGGACCATCACGCCAGCGACGAATTGAAAGCGCTGTATCTGCCTAAGATGATGACGGGGGAATGGTCGGGCACCATGAACCTGACCGAAGCTCAGGCCGGGTCGGATGTCGGCGCGTTGTCTACGAAGGCTGAGCCGAACGGTGACGGGACATATTCGATCACCGGTCAAAAGATCTTCATCTCGTGGGGCGATACCGATTTCACCGAGAATGTCTGCCATCTGGTACTGGCCCGCCTTCCCGATGGGGTGCCCGGCACCAAAGGGATCTCGTTATTCCTTGTCCCCAAATTCCTGCCTGATGAAAATGGTGATCCGGGCGCGGCCAACGATCTGAAAGTGGTTTCGCTGGAACACAAGATGGGTTTGCACGGGTCGCCCACCTGCGTGATGCAATATGACAAAGCCAAAGGCTGGCTGGTGGGCGCCGAACATGGCGGTATGGCGGCCATGTTTACCATGATGAACAATGCGCGTCTGGGTGTGGGCGGACAGGGCGTGGGTGTGGCCGAAGGTGCATATCAGCACGCGTTGGCCTATGCGCTGGAACGGAAACAAGGCAAAACGCCGTCCGGGACGATTATCGACCATGCGGATGTGCGCCGTATGCTTTTGGATATGCGTGCTGATGTTTATGCCGCGCGCGCGATCCTGTTGGCCAATGCGGTTGCAATTGATATGGCAGAGGCCACTGGTGACGCCGATTGGGCTGCGCGGGCCGCGCTGTTGACGCCGATCAGCAAGGCGTTTGGTACTCAGACTGGGATGCGTGTGGCTGAAACCGGGGTCCAGGTGCATGGTGGCATGGGATATATTGAGGAAACCGGAGCGGCACAGTTCTATCGCGATGCGCGTGTCACCGCGATCTACGAGGGCACCAACGGCATTCAGGCGATGGACCTTGTGGCGCGGAAGATGATGGACGGGGGCGAGGCTGCTTCGAACCTGCTGGATGAGATCGAAGATCAGGCCGAACGCGCCCGTGCAACGCTGCCCGATCTGGCGGGGCCAGTATGGGAAGCCACCGAAACGCTGCGCGAGGCGACAGAATGGCTGGTGGCACAGGACGATTTGAATAACCGTTTTGCAGGCGCGGTTGCTTATCTGCAGGCTTTTGCCCGGGTGCTGGGCGGGCACTATCACCTGACCGCAGCCCTTGCCGATCCGGATGGGCCGCGGGTGAAACTGGCGCAATATTACATCAACGCCCTGTTGCCAGAACATACGGGCCTTTTGGCGCGGGCGCAGAACGGGGCGGACGACCTTTTCGCGCTGAGCACGGACGAGTTCGCAGCCTGATGGATGGGGATCACGTCTTGGGGATCAGATATCCGTGGGCTGAACCGCCCGTGCAGGGCCAAGCCACCGAGATTGCCCAAGGTGTTCTCTGGATGCGCCTGCCCCTGCCTATGGCGCTGGATCATGTAAATATCTATGCGCTGGACGATGGCGACAGCTGGACCGTGATCGATACAGGGCTGTCCTCGAACAAGACGCGGCGCATCTGGGAAGCGTTGATGGCCGGGCCACTTAAAGGCAAGCCGATCAGGCGGGTGGTGGTGACTCACCATCATCCCGATCATGTTGGCAATGCCGGATGGTTTCAGACGGAACACGGCACCGAGCTGGCGACAAGCCGCACCTCGTGGCTGTTTGCGCGGATGCTGACGCTGGATGTGCAGGAAACCTGGCCGCAAGAAACGCTGGATTTCTATCGCAGCGCGGGCATGGCATCCGAAGTTTTGAACAAACGGATGGCGGACCGGCCCTTTAATTTTGCAGACACAGTCTATCCCATGCCGCTGGGTTTTACCGGGATCAAGCAGGGTGACGTGATCCGTATGGGCGGACGTGACTGGGACGTTCATATGGGCAATGGCCATGCACCGGAACACGCCACCTTCTGGAGCCGCGATGACAATCTGGTACTCAGCGGCGATCAGATCTTAAGTTCGATCAGTCCTAATCTGGGTGTCTATGCGACCGAACCCATGGCCGATCCGGTGTCAGGATGGATGGAGGCCTGCGAGAGGCTTCAGGCGCTCGCCCGTCCCGATCATCTGGTTTTGGGCGGGCACAAACTGCCCTTCACGGGTCTGCCGTTGCGTATGAAGCAGCTGATTGATAACCACCATGGCGCGCTGGAACGGCTGCTGGATCATCTGGATCAGCCCAAATCTGCTGCTGACTGCTTTATGCCGTTGTTCAAACGCACAATTCGCGAGGGTGAGTATGGCCTTGCGCTGGTTGAGGCGGTTGCACATGTAAATCACCTCTACCACATTGGTGCAGTAACCCGGACGCAACGCGCGGATGGGGCATGGTTATATCAGCGCAAAGGGTAGACGAATGCAGGACCAGATCGAAACCTCGGCCGAGGCCGCAGAAGCTGCAGCGTTGCCAAGGTGTTACGAGGTGCACGCCGATCCAAAAGCCGAATCCGGAAGCAAAAAACTGCCCGAGACGTTGAAGAAACCGGTGGCCAGCAAAAGCCCTGCACAATGGGCCTACGAGCGGTTAATCCTGTATATCCAGAATTTCGAACAGACGCTGGACGGTGATCATGAGGTCGCCATGGGGTTCACCGGTGGCGACGCGGGCGTGATGCGGATCGAGGGGATGGGTTATTTCGACCCTGACATGATAACCTTTTACGGGTCAGATGGGACCGGAGCCCGCACGCAACTGGTGCAACATGTCAGCCAGTTGAACGTGATGTTGCGTGCGCTTCCCAAATCGGTTGAGGACAAGCCAGCCAACCGCATCGGGTTCCGCCTGGCTGCGGACCTGAAAGACAGCTGACTTGCAATTCACGTTTGCGCGCCTTTGAATGACTGTATCAGTTCGGAGGCGACCGCGTGAGCAGATATTTCCATGCCGTAACACATGCCTACGCGGGGGCTTGGGCCCGGCGTCGGGTTTTTGTGCCAATCTATTTCGCTGTGCGATTGCTGCTTGTTGCGCTGATCGCGCCAGGGGTGGCGCTGGCGGTCAATCTGGCAGTTTCCCTGTCTGACCAGACGGCCTTGACCGATCAGGACATTGCCATGTTCCTGCTGTCTCCGGTCGGATTTATCTCGTCAGTTGTAGTTTTGAGCCTGTTTCTACTGGCCGAGGTCTTTGTGTTCTCGGTTATGGCCGGGTCGCTGCGTATGGGCGAACAAGATCCCTGGCGTGCTGGCAGTGCGGCGCTCGCATTGATCCTGTCCCGTTTCCCTGCGTTGTTCGGATTTGCCGTGCGTTTCATCCTGCGTGTCCTGTTGCTTGCCCTGCCATTCGTGGCTGTCGCTGGCTTGATCGCTTGGTGGACGCTGACTGAATACGACATCAACTATTACCTGACCTTCCGCCCCCCCGCCTTCAAGGTGGCGGTTCTTCTGATCGGAGTGGTTGTTCTTGTACTGGCGTGGCTTTTGATCCGTCGCCTGTCCGCCTGGGCGCTGGCCCTGCATTTGGTCCTTTTCGAACGAACTGCGCCCCGAACGGCGTTTGCCCAAAGTGCGCAGAAGATCGAAGGCAGGCGCGGGCGGTTGAAGATCGAACTTGCCCTTTGGCTGGGGATGCGCCTTGTCATCGCCGCTTTGATTGCCGCAGTGGCCAGCCTTTTGTTTACTTTCGTACCCGTGCAGGACGGCAGCAACCTCAAGCTGGCCCTGACCTTCAGTTTTGTCGTCGCAGGGCTGTGGTCATTGGCGGGGCTGGTTCTGGCGGCAACGGCGCTGGGCGCGTTGGCCGTCTTGTTGGACGGGTTTTTCGATATTGACGCAAAAAAGATCGCCCACCCAGAACCCCGGAAAATTCGGGCGCCTGTATTTGTGACAGTGGGCGCATCCCTTGCCGCGTTGGTTATTGGCCTTTGGTCAGGTCAAAGTCTGCTGGAACGTGTGCAGGCCCCGGATCATGCCGAGGTCATTGGCCACCGGGGTGCAGCGGCCTTGCGGCCGGAAAACACGATGGCCTCGGTTCTGAAAGCCATCGAGGACGGCGCGGATTGGGTTGAAATCGACGTTCAGGAATCTGCGGATGATGTGATCATCGTGGCCCATGACAGCGATTTCATGAAGCTGGCGGGTGTTAACCTGAAGGTCTGGGATGCAACGATGGCGGATGTGGCAGATATCGACATCGGCAGCTGGTTTGATCCGGAATACGCCTCGGAACGAACGCCAACTCTGCGTGATGTGCTGGAGGCGGCCAAAGGCAAGTCCAGGGTTCTTATCGAACTGAAATACTATGGCCATGATATTGATCTGGAAAACCGGGTGATCAATCTGGTGGAAGAGTTGGAGATGCAGGACGAGGTCGCCACCATGTCGTTGAAATATCCGGCCGTCCAAAAGATGAAGAAACTGCGCCCGGACTGGCGTTCGGGTGTATTGGCGGCCACAGCCATTGGTGATCTGTCGGGGTTGGAGGGCGAGTTTGTCGCAATCAATGCAGGGATGGCAACTCCGGGCCTGATCCGAAAGGTTCACGATGCCGGTAAGGATATCTATGTCTGGACAGTGAACGATCCGCTGCAAATGTCCAAAATGGCGTCTATGGGCGTTGATGGTCTGATCACCGACCGCCCGGCCATGGCCAATGAGGTTCTGCGCGTGCGTGCCGAAATGGGACCAGCAGAGCGGCTGATGTTGTGGTTGGCCACGACTTTCGGATTGCAGGTCGACACCAAGGCGATGCGCGATGAAAGCCCTTAATCTTTCGCTGCTGTTGCTCGTTATTCCGCACGCCGCCTTGGCACAGGACTTGATGCGCCGGTTCGAAATGCCTGCCCATCGCGCCTTGATGGACCAGAGCGAAAGCGCCGAGCTGCAACCATTCGAAACAGACGGGTGTTCGGGTGGGTTGTCCGCAAGCTGGCGCTGGGTGGCAAAGCAGTTCCCGCAGGTTGGCGAGCTTTTTGAAGAACATCCGCCTTGGGAAAACTGTTGTGTGATCCACGACCGGGCATATCACAATGCCGGCGGCGCGGATTCGGCCGAGGAAAGCTATGACGCGCGTTTGGCGGCGGATGATGCCCTGCATGCCTGTGTTAAGGCGCATGGAGATCTGTATGCCGACGAATACGCGGATCGCTATGATATGGAACCTGACCAGATCCGCACCATTCACGCGATCACCGCGGATGCCATGTATGGGGCGGTTCGTTTCGGTGGCGGGCCGTGCAGCGGCCTGCCCTGGCGATGGGGGTTCGGTTATCCCGGATGCTCGGTCCTCAAGTAAGCGCGCCCTGCGCGCGAATGACGTGGTGACAGGCGTTTTGTTTTCCATTATCCAACAAATCAAACACGCGAATTGGGATTCTGAGACTCATGGCTGAATACAAGCACGGCGAAATGAACATCGACGTTCAAACCAAAACTTTCAACGGTTTCATCAAAGCCACCACCTGGTGTGTGGTCGCGATCGCCTTGTTGTGCCTGTTCCTGGCAGTTTTCGCCTCGTAAGCAATTCGGGGGCGGCTTTGCTCAGGATATTGACTGCGTGCCTTGTGGCCGCAACGCTGGCTGGTTGCGCTGCATCACAGCGCCCGCAAGCGGATCAGACTGAAATAACGTCCCGTTCCTATCGCGATCCGGGACCATCGACCCTGACCTTGTACACGATGATCAGCACCCGGACCGGTTCGGGCGCGCATACGTCGTTGATGATCAGCGGCAGTGAGCGGGTTATTTTCGACCCGGCAGGGTCGTTCCGGGCGGATGTTGTACCGATCAGGAACGATGTGCTGTACGGTATTACCCCGAATGTCGAACGTGCGTATCGCAGCAGCCACGCCCGCGAAACACATTATGCGCGCATCCAGACGATCGAGGTCACTCCGCAACAGGCCGAAATTGCATTGCAACTGGCCAAGCAGATGGGCCCAGTGGCTGGTGCATTCTGTGCGAACTCTACCTCGCAGCTGTTGCAGCAGGTTCCGGGGTTCGAACAGATCACGACCACATTCTATCCGGTCAAACTGTCGGATCAGTTTGGAGCGCTGCAAGGCGTTCAAACGGCGGAGTACCGTGAAAACGACGACGCGGACCTGCAAAAGGGACTGGCGTTCAACAATGCGCGCCTGAACCAGCTGGACGCGGCTTCATCCAACTAAATACAGCAATATGTAAAGTGTTGCCGCCCCGGTAAAGATGGCGGCCAGCACATTCTTGGTTAGAATGCCCACAGACAGTGCAACCGCTGCGGCCGACATACGGGGTATATCCGGTTGTCCTTCGGTGGCTGCAGGCCAAACCACCAGCGGCGCGATCAGTGCGGGCAGGATGGCCACGGCTGTATATCGAAGGTGACGTAACAACCAGGGCGGCATCGGGCGATCACCGACGAGACCGATGAAGGTAAAGCGCAAAGCATAGCTGCCCACCGCAAGACCCGCGATGATGATCCATATTGTTGTCTGATCGATCTGGTTCATAGCGTGTTCCGCTTTAGCATCAATTCCGCCTGCGCACCGGCCATCATCCCTGCTGCGCCCGCGATCAGCAGGCCCAGATTGAACGGCACACTCACGGTCAGCAGGGCAACAACAATGGCGACCAGGGCGGCGATGACATGGGCCAGCGTACGCATCATTGGCCCAATCATCGCCAGAAAGGTGATCGGCAGGGCAAAGTCCAGCGCCCAACTTTCCGGTATTTGAGCACCCAGCACGGCACCCAGACAGGTTCCCAAAACCCACAGCGGTGTGATCGGAGTGACCGAACCCAGGAAATAGGCCATTCGCTGGGGGATCGTCAGATCAGGCTCTTTTTCGAACTGCGCGATTGAACAGGCGTAAGACTGATCAACGATCAGGTAAGCCGCACATGCTCTCTGCCACAAGGGCGCGGCACCCAGAAACGGCGTCAGTGATGCAGAATACATCGCAACCCGCAGGTTCACTGCCAGGGCTGAGATCAAAACGATGATTGTCGGCGTTTCATCCTGCAGAAGTTGCAGAGCTGTAAACTGCGCAGCGCCTGCAAAAACGGTGATGGAAAAGGCGATGGTCTGCACGATATTCAACCCGGCTTCTGTCGAGAAGACACCGAACAACAGACCAAAAGGCACAGCCACGAAGACAAACGGTGTGCCGTCGCGAAAACCTTTCCAGAAGTATGACTTGGATGTGGCAGAGGCCATGGCTAAATCCTATGGTGACGCCAGCAGCAGTATCGGTCTTGTGGAGGGGTTGCAATTGGTCACCGAAACCGACGTGTCAGACTATGTAATCGCTCCTGATCCGGGCGCGGCCCGCCTGACCCGTGCGGTCGAGGGGGTGGACCAGAATGGCGAGGTCAGTCAGATTTCAGTGGTTGAAGAGCGCCCACTGACGATCTTCCTCAACGCGCAGGAAATTGTGACGGCGATGACCATTGGCGACTATCCCGAATATCTGGCGCTGGGTTTTCTGCGAAATCAGGGCATGCTGCTGGCTAGTGATGAGATTACCCGTGTCGATTACGATGATGATCTTGAAACCGTAGTTGTCCGCACCGCACGCGCGACTTCGTACGAAGACAAGTTGAAGAAAAAGACACGCACCAGTGGCTGCGCTGTCGGAACGGTGTTTGGGGACATGATGGAGGGCCTTGAGGGCGTTCAGCTGCCGCAAGTGCAGGTGCGGACCTCGTGGCTTTACGAACTGGTGGCCAAGATCAACCGCACCCCGTCGCTGTATCTTGAAGCCGGGGCAATTCATGGGACTGTCTTGTGCCGGGAAAACCGCCCGCTGGTTTATATGGAAGACGTGGGTCGCCATAACGCTGTCGACAAGATCGCAGGCTGGATGCTGTCCGAGGGGGCGACGGCAGAGGACAAAATCCTTTATACCACCGGTCGCCTGACATCCGAGATGGTGATCAAAACGGCGATGATGGGCATTCCCGTATTGGCGTCCCGTTCCGGCTTCACCGCCTGGGGTGTTGAGATCGCGCGTGAGGTAGGCCTTACGCTGATCGGTCGGATGCGAGGACAGCGCTTTGTTTGTCTTTCTGGTGAGGAACGGTTGGTTCGTGATGTGGACCCGTCGACGGTTGTGGCCGAAGACAGGAAACACCGGCGGAAGAGTAGCCAATGAGTGATGAAAACAGGAAACCCCTCGGCGTCATCCTCGCAGGCGGGCAGGCCACCCGGATGGGCGGCGGTGACAAAGGTCTATTGCAGATTGGTGGGCAGAGCTTGCTGTCCCATGTCGTTGACCGGCTGTCTCCGCAAGTCGATGGTTTGGCCCTGAACGCAAATGGCGACCCCGAGCGTTTCAGCGATCTGACGCTACCCGTTCTGCCTGACTCGATCGAAGGCTTCGCTGGCCCTTTGGCCGGTGTTCTGGCGGGGCTCGATTGGGCGGCAGACCAGGGGGCCGACAGCATCGTAACGGCTGCCGCAGATACACCGTTCTTCCCACGTGATCTGGTGGCGCGCCTGCAAGAGGCGGCAGCGGGGCAGGTGCATCCTCTGGTCTTGGCCACTACTCCGCGAACGGGCGACGAGGCGCTGAAATCCGGTGGGGGCAGGCGGGTCAACCGGCACCCGACCTTTGGGCTCTGGCCTGTGGCGTTGCGCGATGATCTGCGGGCGGCTCTGACGGACGGGTTGCGCAAGGTCGTGCTGTGGACTGATAAACATGACGGGCGCGAGGCTTTGTTTCAGGCTGACCCGTTTGATCCGTTCTTCAATGTAAATACGCCTGACGATCTGGACCGCGCCCGGACATTGTTGGAGCAGGTATGAGAGTCTACGGCGTCACTGGCTGGAAAAACGCAGGCAAAACAGGGCTGATGGAACGGCTGGTGGCCGAGATCATGGGGCGGGGCTTTACCGTCTCAACCGTCAAACACGCGCATCACGGCGTCGATGTGGACCAGCCGGGCACGGACAGTCATCGTCACCGCGTTGCTGGCGCGAGCGAGGTGTTGCTTGCGTCGGGGCAGCGCATCGCTTTGATGCAGGAGCTGCGCGGCGCACCCGAGCCGCCATTGGGCGAACTGCTGGCGCGGCTTTCTCCGGTTGATCTGGTGCTGGTTGAAGGCTTCAAACGGGAAGGCCACCCAAAGATCGAGGCGTTTCGCGCCGAGGCAGGAAACCCTCTGATCGCGATTGAAAACGATACCGTTCGAGCCGTTGCCAGCGACACGGCGCTGGAACTGGATCGCCCGGTTTTCGACCTGAACGACACAGTCAGGATCGCGGACTTCATATTAGATGAGGTCGGTTTGTGACCCTGTTCCAGACCTTTGCCATGGTGGACTGGTCTGGTGGAAATGACACAGGACCAACGCCGCGCAAAGACGCGATCTGGGTCTGTATTGTGCGTGAAGGGCAGGCACAGGAACCCGAATACCTGCGCAACCGGGCGCTTGCCGAAGCGTGGCTGGATGCCCTGATCTGCACCGAACTGAAGGCAGGTCGCCGCCTGTTTCTGGGGTTTGATTTCCCTTTTGGATACCCGAAGGGTTTTGCCCGCGCGATGACCGGTACGGATGACCCCTTGACCTTGTGGGACTGGTTCAAACAGCATGTCGAGGACAGTTCGAAAACGAACAATCGTTTCGACTTGGCAGGCCGGATCAATCGACAATTCGGAGGAAGAGGCCCATTTTGGATGAATGGCCTCGGGCGTGACATTGATGGTTTGCCGAGAACCAAAACGGGCTATTCCAATCCGTTTTCCGACCGACGTGCGGTTGAAGCCTTGGCAAAAGGCAGTTTCACCTGCTGGCAGATGGCGGGTGCCGGCGCGGTCGGTGGGCAGGTGATGATGGGGCTTCCAGTTCTGAGCAGGCTCCGCCATCGCTTTGCCGGACAAGTCGCGGTCTGGCCGTTCGAGCCGTTGGATAAACCCGTCGCCTTTGTGGAAATCTGGCCGTCGCTCACCTTGGGTGCGCCACCGGACGGGCGGATCAAGGATGCCTGGCAGGTCGAACAGGTCGCCTTGACTCTGTCGCGTTTGACAGAGCAGGAGTTGAATGCGCAATTAGATGTTTCAGCGGCAGAGGAAGGCTGGATTTTGGGTGTTACACAGAACAAGCCGAACATAGCCCCGCCACCGTTGCGCAACGACTGTTTTGCGCTGCCAGCGGGTGTGGAGTGGACGCCGGTTGATGACGCCTTGGCCTGTTTGCGCGACAGGTTGCATCCGATTACCTCGGTCGAGGTGGTCGCGCTGAACAAGGCGAGTGGGCGCATTCTGGCAGAGGATGTGATAGCCCAACGTTCCAACCCGCCGCAGCCGAATACAGCCGTGGATGGGTTCGGGTTCGCTGGTCCGGTTTCAGATGGGCCACAGGTCCTGCCGCTGGTCGATGGGCGTGCTGCAGCCGGTATCCCGTTCGACGGTGATGTTCCCGAGGGTCAGGCAGTGCGCGTTCTGACGGGTGCCGCGCTGCCTGACGGAGTGGATACGGTTATTCTGGAAGAGGATGTCACAGTAAAAGACGGGCATATCGCATTCCATGGTCCGCTGAAACAGGGGGCGAATACCAGGCAAGTGGGCGAGGATGTGGCCGCGGGCGATCTGGCCCTGCCTACAGGGCGCCGATTGACACCGGCTGATCTTGCGCTGCTCACCGCTTTGGGCATTGCCGAGGTGAAGGTGCGCAAACCGCTGCGTGTCGCCGTGGTATCGACCGGTGATGAACTGGTCGACGCCGGAGAGTGCGCCGGACCGGGTCAGATATTCGACGCCAACCGCCCGATGCTTCTGTCTCTGGTCGAGAGATTGGGGTTTGTACCTGTGGATATGGGGCGTGTGTCAGATGATCGGGATGCCCTGCGGGAACGGCTGGACCAGGCTGCGGAACAGGCAGATGTGATACTGACGAGTGGTGGCGCATCTGCTGGTGACGAAGACCACGTATCTGCCTTGCTGCGCCAGGCGGGGGCGATGCAACATTGGCGGATCGCCTTGAAACCCGGTCGCCCTCTGGCTTTGGGGTTGTGGTCCGGAACTCCGGTCTTTGGACTGCCCGGCAATCCCGTTGCCGCCTTGGTCTGCACCTTGATCTTTGCGCGACCGGCGCTGGGCCTGATGTCTGGCGAAGGCTGGATCAAGCCGCAAGGGTTCGAAGTGCCCGCTGCCTTTGAAAAGCGCAAGAAACCGGGCCGCCGCGAATACCTGCGCGCGCGCATACGGGAAGGCCGGGTTGTAGTCTTCAAGTCAGAAGGATCAGGCCGGATCAGCGGGCTCAGCTGGGCCGAAGGGCTGGTCGAAATAGAAGATGGTGCCCGGCATATCCAACCCGGGGATATGGTTCGGTTTATCCCGTATGGCAGTTTTGGGTTGTGAAAATCACGGTCTCACGCGGTTTTTCTGATGCGGAACGCCCACTGGTGGCGACCCTGTTCTGGCAGGCATTTTCGGCGAAACTGAACAAAGTCATGGGTCCGGATGAAAAGGGGCTGGCTTTCTTCGAAACTTCGTTGAACCCGGATTTCGCGCTTGTTGCACGGGACAAGGAAGACCGGATTTTGGGGCTTGCAGGTTTCAAGACACGCGATGGTGCATTGGCCGGAGGCAGAATGTCAGACCTAGCAAAGGTCTATGGCTGGTTTGGGGCCATTTGGCGGGCCCTCATCCTCAGCATTTTGGAACGCGAACTGAAACCCGGTGTGTTTCAGATGGATGGCATATTTGTGGCCGCGGGCTCGCGTGGAAAAGGCGTTGGTACGGCCTTGCTGGATGCCGTTAAGCGTGAGGCGCGGAAACAAAACATGTCAGTGGTTCAGCTTGACGTTATCGACACAAATCCCCGCGCCCGCGCTTTATACAAGCGCGAAGGATTTCGGCCTGTGGGTGAAGAAAAAACCGGGCCTTTAAGTTACTTGTTTGGTTTCAGCAGCGCGACCAAGATGTCTTGGATCGTTTTGCCTGATTAATCAAACGTCCCGGCCACGCGCCCCAGCAACATGAACGCCCGCGCGGTGCGGGTCTCACCCAAAGCGCTCAGTTCTGCATCGCTTGCGGTGGGCTCGAACTCGGCCATCATCTTGTCGAAGCGGCGAAGAAAATGGTGGGCGGCGTCGCGGAAAATGGGATCCTGTTTCATCCGCGCAGCTGTCAGCGCCAGCGAAGACCTGTCGCGTACACCCCCCAGCGCGGCAACGGCGCGACCCCGCGTGCCCTGCGCGAACTGACGCCAGATTTCGGGCCGGGCCATGTCAGGGCGCAGGTCGTCCATATAGATGCCTTCCTGGCTGAGCAGTGTAAGAACATCCTGCGAGGCTTGCACGATCTGCGCCGTCTTGCGGTCTTTCAGCGCCACGCGCAGGGCGTTGAACCCTTCGGTGTCATTCTGAGTTTCCGGGAAGTTCAAGGCGCGGATAAAGATATCGGTGCTCAGCGGAGGCGCAATTTCTTCCGCAGACGTGCCCAGTTCAAGCGAGGTTTGAGCACCCGCAACGAGTGGTTTTGCAGGGGCATAAGGGGGCGTTGTGCGCTTGGTCGAAAATGTTGCCAGCGCGCTTTCGGTTTTTCGCGTCGCGGCTGCGATCTCATCCAGTTTCTTTGCTACCGCAGGTTCGTAGGTGCTGGATGCGCGCTGCTGCTGCGCCACATAAGCCTGGCGGATCGCATCAATCGCAGTTTGCAGCCGCGCGCTTTCCTCGCGCATCACGCGGCTGGCACGCATGGCAGTGGCCGCGACCCAGATCATCGCCACAGGCATGAAAACGGCCAGAAAGGTGACAACAAAACCACCGCTCTGCGCCTTATCTGGCAACACCAGAAAAACAACCGACACCACCAGCCAAATCAGGCTGAGCACCAGTGCGGCAATCTCAATCTCGGTGACAGACGGCGCCTTTGGGCGGTCATAGATGCCCAGCGAAGTCGGTCTTTCAGTTTCCGGGTCAGGTTTGGGCCCCGACATTACATGCGCTCCGGTCAGGCGTACTTGATACTCAGAATTTCATAAGAGCGCACGCCGCCAGGGGTGCGCACCTCGACACTGTCACCTTCGTCCTTGCCGATCAGGGCGCGGGCGATGGGGGATTTGATATTCAAAAGGCCAGCTTCGATATTGGCTTCATATTCACCGACGATCTGCCACGTCTTTTCTTCGTCGGTATCCTCGTCAACCAATGTAACCTTTGCGCCAAACTTGATCGCGCCAGACAGTTTTGCAGGGTCAATTACATCCGCCAGTGACAGGATACCTTCCAGTTCCTTGATGCGACCTTCGATAAACCCCTGCTTTTCGCGGGCTGAATGATATTCGGCGTTTTCTTTCAGGTCGCCAAGTTCTCGCGCCGATGCGATGGCTTCGATGATCGCAGGGCGTTCGACGGATTTGAGGTTCTTCAGCTCAGCTGCGAGTGCGGCATTGCCCGCAGGCGTCATCGGGATCTTTTCCATACTCTCTACGTCCACGCATAAACTGACTCGCCCCGCCGCACAGAAGCGTCGGGGCGAGTCCTAGGTTGACGATTACCTGACCCAAATACCACGTGAATTGCAAGGGGTGTCAGCAGGTGCAGCGATCAATTTGCAACATTGCGCCGGCGGGATTGTTTCGGGTGTGGCCTATGGCGATGGTCCGGTTGCCCACCCTTGCACCATCGCTTTGAAGGCGTGCAGAGCCACAGCATCTCAATCATATTGAACCACTTCAAACTCGATGCCGTTGTCATCCCTGAAATAGAACCGACGACCCGGTTCGTAATCGGCATGATTATGGGGTTCGAACCCGGCCTTGCGCACCTTGGCCTCGGTTGCATCGATATCTTCGACCAGAACACCAACATGATTCAGCCCGCCGACGATATCGTAGCTGCTTTCGACCAATGGTTTCGGCGCATCTGGTTTGTAAAGCGCAAGATAGGTGTGGGCCGATCCGACATGCACCGTGTATCCGCCTGATATTGCGGGTCCTTCCCACCGTGTTTTCCAGCCAAAGACCTGCTGCATCCAGGCGGCCGAGGCCTGTGGGTCGCTGACAGTGAAATTGGTATGTTCAAGCGTTGCCATCATGGGATCTCCTTTTTTGGCTTGTTTCGACTCACCGTAATTTCTAAACCTAACTTTAGGTCAAGGTATTTCTTCGAGGGCGACATGGCTGTTTCAGAAGGGTTGGCAATCGGGGCATTGGCCCGACGTACGGGGTTGGCCGTTTCGGCGATCCGGTATTACGAAGCACAGGGTTTGATCGCGCCCTGGCGCAATGCAGGTGGGCAGCGACGTTACCAGCGGGCAGATATCCGGCGGCTGAGCTTTGTCATGATCGCACAGCAGTTCGGCCTGACCTTGCCTGAAATTCGCGAGGTCTTGTCGGGCTTGCCGGGAAAGCGAACACCGACACCACAGGATTGGAAAGCCATAAGCGTGCGGTTGCGCACTCATCTGGATCAGCGAATCGATACACTGATGCGATTGCGCGACAATCTGGACGGCTGCATCGGGTGTGGGTGCCTCAGCTTGCCGAAATGCAAGCTTTATAACCCCGATGACAGGGCAAAATCCCATGGTAGCGGTCCCAGATACCTTATGGGTGATGCACCAGAGGACTGATGTGTCGAATAGCGCCCTTGTTACGCCGTGTTTCGATTGACCAAAGTCTTACTGACCATGTAATCAGCCGTGAAACAAAATTGCGCAGATCCTGCAGTGACAGCGCCAATTCGGAAAGTAAGCTAGGGAGCCCGCGATGGCCGAGATTGAACGCGAAGCAATGGAATATGACGTGGTGATCGTAGGCGCAGGTCCTGCGGGCCTGTCGGCGGCCATTCGTCTGAAACAGCTGGATGCGGATCTGAACGTTGTCGTTCTGGAAAAGGGCTCGGAAGTGGGCGCTCATATCCTGTCTGGCGCAGTTCTCGATCCCTGCGGGCTGGATGCTTTGATCCCGGATTGGAAGGCTAAGGGTGCTCCGCTGAACGTGCCGGTGCATGAAGACAATTTCTACATGCTGGGCGAGGCAGGCAAGATCCGCATCCCCAACTTCCCGATGCCGCCGCTGATGAACAACCATGGCAACTACATCGTTTCGATGGGCAATGTTTGCCGCTGGATGGCCGAGCAGGCCGAGGAACTGGGCGTGGAAATCTTCCCCGGCATGGCCTGTTCCGAACTGGTTTACGGCGATAACGGTGAAGTCAAAGGCGTAGTGGCCGGTGTCTTTGGTCTGGAAGCGGACGGCTCTTATGGCCCCAACACCGAGCCGGGTATGGAATTGCACGGCAAATACGTCTTCCTGTCGGAAGGTGTGCGCGGCTCACTGTCCAAGGAAGTCATCGCCAAATACGACTTGTCTGCCGGCAAAGAGCCGCAGAAATACGGCGTCGGCATGAAAGAGATCTGGGAGATCGATCCGGCAAAGCACAAGGAAGGTACGGTCACGCACACAATGGGCTGGCCTCTGGGCGGCAACGCAGGCGGCGGGTCGTTCATCTATCATCTTGAAAACAATCAGGTCTATGTCGGCTTTGTGGTTCACCTGAACTACAAAAACCCGCACCTGTACCCCTACATGGAATTCCAGCGCTTCAAGCATCACCCGATGGTGGCCGAGCTGCTGAAAGGCGGCAAGCGCGTGGCTTACGGTGCCCGTGCGATCACCGAAGGCGGCCTTCAATCGATGCCCAAGCTGGTGGCGCCGGGCGTGGCGCTGCTGGGCTGTTCCGCGGGCATGGTCAACGTGCCGCGCATCAAGGGCAACCACAATGCGATGCTGTCTGGTAAGGCCGCGGCTGAGGCTGCTTATGACGCGATCAAGGCTGACCGTTCAGGCGATGAGCTGACCGCTTACGAGGCCGATGTCCGCAATGGCGCAATTGGCAAGGACCTGAAGAAGGTGCGCAACGTCAAGCCGATGTGGTCCAAGTGGGGCATGATCCCTTCGCTGGTGCTGGGTGGTCTGGACATGTGGACCAACACATTGGGCTTTTCGCTCTTTGGTACGCTGGGACATGGCAAGAACGATGCCCAGTCGACCGAGGAAGCCAGCAAGCACAAGCCGATCAATTATCCCAAGCCCGATGGCACGCTGTCCTTTGACCGTCTGACCAACGTGTCCTTTGCGGCAACCAATCACGAGGAAAGCCAGCCCTGCCACCTGCGCCTGACGGACCCGGATATCCCGGTCAAGGTCAACCTGCCCAAGTTCGACGAACCGGCGCAGCGCTATTGCCCGGCAGGCGTGTACGAAATGGTCGAGGATGACAACGGTCCGCGATTCGTCATCAACTTCCAGAACTGCGTTCACTGCAAAACCTGCGACATCAAGGATCCAAGCCAGAATATCACTTGGACCACACCGCAGGGGGGCGACGGACCAAACTATCCGAACATGTAAGCAAAAAACCGGCAATGGCAGGGTCGTGAAGGCTCTGCCATTGCCTCTTGCCGACCGAAGCCCTAGCTTAACCGTCAGTCAACGATAGTAAGGCAGGATTTCGGTGGTTTCCCTGGTTCGTCGCGCGGCATTGTCCGTGCTGCTCATGTCGTCGGTCGCAGTTCCGGCCTATTCGGATTCGGGTGCCGGTTCATATCTGGCCGGGCGTCAGGCGATCTACGAAAGCGACTATTCTGCGGCGGAAAGATACTACGCCCAGGCTCTCAGGTTTGATCCGGAAAACGCGCTGCTCTTGGAAAGCGTTGTTGTCGCCCGCCTTGCGCTGGGGGAAATTGCCCGTGCTTTGCCTGTTGCAAAGCAGATCGAGGAAGCCAACCTTCCCAGTCAGGCCGCGCGCATGGCGATTTCGGCCAATTTGATTGCTGACGGCAAGTTTGACGAACTTCTGGCGCGTGACCCTGAAACGCAGGGGATCGGTCCTTTAGTTGATGGACTGATGATCGCATGGGCCCATCTGGGGCAAGGTGAAATGACAAAGGCCATGGAGCAGTTCGATGCCGTGGCCACGCAGGAAGGCCTCAGGGAATTTGCGCTGTATCACAAAGCCATGGCATTGGCCTCTATCGGCGATTTCGAAGGTGCCGAGGTGATATTTGCGGATAATAACGACGCGGTTGCGCGGTTCTCGCGTCGGGCCGCGCTGGCCCGTACAGAGGTGCTGTCACAGCTGGATCGCAACGAAGACGCCATTCGATTTCTGGACGATGTGTTTGTTTCCGGTAGCGATCCGACCATTGAAGCCTATACCGGCCAATTGACCGCGGGCGAGACGCTTCCGTTCACCCATGCGGGCTCTGCGCTGGATGGCATGGCGGAAATATTCTTTACCGTTGGTGCCGCATTGAACAGCGAGGCTTCGGCTGACTACGTCCTGCTGTACGCACGACTGGCGAGCTTTCTGCGCCCTGACCACGTGGACGCCATTCTGCTGAGCGCGGAATTGCTGGACAAGCTGCAACAGTATGATCTGGCTGTTGCCGCCTATCGTATGGTCCCGGCAGGCAGCAATGACCACCATGCCGCAGAACTTGGACGGGCCGAAATCCTGGATAAATCCGGAAAAACCGATGCGGCCATTGAAGTTCTGCAAAACCTGGCGCTGCAAAACCCTGATTTGCCTAGCGTGCATGTTTCTCTGGCAGATCTTCAGCGTCGTCAGGAAAACTATGCGGCTGCGGTTGCCTCTTACGACACTGCGATTGCTTTGACGGACAGTCAGGCAGGTGGGAATTGGTTCCTGCACTACGCGCGCGGCATAAGCCACGAGCGGCTGAAGCAGTGGGATCAGGCTGAAACCGATTTCCGCCGGGCGCTGGAGTTGAATCCGGATCAGCCGCAGGTGCTGAACTACTTGGGCTATTCTTTGGTAGAACGGAAAGAAAAGCTGGATGAAGCGCTGGACATGATCCAACGCGCGGTCGAAGCCCGCCCGGATAGTGGCTACATCGTGGATAGTCTGGGTTGGGTTTTGTTCCGTCTGGGTCGTTACGAAGAAGCGGTCGAGCATATGGAGCGCGCGGTCGAGCTGATGCCCGTTGATCCGGTCGTCAATGATCATCTGGGGGACGTCTATTGGGCTGTTGGACGTGCGCGCGAGGCCGAGTTCCAGTGGAAACGGGCTCTGTCCTTCGTTGACCCCGAAGACACGGATGGCGAGGCTGACCCGGATCGCATTCGACGCAAGATCGAAATCGGACTAAGCGCCGTTCTGGCCGAAGAGGGTGCGGAACCTTTGAAAGTCGCAAATGGAAATTAAGGCGTTTGCGCCCGCCAAGATCAACCTGACCCTCCATGTGACCGGACGTCGTAAGGACGGTTATCACCTGTTGGATTCGTTAGTGGTTTTTGCTGATCTGGGAGATCAGTTGACATTCACACCCGGCCCCGAGCTGTCTATGGACGTGATTGGGGAGTTTGCTGAAGGCGTGCCCACGGACAACCGTAATCTGGTCTGGAAAGCGGCCGAAGGCGTCGGCTGGACCGGGCATGTAGACCTGATCAAGTCGTTGCCCCACGGGGCAGGTATAGGGGGTGGGTCATCGGATGCGGCCGCCACGCTTTGGACATTGGCAGGGCAGGGATGTGACGTCCCGCCTGACTTGCCGTTGTCACTGGGGGCAGATGTGCCCGTTTGCCTGGAAAGCCGGGCGATCAGAATGCAAGGCATTGGCGATCGTTTGGCGGCGGTGAACCTTCCGCACTTACCCGCCCTTTTGGTCAACCCGAATGTGCCGGTGCCGACAAATGCCGTTTTCAACGCATTGTCGTCCAGAGACAATCCGCCGATGCCTGAGTTAGTCCCAGATTTTGTAGACGCTGAAGTCTGTGCCCTGTGGTTGCGTGATCAACGCAATGACCTGCAGGTACCTGCCATGGGCGTTGCACGTGAGATCGAGCAGGTTCTGGACGAGTTGAACATGACCAATCGTGCCCTTGTAACGCGTATGTCGGGCTCCGGCTCGACCTGTTATGCGCTGTACCCCACAATGAAAGACGCGCATTTCGCGGCCTATGAGATCGGTGCGGAGCATCCTGAATGGTGGTGCCGCGCGACGCAGCTTAACTAAGGCGCGAGACTACGTAATCGGCCAGTTCGCGCAGCAGGCTGCGAATTTCATGATCAGGTAGAACATCCAAAGATGCCTTTGCCTTGTTCGCCCAGCCCAATGCGTCCTGCCGAGTTTCTTCCAGCGTTGCGTATTTGTCCATCAGGCCCAGCGCATGATCCAGATCGCCATCCTGTTGGCGGCCCTTTTCGATCGTGCGCTCCCAGAAAGCGCGCTCTTCGGGCGTGGCCTGTGCAACAGCCTTGATGACAGGCAGGGTCAGCTTTCGTTCGCGGAAATCATCGCCCACATTTTTGCCGGTTGTCTTGCTGTCACCCTGATAATCCAGCAGGTCGTCCGCAATCTGGAATGCGATCCCCAATGCGTCACCATAATCGAACAGAGCTTTGATCTGTTCTTCCGATGCACCGGCGATCACGCCGCCCACCTCGGTCGCAGCTGAAAACAAAGCTGCTGTCTTGCCGCGCACAACCTGTAGGTAAACGCTTTCATCTGTACGCAGGTCGGTTGCCGCGGTCATTTGCAGCACCTCGCCTTCGGCGATGGTTGCTGAGGCATTAGCCAAGATATCCAGAACCCGCAGCGAACCCGTTTCGACCATCAATTGGAAGCTGCGGGAAAACAGGTAATCACCGACCAGCACGCTGGATTTGTTATCCCAAAGTAGATTTGCGGTCGGGCGTCCGCGCCGCTGCGCGCTCTCATCCACAACGTCGTCGTGCAGAAGGGTGGCGGTATGGATGAACTCGACCGTGGCAGCAAGGCGTACATGGTGCTCGCCCGAATAGCCAAACAGCCGCGCCGCTGCCAATGTCAGCATCGGGCGCAGGCGCTTTCCGCCCGCCTCGACCAGATGCTGGGTCACTTCGGGGATACGTGGGGCATGGTCCGACGCCATCCGGGTGCGGATCAACGTGTTCACAGCCTCCATTTCACCCGCCAATATATCAGCGAGGCGCTCATGCGGTTTTGAGATCATGCCGACGGTCATCATTCTCCTGATACAAGGCTCGACTTCCGCCCCGCCTTGCCCTTACATCCATCCCCATGAAAGAACTATTGCGCAGTACCGATCCGACGATCCTGGCCTTTGCATCCGCTCTCCTTGAAGGCGAGGATATAGACTGCTTTCAGATGGACGTAAATATGAGCATCCTCGAAGGTGGGATCGGAATCTTTCCCCGCCGACTGATGGTTCGCGCCGAAGACCTGACCCGTGCTGAACGTGTGATGCGCGACAATGAAATTCCGCTGGGCCGATGACCCGGTTTTCCGATAGCGAACTCAGCTGCAATGATTTCTTGGGGGGCAGGGTTCGATTGCTGCAACCTCGGTCGGGTTATCGTGCCGGGGTCGACCCGGTATTGCTTGCCGCATCCGTTCCGGCCAGCGCAGGTCAGTCCGTGTTGGAACTGGGGTGCGGCGCAGGGGCTGCCATTCTTTGCTTGTCCTCCCGAGTGCCCGGTCTGCACCTGACAGGTATCGAGCTACAGCCTTCCTATGCGGAATTGGCCCGCAGAAATGCGGAAATCAACCGGATAGAGCTGGAAGTTGTCCAAGCTGATCTGACTGCTTTGCCTGAGGCGTTTCGGCAGCGCCAGTTCGATCACGTAATTGCGAATCCGCCCTATTATCGGGCGGGGGCGCATAGCCCTGCAAAGGATGCTGGACGAAGTGTGGCCCTGAGCGAAGACACCCAGTTGGCCGACTGGATTGCAGTGGCTGCCAAACGCCTTGCGCCAAAAGGGTACCTGCACATGATCCAGAAAGCCGATCGACTGCCCGACATGCTGGCAGCGTGCCAGGGGTTGCTGGGATCGGTAGAGTTGTTGCCGCTAAGCCCACGGACAGGGCGAGAGGCTGAGCTGATCATTCTGCGCGCCCGCAAAGGAGGGCGTGCGGCATTTCGCCTCCACTCACCTTTGATTGTGCACGCGGGTGAACGTCACGAAAAAGACGGCGAAAGCTATACGGATGCAGTTTCGGCCGTGCTCCGGAAGGCCGCTGCCCTGCCCGGGTTTTGACGACGACCGGCAATGTCCAGCCGATTTTGTCGGATTTGTTTCAGATTCTGTGCGTCTGCAGCGTGACAGGGTGGAAACGATGTGATCAACTTCTTACGTGACATTCAGACACGTATAAAAGGAGGATCGCAATGAGCGTGAGCGCACATCTGACAGAACTGAAGAAAAAGCACGAATCTCTCGGTCTAGAAGTAGAACAAGCCCAACGCTCGCCAGGCATCGATGATCTCCACATAGCCCAGCTGAAGAAACAGAAGCTCAAGCTGAAGGAAGAGATCGAGCGACTGTCTGCTTAAGATTTCAAACTGGAACGGGCCGCGATCAAGGCCCCGCCGGTAATCAGAAAGGCCGCGATCGCCAGCCCCCAGGATGGGGCAGCGATCCCGGCCATCACCAAAGCAAGTGTCGACAAAAGCGGGGCCGCATAAGATGAGGTCCCGAGCATTTGAATATCACCCTGCTTTACCCCGATATCCCATACATAAAAGGCCAGTCCAACGGGCCCGAGGCCAAGTGCCAATACCGATAACCACCCCAGTGTCGTGTCGGGCAGCACGGTGTCTTCTATGGCCAGATGCAGCAGACCCGAAGCCATCGCAGCCATCAGACAAAAGACCGCAACCGAACTGGTCGGTGTACCCCCCAATTTGCGCGACAAAACCGAATAGCCTGACCATGTCAGGGCGCAAAGCAGGGCCAATGCATATCCCGGCAGGTGTTGTGCCTGAAAACCGGCGCTCCCGCCTCCGGTGATGATCAAAGCAGCCCCAACAAAGCCAAGGCATGCCCCGATCAAGTGACCAGTGCGAAGCTGCTCGCCCGGCAGCAGGCCGGAAAACAGAACGATAAGAAGGGGCCAGAGATAGGCAATCAACCCGGCCTCGGCCGCGGGGGCCATACGCAGGGCTGAAAAATACAATGCGTGATACCCGAACAGACCCAATGAACCGAACAGGTAGGTCGTCCAGGGGACCTGTTTCAACCCGCTAAACCCACCGGTTGCGGCTGTCCAAATCAACCCAAGTGCCCCACCAATCGAAAAGCAGATCGTGTTCAACAGCAATGGCGGTGTGGGTGCAGAGCCGACGGTCAAAAGCGCCAGCAAAGCCCATAATAGTACGGCCCCAAAGCCGATGGCTGTTGCGCGCGTTTTGGTCATGATCCGGAAACCTCTTCGATCGGAATAATGTCGAATTCATCCGAAATATGCGCGGTCTTTTCAATCTCGGTCAGGAACCAATCCCGAAATGCTGAGATCTGAGGACGTTTTTCGGCCCCCGGAAGGCACAGGAACCGGAACCGGCCCTGCGTTTCCAGCGCGACCTTGAAGGGGGCAACCAGCCGACCCTCGGTCAAGTCCTTGAGGATCATGGCGCGCCGTCCAAGGGCGACACCAACGCCGGCGACAGCGGCGTCAATCGCGTGATCTGCGTTGGAAAAATGCGCCCCATGAGTGGGGATAAAATCGATACCCACAGCGCGGAACCAGGCAGGCCAGTCGCAGGGCGGGGTCAGAAAATTGATCGAATCGTCGTGGATCAACGGTGCGTCGCGCAGGCTGTCTGGCGTGGTGAATTGCTCCGCTAGCTCCGGGGTCATGACCGGGGTCAGCCACTCTTTTCTTACAGGTACGGAATACAGCCCCTCATCGGCGGAATTGCCAAACCGGATGGCAACATCCACATCATCTCGCTCCAGATCCATGTTGCGCAATGTGGCCGAGAATTTCAGGTCGATTTCCGGATGTGCACGGGCGAATTCGTAAAGGCGAGGTGCGAGCCACTTTGCAGTCAGTGCCGGACCTGCGGTGACGGTCAATCCGGTGTCATCCTCCTGCCTGCGTACAGCACGCCACGCGCTTTGCAATGTGGCAAAGCCCTCTGCCGCGCCGGGGGCCAGGGCGCGGCCCGCATCAGTCAGTTCCACAGCACGGTTCAGACGGCGGAACAGAGGGCGACCCAGATGCTCCTCAAGCGATTTGATCTGAAAGGACAGGGCCGCTGGCGTCACGTGCAGCTCTTCCGCCGCTTTCGCGAACGACATGTGCCGGGCCGCGGCATCAAAAGCCCGAAGCGCGGTAAGTGGGGGCAGATAATCACTCATGGTCAAGAAATTCTTAACTGAAGGTTCAGGAAACTTCGTTTGTCATGATCCTAGGTGACCTTCATATTCACATCAGGTCAAGCAAAACTGAATTGAAAGGCGGCTGCCATGATCGAGATGACAATAAATCCCGCCGCCCAAGTGGCGATCCTGCGCGCGCATGAAGAGCGTGGCAAGGTGGTCCGGCAGTTGTGGAATTGGGTATTGGGTTCCCGCTGATCGCAGCGCGCGCGATCTTACGGGATAAGGATGGGCCGGCCCTGATGGACCGGCCCGTTTTCACAATTCTGATTGCAGATCAGACGAAGAACTGGGCACCATTGGCCGAGATGGTCGAGCCGTTGATGAACTGAGATTCGTCCGAGGCCAGGAAGGTCACACAGCGTGCAATCTCTTCGGGCTCGCCCAGACGACCGGCGGGGATCTGGCCAATAATCGATTCGCGTACCTTTTCGGGCACCGCCATCACCATCTCGGTTGCAATATAACCGGGGCAGATCGCGTTGGCCGTGATGCCTGCCCGCGCGCCTTCCTGCGCCAGAGATTTCACGATACCCAGATCGCCCGCCTTGGTCGCAGCATAGTTCACCTGAGCGAACTGACCTTTCTGGCCGTTGATCGAGCTGATGACGATGACACGGCCAAATTTGCGCTCGCGCATGCCGGGCCAGACAGGGTGCACAGTGTTGAACACGCCGGTCAGGTTGGTGTCGATCACGTCTTTCCACTGATCGGGTGTCATTTTGTGGAAAGGTGCATCACGGGTGATGCCTGCGTTGGCGACAACGATGTCGATGGGGCCAACCTCGGCCTCGACCTTTTCGATGCCCGCTTTGGATTCGTCATAATCGGCGACGTTCCACTTGTAGGTCTTGATGCCGGTTTCTTCGGTGAATTTCGCGGCGGCTTCGTCATTCCCTGCATAGGTGGCCGCAACGTTGTATCCTTCGGCTTTGAGCGCCTTGGAAATTGCTGCGCCAATGCCGCGGGAACCGCCGGTAACGAGTGCTGTACGTGCCATTTAGGACTCCTCCAATTTTAGTCGCCTTGGTAATGCTGTTACTTTGAGAGATGTTTGTGCGCAATATTGTTTCGTCGTTAAGGTGTTTATTTCGGATGGCAATATCGTCGCATCTAAGGGGTACGACCCCAGTGTAACAAAAAAGGGCGTCCCATGGACGCCCTTTTCTATTTGGTTATTGGCGCACTTAGTCGCGCTCCACACACAGGGCGACACCCATGCCGCCGCCGATGCACAAGGTGGCCAGACCTTTCTTTGCGTCGCGGCGCTTCATTTCGAACAGCAGCGTGTTCAGAACGCGGCAACCTGATGCGCCGATTGGGTGGCCGATGGCAATTGCGCCGCCGTTCACGTTCACAATCGACGGATCCCAGCCCATATCTTTGTTCACTGCGCAGGCCTGCGCGGCAAAGGCTTCGTTGGCTTCAACAAGGTCCAGATCGTCGACGGACCAACCCGCCTTTTCCAATGCCTTGCGCGAAGCGTAGATCGGGCCAACGCCCATGATCGACGGGTCCAGCCCGGCAGTTGCGTAGGACGCGATGCGCGCCAAAGGTTCGATTCCGCGCTTCTCTGCGTTTTGAGCTGACATCAGCAGGGTTGCGGCCGCGCCGTCGTTCAGGCCCGAAGCGTTTGCAGCTGTGACCGATCCGTCCTTGGTGAAGGCGGGGCGCAGCTTTGCCATGGCTTCCATTGTAGCGCCGTGGCGGATGTATTCGTCCTTGTCCATCACGATGTCACCCTTGCGGGTCTTGATGGTGAAGGGCACGATTTCGTCGACAAACTTGCCAGCTTTTTGCGCCGCCTCAGCCTTGTTCTGCGAGGCGACAGCGAATTCATCCTGCATGTCGCGGCTGATCTGCCATTTTTCGGCAACATTTTCCGCCGTTTGGCCCATGTGATAGCCGTTGAAGGCATCCCACAGACCATCGCGGATCATGGTGTCGATATATTTCATATCACCCATCTTGTGACCGGCGCGCAGGGCAGCTGCGTGGGGCGACAGGGTCATGTTCTCTTGGCCACCAGCGGCGACGATGTCGGCATCGCCGAGTTGGATGTGCTGAGCGCCCAATGCGACCGCACGCAGGCCCGAGCCGCAAACCTGGTTGATTCCCCAGGCGGCACTTTCCTGCGGCAAACCGGCGTTGATATGCGCCTGCCGAGCCGGGTTCTGGCCCTGAGCCGCAGTCAGCACCTGACCCAAGATGGTTTCGCTGACTTCGCCTTTTTCAATCCCGGCGCGCTCAACAACTGCTTCCAGGACGGCCGCGCCCAGATCATGTGCGGGGGTGTTCGCAAACGAACCACTAAAGCTGCCGACACCTGTTCGTGCGGCGGATGCGATTACTACGTTGGTCATATGATCAGTCCTTTACCGTCATTGTCTGGCGGAATGTCTGACGGCGCAGGCCGAGAGTTTCCCTCTCGAAACAAGAGCGCCCCGTTTTCCCCCGCTCAAGTACTTCTGCAATAGCGTAATGCTGCACTTGCAGCAACGGGCAGCTTGTCTCAGCTTGGGAAATGGCGGAAAAATGTCGATCACCCACGGGTCAACTTGCTGTTTTTGAAATTTTTTCCTGTTTCCACGGGGGCGAAACACTGGGCGCGCCAAACAAAAAGCCCTGCATGCAATCCACGCCACTTTCAAGCAAAAATGCCGCATCCTTCTGAGTTTCGACCGATTCGGCAGTGACCAGAATTTCAAACTCACGCGCTACGGCAATCAGGGCCCGCACCAAAGCCTGGTTGTCGGGGCTGTTGCTGATGCCCCTGATAAACTGACCATCGATCTTGGCGGCGTCGAACAGAAACTCGCGAAAGTGGCGGAAACTGAAGTTGCTGGCACCAAAGTCGTCCAGCGCAAACGCGATGCCGCGATCCTGTAGGCGGTCCATGAAGTCGACCACCAATTCCGGCACCTGCATGGCAGAACTTTCGGAGATTTCTAGGATCAGACGTTCGCCCAGCTGCGGATCCCGTTTCAGAAACCGGTCCAGTACACCGGACCAGTTGGAGTAACCGATTGAGCGGGCGGACATGTTGATCGACAGGCGGATCTGGGGGTTCTTCACCAACGTGCGCAGACCAAGTTCCAATGCGACGCAGTCGAGATCACGTCCGATCGGAGTGTTTTCAACCTGTGGCATGAACTCGCGCGCGGGGATAACGCGCCCTGTTTCATCCAATACACGAATGAAGCCTTCGTAAAACGCGATGTCATGCGGCGGGTGCGCCTGAACAACCGGCTGAAAGGCCAACCGACATTGCTTGTGCTTTACAGCATCGGTTGCCATCTGAACCACCGAACGATCCCGTGTTGACACTGCTGCATTCAAAGGGGTGTCCAACCCTTCGGGAAGATTGGTGAGCTTTTTGTTTCCCATAGGCGCAGATTCCCGTGTGTCCGGAACAGGTGTTTTGACACAGTTTCGGGGCAAACAGATGAATCTGCGGTTAAAGCGTCAGATGAAGTTGCTTATTGCGGTTTTCAGCGCGCGGAATCCCCGGCACGGGCCAGTGATGCCGCGGCTCCAAGAAGGGCTCCTGTCGCACCCAGAAACATCAGGACAAAACCCAGTGCGATCAGAGTGCCAACAAAGCTGCCGAGCGCGGCAAGCATGGCCAGCAACAGGCCAAACAACCCCACGAAGGTTGAAATGGTTGCCAAACGTTTCATGCCGCCCCTCGCTCAACTATGCGCCACATTCAATGACCGATATGGCGTGCAAAGACCGGAGTTCAAGTTTAGCGGGGCCTGACGGCTGTATCAGGCCTGTTCTGCCTGTCCTTTGGGCAGGATCTTGTCGACCTGCTCAAAACCGGGCGTTCCCCGGTCCTCGGGGTGGCGAGCCAAGTGCTTGGCTTTTATCTGTTCCGAGTTGTCGCGGCTGCCGTCGTGGCTGTACCCAGGAGGTGCAAAACAATAGGCCAGACGTTGCCGCAGTGTCAGGCCTGGCTGCGTGGTATCGTGCCAAATGCCGACCCATTCGTGAAACGCAACGCGCAACGGGTTGAAGGTGCCGATATTGTGAACCAGCCCGTAGTCGACACGGTCGTTTTCCAGTTCAGGCACAAAGGTCCCAAACAGCTTGTCCCAGATGATGAAAACTCCGGCGTAATTACAATCCAGGTACCGCGCGTTCCTGCCGTGATGCGCGCGATGATGGCTGGGGGTATTCATGACCGCTTCGAACCATCGGGGCATTTTGCCGATGGCCTCGGTGTGAATCCAGAACTGATAGATCAGGTTCAATCCACCGACGAACAGAACCATGGCGGGATGGAAACCCAGCAGGATCAGCGGCGCGCGAACGACCATCATGAACGTAAAGGTATAGGTCCAAGTCTGCCGCAGAGCTGTGGTCAGATTGTAGTGCTGTGAACTGTGGTGGTTGACATGGCTGGCCCAGACCCAGCGAATACGATGCCCAAAACGGTGTACCCAGTAATAGCGAAGGTCATCCAGAACAAAGCACAGAATGATAACGGGAATTGACGTGCCAAGGTCCAAAGGAGTGATCTGCCACAGCCACATGAAAAACGCATAGGCAATAAAGCCCAGCAAAAAGCCCGACGCGATGTTCCCGGCCCCCATGATCAGCGAGGTCACAGCGTCGCGCGTTTCATACCGCCCGCCTTTGCCCTTGACTGCGATCCACAGGAATTCTGCCAGAATAGCAGCGATGAAAAACGGGACGGCCCATTGCACCGCATCGGGAAAGCTTACCTGGTCTGTCATGCGGGCCTCATCAAGTGTTGCCAGTGCTGGCGTTCGGTCTGGTCAAGGTGAACGGTCGCGCGCGGGGTGCTGAAGTCGTGAAACCGAACTTCGATGCCATTGGCGGTCTCAAACCAGTCGAAATCCTGAAGACGCCGCGCTACTGTGTCGGCGCCGAAGGACCAGATCAACCCAGCCCCGTTCTGGGTTCTTACCAGCGCCGCGTGACCGTCATGGGCGATTGTCACGTCGATCACCGTGTCATCAGGGAAATGCCGCAGCCACTGACGTGGCGCCGTGTCTGGCGTCAGCACGTGCAACCGCGACTTGCCCGTCAGATGCAACAATACCGTAATCCCGGCTATGCCCCCAACGACCAACACCAATAGAATTTCCAGCGGCATTCCATCCTCCTGAGCGCAGAGTGCAAAGGAGGATGGAAACTGTCAAAGGTGGCGTGACGTCAGCTTTTGCAGAACAGAACGTGCCGCTCATTTCCCGGATCGGTACCCAAAGCAGTCGCGCCCGATGGGCGAGCCTAATTAGCGATCGTGTAAACGATTGCGTCACCTTTGCCTTTGCTACGCACGAACTCGACCTGATTGCCTTCCATTTTGACCTTCTGGCAATCCTCGGGGAATTTCTTTCCTCCGGCGACAACATTTCTGCACCAGAACTGTTTGTTCCAAACCCATGCACCGGTGATCTTGGCGTTGTTGCGACCCACGCCCTCGATTTTTCCATCCGGAGTGATGATCAACCAGGTGTCACCGGAGACAAGTTTCTTGCCGGCGACACCTGCGACGAACTGGGCTTCTTTCTTAATGTGTTTGGCCTCGGAAACAACGGCAGAACCCAGAACCAGGCAGGCCGCGGCGGTGAATGCAACAAAACTCTTCATAAATACTCTCCTTATCAAAGCATCAAAAGAGTATCATGATTCTGGGGCTTAATGGGCCAGTTCCCTCAGCTTTCTGCGCCAACAAGCGTTGAGATAATCGCCTTCGCGCTGTCCGAGTTCCATTCGGCGTCGCCGATCAACCGCGCGATTTCCTGACCTTCGGGATTCAGAATGACCGTGATGGGCAATGCGATGATACCGAATTCGCGCGCAGCAGCCGAGCTGAGGTCCTGGTGACGCGGCAGGTTGGATATGCCATTTTCTTCGAAGAACTTCTTGATTCCTGCTGGTGAGTTGCGGCCTGTGGCAAGGGTCAGAACCTGAAACTTGTCCCCCCCGAACTCGTCCTGCAACTCGGCGATCTGAGGCATTTCTTTGCGGCAGGGGGCGCACCAGGTGGCCCAGAAGTTCAGCAGAACATACTTGCCCTCATAATCGGCCAGCGTGCCGACACCTCCGTCATCTTCCAGCTGAAACTCGATCACTTTTGCCGGTTTGGGTTCTTCATGCAGGATTAGGCGCTTCAGACTGCCTTCCCGTAAGGGGCCCAGTGTCGTGGCATCGGTTGCCAAAGCGGCATTTGCACCTAGCGCAAGGGCCATATAAAGGGGGATCAAACGAAATAGGCGCATATCAACTCCGGGTTTTCTTACATGACCGATCAATCCTCGAACCAGATGTGGGGCGGCCGCTTTGCCGCCGGTCCAGACGCGATCATGGAGGCGATCAACGCCTCGATCGGGTTCGATCAGCGGATGGCAGCCCAAGACATCGAAGGCTCGCGCGCCCATGCGGCCATGTTGGCTGCTACAGGCGTCATAAGTGATAGTGATGCGCAGGCCATTCGGGAAGGGCTGCTCACCGTTTTGTCAGAAATCCAGAGCGGCACGTTTCAGTTTTCAACTGCGTTGGAAGACATACACATGAATGTCGAGGCGCGGCTGAAAGAGATCATCGGCGAGCCTGCTGGCCGTTTGCACACAGGGCGTTCGCGCAATGATCAGGTGGCGACGGATTTCAAACTGTGGGTCCGGGATCAGCTAGACGCGGCTGAAACTGGTCTGCTGGCTCTGATTCGCGCGCTTTTGGCACAGGCCGAAGCAGGCGCCGATTGGGTCATGCCCGGCTTCACCCACCTGCAAACTGCGCAACCCGTAACATGGGGCCACCACATGATGGCCTATGTCGAGATGTTCGGCCGCGACCTGAGCCGAGTCCGCGACGCCCGTGCACGAATGAACGAATCCCCGTTGGGGGCCGCCGCACTGGCGGGTACATCTTTCCCCATTGATCGCCATATGACGGCGCAGGCGTTGGGCTTTGATCGCCCCGCCGCCAACTCGCTGGATGCCGTCAGCGACCGCGATTTCGCGCTGGAGTTCCTGTCGACCGCCTCGATCTGCGCTGTGCACCTGTCGCGCTTTGCCGAGGAGCTGGTGATTTGGTCGTCGGCCCAGTTCCGTTTCGTGTCCCTGTCCGACCGGTTTTCGACCGGCTCGTCGATCATGCCGCAGAAAAAGAACCCGGATGCAGCCGAACTGATCCGCGCCAAGGTTGGGCGTATCTATGGGGCCAATACCGCGCTGATGATGGTGATGAAGGGCCTGCCGCTGACCTATTCAAAGGACATGCAGGAGGACAAGGAACAGGTCTTTGATGCCGCCGACAACTGGATGCTGGCACTGGCTGCGATGGAAGGGATGGTCAAGGACATGACCGCCAACCGCGACAGCCTTGCCGCCGCCGCCGGCTCGGGTTTCTCGACCGCTACGGATCTGGCCGACTGGCTGGTGCGGGTGCTGGGCCTGCCGTTCCGGGATGCGCATCACGTCACCGGATCACTGGTGGCCATGGCCGAAGGCAAGGATTGTGATCTGCCCGACCTGACGCTGGATGATATGCAATCGGTCCATGGTGATATCTCGGATGATGTCTACTCTGTCCTTGGCGTCGACAATTCGGTAAACTCGCGGCAGTCCTACGGTGGTACCGCCCCCGATCAGGTGCGGGCCCAGATCGAACGATGGAAGGCAATGGTATGACAACCGCGCTACGTGCGATCCTGATTGCGGTTTCCGGTCTGGTGCTGGCCGGGTGCGGGGCTGATGGCGAGCCTGATCAACCAACTGCCCCTCAACCCACGGTCAGTGCCACCATTGGGGTTGGATCAAGCGGCGCGTATGTTGGCGGGGGTGTCGGCCTAAGCCGCGGACCGCTGGGCATTTATCTTGGATTCTGATCCTTTTGAATGTTGCGCCCATGGTCCCGGCACCTCATGTTGGGTCCACGTATCGATTACCTGTCACACAAAGAAATGGTATTGAAATGAAAATTCTGGGATTGGTTTGTGCTCTTGCTGTTTTGGCGGCTTGCGAGCCTTCGTCAGCGCGACGTCCGGAACCTGCGGCCGAACCAAAACAATCGGGCACCGGCATTTCAATCTCGGGCTATGGCCGAGTTGGTGTTTCAACGCAAAACTAAACCGGGACTAAGGATACAGAATCCATTGATCCGAAGTCCTTTTATGGTCTAAGCGCGCAAGCATGGATCACTTTTTGTACCGCGACGGCGCGCTTTACGCCGAGGATGTCCCCGTCTCCGAAATCGCAGCCGCGGTTGGAACACCGTTCTACGTCTATTCCACGGCTACATTGCTGCGGCATTTCAAGCTGTTCGATGACGCGTTGGACGGCACCGATCATCTGGTCTGCTACGCGATGAAGGCGGCCAGCAATCAGGCGATCCTTAAGACATTGGCCCAAGCAGGTGCGGGGATGGACGTGGTCTCGGGCGGAGAATATCTGCGTGCGAAGGCGGCTGGTGTTCCCGGTGACAAGATCGTGTTCTCAGGTGTGGGGAAAACAGCGGACGAGATACGCATGGCGCTGAGCGGCGGCATTCGCCAGTTCAATGTCGAATCCGAGCCCGAAATGGAAGTGATCAACGCCATTGCGCTTGAGCTTGGCGTGATCGCGCCGATTACCGTCAGGGTGAACCCGGATGTTGATGCCAGGACGCATGCCAAGATTGCCACGGGCAAGTCCGAGAACAAGTTTGGCATTCCGATAGCCCGCGCCTCGGAAGTTTATGCTCACGCCGCCGACCTGCCGGGGCTGGAGGTGATCGGCATCGACGTTCACATCGGCTCGCAACTGACCGAACTTGAACCGTATGAGTTGGCCTACACAAAGTTGGCCGAGTTGACCGAGCGCCTCCGCTCTGAAGGTCACAACATTAGGCGCCTTGACCTGGGCGGTGGTTTGGGCATTCCATACACCCGGTCGAACGACGCACCGCCCTTGCCGATTGAATATGGTGCGCTGGTCAAGAAAACACTGGGCCATCTGGGCTGTGAGATCGAGATTGAGCCGGGCCGCCTGATCGCGGGCAATGCCGGGATCATGGTCAGCAAGGTCATCTATGTGAAATCAGGCGAAGGTCGCGACTTTTTGATCCTTGATGGGGCGATGAATGACCTGATCCGGCCTGCAATGTACGAAGCGTACCACGATATCATAGCGGTGCAAGAACCGGCGGCTGGCGTGGAACAGCAAGCCTATGACATCGTAGGCCCGGTCTGCGAATCCGGGGATACCTTTGCCAAGCAGCGCAATATGCCGCCGCTGAAATCGGGTGATCTGGTCGCATTTCGCAGCGCGGGTGCATACGGTGCGGTGATGTCCAGCGAATACAACACCCGCCCGTTGATCCCCGAAGTTCTGGTGAATGGCGATCAATTTGCAGTCATTCGTGAACGGCCAAGCTTTGACGAAATCATAAACCGCGATACCATACCATCGTGGCTTTGACGCGATAACCGCGCGGGCCCGTCCCGGAGGCCCGTCTTGACCAACAGAACGAACCCGCCCATTCCGCGCCTGTCCCTGTGGCTAACCCATCTCGGTATGGTGGCTGAACAGGTGCTGCGCGCGTTCTGGCCTGCGTTCTCGATTGTTCTGGCTTTGCTCGCCGCTCTGATGCTGGGGTTGCAGGATCATCTGCCCGTTGAAATTGTCTGGGGTGCTGGTGCGCTGTCGTTGATATCTTTTGGTGCAGCATCTGTCCGGGGTGTCACGAAATTCAAACTGCCGTCCCGCGCTGATGCGCTGGCGCGGCTGGATGAGGCTCTGCCCGGTCGACCGATTCAGGCTTTGCTCGATGATCAGGCAATCGGTGCCAACGATGGGGACTCGGTTGCCTTGTGGCAGGCGCACAAAGCCCGCATGGCACAGCGTGCGGCCACTGCTGAGGCTGTGAAACCAGATCTTCGGCTTGCGTCGCGCGACCCGTATGCGCTGCGCTATGCCGCTCTGCTGGCATTTGTTGTGGCGCTGATCTTTGGTTCATTGTGGCGCGTGGGTTCAGTGGCGGACATGGCCCCGGGCACAGCCGTCGCTGGACAGGGCCCAACTTGGGAAGGATGGGTAGAACCCCCCAGATACACAGGTTTACCGACCTTATATCTTGCTGATCAGACAGGCGCGGCGCTTTCTGTTCCCAAGGGCAGTCGCATCACCTTGCGACTTTATGGTGAAGTTGGCGCACACAGTCTGTCCGAGAGCAGTTCTGCTAGCGGAACCGAGGCGGCAACAGACCCGGAACAGGAGTTTGTCGCCGAACGCTCGGGTCAGTTTCGCATTGATGGACCGGCGGGGCGGGAGTGGTCGGTGCAGGTCATTGATGACGTGGCTCCGAAGATCGAAGTTTCCGGTACCGCCGAGTCTGAAGCGGGCGGGCAGATGAAGCTGCCATTTTCCGCCAGCGACGATTACGGAGTGGTCTCGGGTCTGGCCCGGATCGAGCTGGATCTGGCGGCGATTGACCGTCGGTACGGACTGGCGGCCGAGCCAGAGCCGCGCGAGGTGATCGAAATCGAATTACCTATGCCGATCACCGGTGACAGGGCGGACTTTACCGAAGACCTGATCGAGGATTTCTCGCAGCATCCGTGGGCGCATCTGCCGGTCAGAATAACCTTGATGGCGACGGATGCAGCGGATCAGCAAACGTTTTCGGATCCCTATGCGACAGCATTGCCAGCACGGCGCTTCTTTGATCCGCTGGCGGCAGCCGTGATTGAGCAAAGGCGCGATCTGCTTTGGTCGCGATCCAATGCGCCTCGTGTCTCGCAATTGCTGAGGGCTGTGTCGCACCGCCCCGAGGATCTGTTTCGTTCTGACACAGCCTATCTGCGTCTGCGGGTTGTTCTGCGGCGATTGGAAACGTTTCACCGATACGGGTTGAAGCCCAAACAACAGGAAGAGATTGCGCAGGCCCTGTGGGACCTTGCCGTGCTGATCGAGGACGGGACGCTGGCGGATGCATTGGAACGAATGCGCCGCGCGCAGGAACGTCTGACCGAAGCGATGAAGAACGGGGCCAGCGATGAAGAAATAGCCGAACTGATGCAGGAGTTGCGCGAGGCGACGCAAGATTACCTTCAGCAACTACAACGCCTTGCACAGCAAGATGGCGAAGACGGCGAGCGTCAGCCCGGCCAGAATGGTGAATCTTTGCAAATGACGCAGGATGACCTGCAGCGCATGATGGACCGCATTCAGGAACTGATGGAACAAGGCCGCATGGCCGAAGCCCAGCAGGCGTTGGAAGAATTCCAGCAGATGATGGAGAACATGCGTGTAACTCAGGGTCAGGGCCAAGGGCAGCAATCCGAAGGCCAGCAGGCCATGGAAGGTCTTGCCGAAACCCTGCGCGAACAACAGGGTCTTAGCGATCAGGCCTTTCGTGATTTGCAGGAACAATTCAACCCCGGCGCGCAATCAGGTGAAAGCCAAGGGAACGAAGGCCGCAACGGCGGGCAAGGTCGGGGGCAAAGCCACGAAGGTCAGGGCGGACAAGGTGAAGGTTCGGATCAGGCTGGAGACGGTGAGCAGGGGCAAGGCTCGCTCGCCGACCGACAGCAAGCGTTGAGAGACGAGTTGGGTCGTCAGCAACAAGGTCTCCCCGGTGTCGGCACACCCGAAGGTGACGCCGCGCGCGAAGCGCTGGATCGGGCCGGGCGTGCCATGGATGAGGCTGAGCAAGCTCTGCGTGGCGATGATCTCGCCGAAGCTATCGACCGTCAATCCGAAGCGATGGAAGCGTTGCGCGAAGGGATGCGGTCGCTGGGTGAAGCCATGGCGCAGGAACAGCAGAACCAACCGGGGCAGGGAACGCAGGACGGCGATATGCAGGCCAACAACCGCGATCCGCTGGGCCGAAACCCAGGCGCTGCCGGTTCGATTTCAACCGATGAAAACCTGTTGCAGGGCGAAGACGTCTATCGCCGGGCGCGCGAGTTGCTGGATGAAATCCGCCGTCGGACCGGTGAAACAGATCGTCCCCAGATCGAGCTGGAATACCTCAAGCGGTTGCTGGAGCGGTTCTAGCCCTTAGTTCTGCGCACCGGATCCTGCCTGAGTTTCGAGCCAGATGCGCGCCTGATCCACCAGCGACACATATGAGCTGAGCAACGGATCGGCCTGCGGTACAGCCTCGCTGATCTGGCGGGCATTCCCGTAGATCAGGTACAGAACCACGCCGATGATCAGCATCAGCGCAAAACCGCGCAAGAACCCACCGGACTTGCGAGGCGCCTGCGCCTCATCTTCTGCCGGGTCCGACCGCATGCTCGAGTTGATGGCATCGACATCCGGCAGTGCATCCTTTTGCCCGGCATCTACGGCGGTTTCCGAAGTTGCAGGGCGTTTGGGCCTGACCTTAGGTTCTGGCGGTGCTTCCAGGCCCAGATCGGGCTGGCTTTCCAGACCACCGCCTTCCTGCGCACGTAACTCCGCTTCTCGTGCGGCTTCTTCTTTCAGGATACTGGCGACTGATGGGGCAACATTTCCTGTAGATGCAGCAGGTTTTTCAACCTCTGGCGCTGATTTATCTGCGGGCTCGGCGTCCTTCTGGGCCTCGACCTCGGTGTCCGATGTGTCTGCCTCAACAGGCTTGTCCTCGGGCGCGTTCGGTTCATCCGTCGGCTCGGATGGATGCTTGGCCTGAAACCAGGTCTGATCGCAGTTCGAACACTGCACATCGCGGCCTTCCTCGGGGATGACCTCGTCAGGAACTTCGTACTGCGCAGTGCAATTCGGACATGTAAGACGCATACTGCCTCCTCGGCCGGATGAAGGGCCGATAATAGTTTTTTCAGGGATGATATTCCGTTAAGACCCAACAGCAAAGGGCGTTTTCGGTTTCATGGGCCAAGTGTCACCAATTGGACTCGGTAGAGCCATTGAAACCGTCGCCATGCTCGGGCAAGAAGAGCGGCAAAATATTGGGGGCACGTGTGATCGAGCTGGAAAATGTCAGCTATACCTACGGTGGTGGCGAGTTGCTGAGCGATGTCTCGGTTCAATTGCAGCCGGGGTCGTTCCATTTTCTGACCGGGCCATCGGGGGCGGGAAAGACGACATTGCTCAAGCTGTGTTACGGGGCACTGTTACCAACCTCGGGACGTCTCAGCGTGTTTGATCAGGATATCTCGGCCCTTGATCGGGATCAGCTGGCCGTGCTGCGTCGCCGTGTTGGCGTTGTTCATCAGGATTGCCAGTTCCTTGACCATATGACGCTTGCCGAGAATGTCGCCTTGCCACTGATGGTCTCTGGGCGCGGGGAATCGTCCGGGCAAGACAATCTGACCGAACTGCTCAGCTGGGTGGGGCTTGGTGCACGTCTCGAAGCGCGGCCACCGGAATTGTCCGGCGGTGAACGTCAACGGGCGGCTCTGGCGCGCGCCGTCATCCTGTCGCCCGATGTCATATTGGCTGATGAGCCCACGGGCAATGTCGATTGGGAGATGTCGCAACGTTTGTTGCACCTGCTGGTCGAGCTGAACCGTATGGGAAAGACCGTTCTGATTGCCACCCATGACCTGAGCCTGATCCGCGCGGCAAAAAGTCATGTTCAGGCCCGTGTTTTGCGGATTTCGCAGCGAAAGCTGCATCTGGCGGGGGCAGACCTGTGACTGGGGCTGATATCCGAAACCTGCTGCGCGGCGATACCCGTGCTGACCGCGTTGTTCCGCCAACCGGCTACACCGCGCATCTGACGCTGTTTGTCGCTGGTGCCATGGCATTTCTTGCTGTTTTTGCTTTGGCTTTGTCCCTCGCCTCTGGCCGCATCGCGGATCGGTGGGCCTCGGAACTGGCGGGCGCTGCGACCTTGCGCATCAACGCACCGGCCGAGCAGCTTGCTGCCCAGACAGAAGCGGCATTGACCGTCCTCAGCCAGACGCCAGGTGTCGCCTCCGCCCGTGCGCTTAGCACAGAAGAACAGGCCGCATTGCTGGCGCCTTGGTTCGGGCCGGACCTGCCGCTGGATACTTTGCCAACCCCGCAGCTGATCGAGATTATCGAGGGCGAACCGGGGCTGGATGCGATCGGGCTGCGATTGCGATTGGGGGCCGAGGTGCCCGGCGCGGTTCTGGATGATCACACGCGATGGCGCGAACCGCTGGTCGATGCAGCGATGTCCCTGCGTCGTCTGGGATGGATATCAATCCTGCTGATCGGTGGCGCGACCGCTGCGATGATTACCCTTGCAGCCAACGCCTCACTTGCGGCCAATGCGCAGATTATCGAGGTTCTGCGATTGGTTGGCGCGCAGGATGGTTTCATCGCAGGGGCTTTTGTACGGCGGTTTACCTATCGCGCGTTTTTCGGCGCTTCGGTTGGGACTCTGCTGGGAATGACAGGTGTCTTGCTTTTGCCCGAAGCTTCGGACGCGGGCGGGTTTCTGACCGGAGTTGGATTTCAGGGCAAAGACTGGGTATTGCCGGTTCTTATCCCCGTCCTTGGGGCAGCCGTTGCCTTTGTTGCCACATGGGCCGCGGCCCGACGCAAGTTGAAGGAGCTTTCCTGATGTTGATGGCAATTCAGTGGGTTCGTTCCCTCATCTTCATGATTGTGATCTATGCTTGGATGCTGATCCTTGGCATCGCGTTTCTACCTTATGCGCTGTTTTCCAAAAACGGTGCCCTGAAAGCGTGCAAAACCTACGCCAAAAGCACCATGTGGCTGGCCCGGTGGATGGTTGGTATCCGCTGTGAGGTGCGGGGCAATGCCCCAACGAATGAAGTGGTCATCGGGGCTAAACATCAGTCGTTCCTTGATATCATCATGATTTTCGACGCCATTCCGCACGGCAAATTTATCATGAAGCGCGAGCTGTTGTTCACACCCGTCATTGGCATGTATGCACGACGCCTTGGTTGTATCCCGGTCAATCGCGGCAAACGCGGTGCGGCTGTGGCAAAAATGGTCAAGGACGTCTCAAAAGAATTCTCCGAACCCGGACAGCTGGTGATCTATCCGCAGGGCACGCGTGTGGCGCCGGGTGCAAAGAAACCCTACAAGGTTGGTACAGCGGTCCTGTATGAAGGCCTTGGTTTTCCATGCGTTCCGGTTGCGACGAATGCTGGCGTGTTCTGGCCCCGCACAGGCGTGATGCGTAAACCCGGCCTTGCCATTGTAGATTTTCTGGAGCCGATCAAACCGGGTGTTGCCCGCGATGAGTTCCTCGCGCGGTTGGAGGAAGTGATCGAAACACGTTCGAACGAATTGATGCGCGAAGTGGGGTTTGATCCTGATGGAATTCATTGAAAAAGTAGAAGATCTCGAGGCGTTGTACGGAACGCCGGGTGCTGCTTCGTTGCGAAAGGTCGTTCGACACTTAACTCCGCTCTATCGCAAGTGGATTGAAGCCGCGCGCCTTTGTGTTCTCAGTACAGTTGGTCCCGAGGGTGTGGACGGAAGCCCACGTGGGGACGACGGTGCTGTTGTGCGTGAGTTAAACCCAAAAACGCTGGCGTTGCCTGACTGGCGGGGAAACAACCGCCTGGACAGCTTGCGCAACATTGTTCGGGACCCGCGCGTTTCGCTGATGTTCTTTGTGCCGGGTTCTGACAATGTCGTTCGGGTAAACGGAACAGCCCGATTGACCGCAGACGCGGCATTGCGCAACCAGTTCGAAAAGGCTGGCAAGGTTCCGGCGACGGTTATCGTCGTGCAGATTGACGAGATTTACAGTCAGTGCGCGCGTGCACTGATGCGCGCCCGCACTTGGACTTGTGGCGACGAAAGCAAGGACCTTCCGACGATTGGGCAGCTTTTGTCGGAGGCGTCAGAGGGTGAAGAGGGCGGCGCGCAATATGACAAAGACTGGGCTGCACGCGCCGCCAAGACAATGTGGTAGGTAGCGGACGGTTGTTCAGTCAAGCTGCGGCGGCTCCGATTCTGGACACTTTTTTGATCCAGCGATCAACGCTGCCCGGTTTGGGATAGCTTGCGCCTGCAAAGTAAGTGAATCGCGTTGGTTTGAAGCCAACAAAACCGAGGATCTGGCCCCGAACCTGTCGAATAAGCGCTTGCCTGTACATCAGGCGCATGAACCAGCCCGGCGTATCTGAGGTCAGGATAACGCGTGCCGTGCGTCCGGTCAGCATCGGGGCTGGCAGGCCAGCCATCGTGGTGTTGCGGGTGTCGAATGTCCGCCCCGGTATGAACATCCGGTCAATCAATCCCTTGAGTTTTGCAGGCAGCCCGCCCCACCACATAGGTGTGGTCAGGACCAGATGGTCGCTCCATTCGAAGTCCTGCAACACGTGTTCCAGAACTGGTTCAAGCGGCTTGAAGTCGTGATAGTTGCCCTGACCGAAATCAAAATCGAATTGCAGGTCGCTCAGGTGGACTATTCGGACATCATGTCCGTTTTTGCGGGCTGCCTCGCCATAGGTTTCTGCGAATGTGCGTGACAAGCTGCTTTCTGCCGGATGTCCATCGAGGATGAGGATTTTCTTGGGGTGCATCGGGGTTCTCCTAAAAATGACCACGGTCAGTTTATAGAATCAAAAAATGACCACGGTCAATATTAAATTTGACCACGGTCAAAAAATGTGCGATTGGGCGTTATGCAAAAAACGATCCAGAAACGTACCATCAAGACCCGCGCCAAGCTTCTGTCAGCTGCGGAAGAGGTTATCCGACATGGCGGATATGAAGCCTTGCGGGTGGATGAAGTTGTAAAGGCCGCGGGTGTTGCCAAGGGGACCTTCTTTGCACACTTCCGCGACAAGGATGCGCTGATGGAAATCTTGATAGCGGACAAGCTGAATGCTTGCCTGGATCAGGCCCAATCCGGTACCCCACCCAAAACGGTACCAGAGATTATCGCTTCGCTGGAACCGGTCCACGAATTCATGACGTCCGAACGGTACGTGTTCGATCTGTTGATCAGATACTCGGGGGCAACGGCAATCGCAGATATTGGGCCGATTGCCTATTGTTTTGAACGGTATTTCCGGGTCGTGATGATGTGGCTTGAAACCGCAGAGGTACGCAAGGATGTACCATCCGAGCTGTTGGCAGAAGGCGTGCAGGCCTTTGCCATTCAGGCCATGTCCTTACAGTATTGCGCGCTGCATTCAGCGACAACGTTCACAGACAGACTGGAAACATATCTGGATGCATGGCTGACCCCGGCAAGCTGATCGCCGCAGGGGTCAGGGGTGTTAGCTGTGGATCGGGCCGTCTCCGCAGGCCAGGGCAGCCTCGCGAACCGCTTCGGAATACGTCGGATGCGCGTGGCAGGTGAGCGCCAGATCCTCGGCAGAAGCACCGAATTCCATCGCCACACAAACCTCGTGGATCAGATCACCTGCGCCCGGGCCGATGATATGGGCACCCAGGATGCGATCGGTTTCCTTGTCGGCCAGAATCTTGACGAACCCGTCAGCCGCAAAATTCGCCTTGGCGCGCCCATTGCCCATGAACATGAACTTACCGACCTTATAGGCACGACCCTGTTCCTTGAGCGTCGCTTCGGTTTCACCAACATTCGCGACTTCTGGCCAAGTGTAGATCACGCCCGGAATCACGCCATAGTTCACATGACCGTGCTTGCCTGCAACCTGTTCGGCAGCGGCTATTCCTTCGTCTTCGGCCTTGTGTGCCAGCATCGGGCCTTCGGTCACGTCGCCAATTGCATAGATGCCCGGCACGTTGGTCTGCCAGTCGGCACCAACCTTGATCTGACCACGTTGGGTCATCTCGACGCCCAAAGCGTCCAGCCCCAGACCATCCGAATAGGGTTTGCGGCCTGTGGCAACCAGCACAGTGTCGGCGTCGATCACATGTTCACTGTCGTCTTTGAGCAGCTTGTAGGTAACTTTGGCCTTGGTCTTGGTCGCTTCGGTTTTCTGCACCGCTGCACCCATGATAAAGGTCAGGCCCTGTTTCTTGAGAATGCGCTGGAAGGTTTTTTGCACCTCAGGGTCCATGCCCGGCGTGATCTCCTTGAGGAACTCGATCACCGTCACCTCGGCGCCCAGGCGGCTGTAAACCGATCCCAGTTCCAGCCCGATCACACCCGCGCCGATCACAACCATTTTCTTCGGGACCTTGTTCAGCGACAAAGCACCGGTCGAAGTCACGACGACCTTCTCATCAACTTCAACACCGGGCAGGGAAGATGGTTCCGATCCAGAGGCGATGATAATGTTCTTGGTCTCGTGGACCTCATCACCCACCTTGACCTGACCTGCGGCTGGGATTGATCCCCAGCCTTTCAGCCAGTCAATCTTGTTCTTCTTGAACAGAAATTCGATGCCCTTGGTGTTGCCGTCGATGACCTCGTCCTTGTAGGCTTGCATCTGCTTCCAATCGACTGAAGGCGCTTTGCCCTTCAGGCCCATCTTGGCAAAGTTATGCTCGGCCTCGTGCAGCTGATGGCTGGCATGCAGCAGCGCCTTGGAGGGAATGCAGCCCACGTTCAGGCAAGTACCGCCCAGTGTTTCGCGCCCTTCGACCACGGCTGTTTTCAAACCCAGTTGAGCGCAGCGGATCGCGCAGACATAGCCGCCGGGTCCGGCGCCGATTACGATGACGTCATAATTTGCCATTACATTCTCCTAAATCGACCGGACGTACCGGCGCTTCCCCGACCCGATTTGGCGGGTCGGAAATAGTCATTGTCAAACAGGTTCCAGCAGCTTGATCGAGATATGGGCAATTCCGCCCCGCTCGTGATGCATCGCCAATTCTTCAGAACCAAAGAAGGCTTTGGCCTTGTCCAGGTTTGTAACCTCGAACATCGCGATGGCGTGGTCTTTTTGGTCGGGGTCGCGCCAGACGTGCAGGTCGCGGATACCCGCGGCCTTGCGCATCGGTTTGTCCTCGCGGAACACTTTCAGCCAGGCGTTGAAATCGGCCACGTCGGCTTGCCAAAGTACATGTGTTGCCATGCTTACAGGTCCATCAGCAGGCGGCGCGGGTCTTCCAGCGCCTCTTTCACACGAACGAGGAAGGTAACGGCACCTTTGCCATCGACGATCCGGTGGTCATACGACAGGGCCAGATACATCATCGGGCGGATCTTGATCTCACCATTGATGACCATCGGGCGGTCCTGGATCTTGTGCATGCCCAGAATACCCGACTGAGGGGGGTTCAGGATCGGCGAGGACATCAGCGAACCATAGACACCACCATTCGAGATGGTGAAGGTGCCACCCTGCATCTCAGCCATGCTCAGCTTGCCGTCACGGGCGCGCTTGCCCTTTTCGGCGATGGCTTTTTCGATCGCGGCAAAGGACATGCTGTCGGCATCACGGATCACGGGAACGACCAGACCCTGCGGCGTACCGGCGGCGACGCCCATATGCACGAAGTTCTTGTAGACGATGTCGGTTCCATCAATCTCGGCATTGACCTCGGGCACTTCTTTCAGCGCGTGGCAGCATGCCTTGGTGAAGAAGGACATAAAGCCCAAACGCACGCCATGCTTCTTCTCGAACTGGTCTTTGTACTGATTGCGCAGGGCCATGACCTCGGTCATGTCCACCTCGTTGTAGGTGGTCAGGATCGCAGCGGTGTTTTGTGCGTCCTTGAGACGTTTGGCAATGGTTTGGCGCAGGCGGGTCATCCGCACGCGTTCTTCGCGGGCCTCGTCCTCGGCAGCCACAGGGGCGCGAGGGGCTTGGGCCACAGGGGCGGGCGCAGTCGCCGCAGGTGCCGGGGCTGAAACTGCTGCAACGGCTTTGGCTACGTCTTCCTTCATGATGCGACCGTCGCGGCCTGTTCCGGTGACCTGATCAGCCGACAGTCCGGCTTCGGCCATTGCTTTCTGGGCGGACGGTGCGTTTGCGACGTCTTTTCCGGTGCTTGTTGCTGCGGGCGCCGCCGCCGCTGCCTGGGCCGGCGCGGCTGCTGCACCAGCGGCAGCTCCGGAGATGACGGCCAGCTTGGCAGCCGCATCCACGGTCGATCCTTCTGGAGCAACGATTTCCGCAAGAACACCCGAAGTCGGTGCGGGAACTTCAACCGAGACTTTATCGGTTTCCAATTCGCACAGCATCTCGTCCTGCGCGACGTTGTCGCCGACCTTCTTGAACCAGGTCGAAACGGTTGCCTCCGTCACAGACTCACCAAGTGTCGGCACCATCACGTCAACCGACCTACCTGATGCGGCAGGTGCCGCTGCCGGGGCTGCGGCTGGCGCCGGGGCTGCGCCTTCGCCCGCCGCAATCGTTGCCAGCAAGGCGTCAACACCGACGGTTTCGCCTTCGGCTGCCACGATTTCACCCATTACACCCGCTGCGGGAGAAGGAACCTCGACGGTGACCTTGTCTGTCTCCAGCTCACACAGCATCTCATCCATGGCGACCGCATCACCGGGCTTTTTGAACCAGGTTGCAACTGTGGCTTCGGTGACCGATTCGCCAAGCGTGGGAACACGAACTTCAATCGTCATCGCTTACTTTCCTTCAATGCTCAGCGCTTCGTTAACCAGCGCTTCTTGTTGGGCTTTGTGTTGGCTGGCCAGCCCCGTTGCGGGCGAGGCCGATGTGGCGCGACCGGCATAGGTCGGGCGAGTGTGTTTTGCATCGATACGGGACAGGACCCATTCGATGTTGGGTTCGATAAAGGTCCACGCACCCTGGTTCTTGGGCTCTTCCTGACACCAGACCATCTCGGCATTCTTGAACCGTTCGAGTTCGTTGATCAGTGAATGTGCCGGGAACGGATAGAATTGTTCGATCCGCATCAGGTAGATGTCATCGATGCCACGCGCGTCGCGTTCCTCCAGCAGGTCGAAATAGACCTTGCCGGAACACATGACGACGCGCTTGATCTTGTCATCGGCCACCAGCTTGGTGTCAGAGTTGCCCTTCTGCGCGTCATCCCACAGCACCCGGTGGAAGCTGGAGCCTGTGGTGAAGTCGTCCGCCGTGCTGACGGCCAGCTTGTGACGCAGCAGCGACTTCGGTGTCACCAGGATCAGCGGTTTCCGGAAAGTACGGTGCAACTGACGGCGCAGGATGTGGAAATAGTTCGCGGGTGTCGTACAGTTCGCCACGATCCAGTTGTCCTGACCGCACATTTGCAGGAACCGTTCCAGACGCGCTGACGAGTGTTCCGGGCCTTGCCCTTCAAAGCCATGCGGCAGCAATGTGACAAGACCGGACATCCGCAGCCACTTGCTTTCGCCCGAGCTGATAAACTGGTCGAACATGATCTGCGCACCGTTGGCAAAGTCGCCGAACTGCGCCTCCCACAGAACCAGAGCGTTCGGTTCTGCTAGCGAATAGCCGTATTCGAAACCCAGCACCGCGTATTCCGACAGCATCGAGTCGATGACATCGTATTGGGATTGCCCGGCACGGATGTTGTTAAGCGGGTAATACCGTTCTTCGGTTTCCTGATGAACAAACCCAGAGTGACGCTGGCTGAAGGTGCCCCGTGTTGCGTCCTGTCCGGCCAGACGCACGGGATATCCTTCGGTCAGCAACGAGCCAAACGCCAGTGCCTCGCCCGTGGCCCAGTCGAAGCCTGCACCAGTCTCGAACATCTGTTTCTTATGTTCCAGCAACCGCTCAACGGTTTTGTGCATTGCGAAATCGCCAGGAGCCTTGGTCAGCGCGGCTCCGATTTCTGCCAGTGTCTCTGCCGAGATCGCTGTTTCACCCCGGACATAGTCATCCTTGTTCTTGTCAAGATGCGACCAGCGCCCATCCAGCCAGTCGGCCTTGTTGGGTTTATAGTCTTTCCCGGCCTCGAATTCGTCGTTCAGGTGGGCCTGAAAAGCGGCCTTCATATCTTCGATCTCACCCTCGGGGATCAGCCCGTCCTTGACCAGCCGCTCGGTATACAAGGAAAGCGTTGTCTTATGGGTTTTGATCTTCTTGTACATGATCGGGTTGGTGAACATGGGCTCATCGCCCTCGTTATGGCCAAACCGGCGATAGCAGAAGATGTCCAGAACCACGTCTTTATGGAACTTCTGGCGGAACTCGGTCGCCACCTTCGCGGCGTGAACTACCGCCTCGGGGTCGTCGCCGTTAACATGGAAGATCGGGGCCTCGACCATCAGCGCGATATCGGTGGGATAGGGGCTCGAGCGGCTGAAATGCGGCGCGGTAGTGAACCCGATCTGGTTGTTGACCACGATGTGCATGGTGCCGCCGGTTCTGTGCCCTTTCAGGCCGGATAGGCCAAAGCCCTCGGCCACAACACCTTGACCGGCAAAGGCCGCGTCACCGTGCAGCAATATCGCCATGACCCTGGTACGGTCCGTGTCGCCCAGTTGGTCTTGCTTGGCGCGAACCTTACCCAGAACTACCGGGTTTACCGCCTCAAGGTGAGAGGGGTTGGCGGTCAATGACAGGTGCACACTGTTGCCATCGAATTCGCGATCGCTTGAGGCGCCGAGGTGATATTTCACATCGCCAGAGCCGTCCACGTCCTCTGGCTTGAAGCTACCGCCCTGGAATTCGTTGAAAATCGCGCGATAAGGCTTGCCCATCACGTTGGCCAGAATGTTCAGGCGACCCCGGTGCGGCATCCCGATGACGATGTCACTGAGGCCAAGCGCGCCACCACGCTTGATGATCTGTTCCATCGCCGGGATTAGCGCCTCGCCACCGTCCAGACCGAACCGCTTGGTGCCCATGTACTTGACGTGCAGGAACTTCTCAAAGCCCTCGGCCTCGACCATCTTGTTCAGGATCGCCTTGCGGCCTTCCTTGGTGAACGCGATTTCCTTGCCATAGCCCTCGATCCGCTCCTTCAGCCACGCGGCCTCTTCCGGGTTCGAGATATGCATGTACTGCAGCGCAAAGGTGCCGCAATATGTGCGTTTCACGATCTCAACGATCTGCCGCATGGAAGCGACCTGTAATCCCAGCACGTTGTCGATAAAGATCGGGCGATCCATGTCGGCATCGGTGAAACCGTAAGTCTTCGGGTCCAGCTCAGGATGGGTGCTGGCAGCGCGCATACCCAGCGGGTCCAGATCCGCGGCCAGATGGCCCCGGATGCGGTAGGCCCGGATCAGCATCAGTGCTCGCAAACTGTCCAGCACGGCGCGTTTGATCTGATCGTCGCTGACCTCAGCCCCTTTTTCAGCCGCCTTGTCCTTGATCTTCTTGCCCGCCGCTTTGGCGTCAATCTCGGCCCATTCACCAGTCAGCGCACCAGTCAGGTCGTCTGCTGGCATCGGCGGCCAGTCGGTGCGCGCCCAGGACGGACCTTCGGCTTCGCGTTGAACATCGGGGGCATCATCGCCCATGGCATCAAAGAACGCGCCCCATGCGGCATCCACCGCACCGGGGTTCTTTGTGTATTGCGCATAAAGCTGCTCCAGATATTCGGCATTATGCCCCTGCATGAAGCTTGAGGCATGAAAGGCGGAATTGGGCGAATGTTCGGTCATAGGGCTACCTCTGTTGGGTTGGGACCGTATTGATTGGTGCCTGGCTGGCTGGGGCGTGTCAGCCACCATAGAACCAGGAGGGGCGACACGACCAGTACCAGTAGTGTCGGAAGAACGATGAGCAACGTGGCGCGGGTAAACAGGATATCCAGCCTGCCACCATGCTGGAAATGAGAGGCCAGGCCGATACCGAAAACGAGCACGGCTCCGGCGCCAAGGATCAACAGGATCGGCAGCAGAGCATACAGCCCGCTGCGACCGGTATCATGCATCCGCCGGAAAGCAACTGCCAGATGGGGAAAGAAGACGATCAGGCTGACGATGCCCTGCACCGGTTGCGAGGACGTGGTCGACACGGATTTCGAGGTTTCGGTTTCCGTCACCGCGACCTGCGTGAAGAACTGCCAGTCGATGATCCCGGCAATGATGTTCCAGATCACGATGAACAGGAAAAAGAACCAGTATTCGGGCCGCGAAGCACGGCCCGAGAAAGTGAAGAACTTGGAGAAGCAGGTGCGTATGGCGTCGGAGAAGGTCATTCTTAGTTCTCTGACTGTTTCGTGACATAAGTTGAGAAAACAGAGGACACATCAATGTCAATGCCCGACACGGCGGAAATGCGCTCGGTGTTCAGGACCGCACCGTTCAGAACCCGTTTTAGGCCGTTTCTTTCATATGATTGCGATCGAAGACGATGCACTGGAGGCAAGGTCGCAGGATCACGTCCTGTGTCCCCAAGCAAACGCTCAAATGTCACTGGCGATTCTTCATTTTTGAGCGCAATCACGCAACTTAGATGGCCGTAGGTGTCATGCACATAACTGTCGATGCGCAAAACGCTTCCGGTTTGAAGTTTAACAAACCAACGATCTTTTTGTTGTGTGCTTTCGACAATCTTTAGATTACGAGTCCCGGCGGCATTCTTGAGTGCAAGTTCCCATGTTCTTGTTATGCGCGGATTGGCAACGTCACCATAGCCAAACTGTTCTGCAAGTAACGTTGCGGCAAAAGACTTTATTGCGCGTTCGTCAAGTTCCGCTGGGACCACCGGAGACCAGCCAATCTCGATTAGGGTATCGGTCACTGTCGCTAGATCAATTGCGGACTGGCAAGCCGCAACGGTATCAGAAGCGAAGCTCGAGCTGTCGGCAACAGCAGGGGCAGTAGTGGCTGCCGAGATGGCAGCCACAAGGCCAAAAAGGATTTTTGTGCCCCAGTTCACAATTTACCCAATCGCTTCCAGCACGGCCTCACCCAACTGCGCCGGGCTTTCGGCCACGACGATACCGGCCGAGCGCATGGCTTCGATCTTGTCCTCGGCACCGCCTTTGCCACCGGCGACAATCGCGCCCGCGTGGCCCATGCGGCGGCCCGGAGGGGCCGTGCGGCCTGCGATGAAGCCTGCAACCGGCTTCTTGCGGCCTTTCTTGGCCTCATCGGCCAGGAACTGCGCGGCTTCTTCCTCGGCCGAGCCGCCGATCTCGCCAATCATGATGATCGACGTGGTCTCGTCATCTGCCAGGAACCATTCCAGCACGTCGATATGTTCAGTCCCTTTGATCGGGTCGCCGCCAATGCCCACACAGGTGGACTGGCCCAGTCCTACGTCCGTTGTCTGTTTCACGGCTTCATAAGTAAGCGTACCCGAGCGGGAAACGACACCCACGCTCCCGCGTTTGTGAATATGGCCGGGCATGATACCGATCTTGCAGGCGTCAGGCGTGATGACACCGGGGCAGTTCGGGCCAATCAGGCGCGACTTGCTGCCTTCCAGCGCGCGTTTCACCTTCATCATGTCCAGAACCGGGATACCTTCGGTGATGCAGACAATCACTTCCATCTCGGCATCAATCGCTTCGAGGATCGAATCCGCCGCGAATGGGGGCGGTACGTAGATCACCGATGCGTTGGCTTCGGTCACGTGCTTGGCCTCGTGGACCGAGTTGAACACGGGCAGGCCCAAATGCTCCATCCCGCCTTTGCCGGGGGTTACGCCGCCAACCATCTTGGTGCCATAGGCAATGGCCTGTTCGCTGTGGAATGTACCTTGCGAGCCGGTAAAGCCCTGACAGATCACTTTAGTGTTTTCGTCGATGAGGACTGCCATTTTGTCCCTTTCTCTAGGCGGTGTTGGATTGATGGGGTTCTGCCGCTGGAAGAACCTGCGGCGCATAGGTAATTTTCTGAAGCGTGGCGCGACCAAGGACCAGGTTGGCCATCGTGCGCAGGCCGCTGCTGATTTCGGCGATACCGCGCCTGATATTTTGTCGGACCAGCGGCCAGCCCGTAGGGCGTGCGCGGGGGAAACCCATCTGGATTTCGCCCGGCGCTTCGTTGCCTTGCTCGACCATCGCAGGAACCACCTGATAGACATTGACCCGACGCGCCGCAGCCGAGGCTGACGGGTTGAACAACAGGCCATCCAGCGTGATGTCATAGGGCCTTTGCGCCAGAAAGTGTTCTGCCGCTTGCCGGGTCAACGCATATGCGGCACCGCCAGGGTGGCGCGAGCGCATCAGGCACAGCTCCCGACCCAGATGAGACACACGCTTGCGCCCAAGAGCGAGGTAAAGCTTTGTACTGCGCCAGCGTTCGAACCGCACGATATCGGCATCCTCTGGCCACCAGGACGCATCGTTCAACCAATCCGCCAGTTCTGGCGACAGGAAAACATCATCCTCAAGTATCAAGGCCTGTTCCGCACCGGAGGCGACAACGGCCTCCCACGCCCTGGCATGGCTTAGGGTGCAGGCCATGTCCTTGGTATGGAAATAACCCCAAGGTCCCTCGGACCGGCATTCACGCAGAAAATCCTCACGGGTGGCGGCGTCGCAATCAACAGCGTTGACGCGCGTCGCCGACAGGCCTGCCTTTTGCAGCTCCTGTGCCATCAAACGCGCCCGCCCGGTGGCGCGTTCAAGACCTATGAGGAAGATGGGGATGGACATCAGATCGATTGTTTCTTTCGATTTCCCGCGTGAAATGGATAAAGTTGGATTGTAGTTGCCGTGGGGTCGGCCTGTAGCCCACTCCACAGCAACTTGCTTACCCCTTAACCGCCTTGACGATCTTCTCGGCACCGTCTTTCAGGTTGTCCGCCGCGATCACGTCCAGACCCGAGTTGTTGATGATTTCTTTGCCTTTCTCGACATTGGTGCCTTCCAGTCGCACGACAAGCGGAACCTGCAGACCGACCTCTTTCACCGCAGCCACCACGCCCTCGGCGATGACGTCACAGCGCATGATGCCGCCGAAGATATTGACCAGAATGCCTTTGACCTGCGGGTCCGAGGTGATGATCTTGAACGCCTCGGTCACCTTCTCTTTGGTTGCACCGCCACCCACGTCGAGGAAGTTGGCAGGTTCGGCACCATACAGTTTGATGATGTCCATCGTAGCCATCGCCAGACCGGCACCGTTCACCATGCAGCCGATCTCACCATCCAGTGCGATGTAATTCAGGTCGTATTTGCTGGCTTCCAGTTCCTTGGGATCTTCCTCGGTCGTGTCGCGCAGTTCGGCGATATCCGGGTGGCGGTAGACCGCATTGCCGTCAAAGCCAACCTTGGCATCCAGCACTTTCAGGTCGCCACTGTCGGATACGATCAGTGGGTTAATCTCCAGCATCTCCATATCCTTCTCGACGAAGGCCTTGTAGAGGATGCCCATAAGCCTGACACATTGCTTGACCTGCGCGCCCTCCAAACCCAGCGAAAACGCAATGCGGCGGCCGTGGTAGGGTTGGTAACCGGTGGCCGGGTCAACCGAGAAGGACAGGATTTTCTCGGGCGTCGCGGCAGCAACCTCTTCGATGTCCATACCGCCTTCCGTCGAGCAGACAAACGAGATACGGCTGGTCTGACGATCTACCAGCAGGGCCAGGTACAGTTCACGCTCGATGCCGGAACCGGCTTCGATATAGATGCGATTGACCTGCTTGCCTGCCGGACCCGTCTGATGGGTGACCAGAGTGCGACCCAGCATCTTCTTGGCTTCTTCGGCCGCTTCCTCGACCGATTTCGTCAGACGGACACCGCCTTTTTCACCAGCGTCGGCTTCTTTGAAGGATCCTTTGCCACGGCCACCCGCGTGTATCTGCGCCTTGACGACCCAAAGCGGTCCATCCAGTTCGCCGGCTGCGGTTTTGGCTTCCTCGGCGCGCAGCACGGCGCGACCATCGGAGACCGGAGCGCCGTAGCTGCGAAGAAGAGCCTTGGCCTGATATTCGTGAATGTTCATCGAAATTGTCCCGTCTGACTGCGTTTAACCGTTATAGGCGTGTCTAGCGGGTAAATTTAAAGGGTTTTTTGATCTGTGACGGGAAATTGCCGAAGATTTTCAACATTTGTGATCACGGGTTTTTAGGGTGTGATCACAAAAGCTCGAGTGTCATCAATTGATTCGATAATCCTGCACAGTTTTTTGAAATCACATTCGAAAAAAGGGATTTGCGACGTTTGCGCCAACATATGCGGCCGGGTTCCGCGGTGGCAAATGAAAACCGGCCCACAATTGGGCCGGCCTCAAATTCAAATTGTCTGGCAGTTTTACGCCAGTGAACTGTCGATGCCTTTGCATGCCTCGATCAGGCCTTTCACGGCGTTGACCGAATTGTCGAAACCGGCTTGCTCGTCTTCGTTCAGCTTGATGTTTACGATGCGCTCGACGCCACCAGCGCCGATGACAGTCGGCACCCCGACATAAAGGCCGTTAACACCCAACTCACCGCTGCAGTACGCCGCACAAGGCAGAACACGCTTCTGGTCTTTCAGATAGGCTTCGGCCATTTCGATCGCCGAAGTGGCGGGCGCGTAATAAGCCGACCCGGTTTTCAGCAGGCCTACGATTTCCGCGCCACCATCACGGGTGCGCTGTACGATGGCATCCAGCTTTTCTTGCGAGGTCCAGCCCATTTCAACCAGATCAGGCAGCGGGATACCGGCAACGGTCGAATAACGAACCGACGGCACCATGGTGTCGCCATGTCCGCCTAATACGAACGCGGTTACATCGCGCATCGAGACGTTGAACTCTTCCGACAGGAAATGCGCGAAACGTGCTGAGTCCAGCACGCCAGCCATGCCGCAGACTTTGTTGTGCGGCAGGCCCGAGAATTCGCGCAGCGCCCAGACCATGGCGTCCAGAGGGTTGGTGATGCAGATCACGAACGCATCGGGCGCATGCGCTGCGATACCTTCGCCGACCGACTTCATGACTTTCAGGTTGATGCCCAGCAGGTCATCGCGGCTCATGCCCGGTTTGCGGGCTACGCCTGCGGTCACGATGCAGACATCCGCGCCAGCGATATCGGCATAGTCGCTGGTGCCTTTCATCGAAGCGTCAAAGCCTTCGGACGGGCCGGATTCGGCGATGTCGAGCGCCTTGCCCTGTGGCAATCCGTCAGCAATGTCAAACAGGACAACGTCACCCAGTTCTTTGACAGCTGCAAGATGCGCAAGCGTGCCGCCGATGTTCCCCGCGCCGATCAGCGCAATCTTGGGTCTGGCCATTTGGAATATCTCCGGTCGGTTTTGAAATCGCGGCTGTGCTAGTCGCTAAAACGGCATTAGGCAAGAGTTCTGCGACGTGGCATACAACCGCATACCGTTTGCGAGACCCCATGTGGTTGCGCTAAAGGGCCTTTGAGACAAGCCAAAACCGGGACCGGTGCATGTTTGAATTAAACCTGATGTTTTTTGCAGTGGCGATCCCAGCGGTGATATTTGCGGGTATCTCAAAGGGCGGTTTCGGCTCGGGCGTGGCTTTTGCGTCATCATCGATTCTGGCCTTGATCCTAACGCCCGGGCAGGCCCTGGCCCTGATGCTGCCGATTCTGATGGTGATCGATGTGGCCACTTTGGGCCCTTATTGGAAGCGGTGGAGCTGGAGGGATGCGCGCCTGCTGATCCTGGGTGCTGTACCCGGTGTGGCAATGGGGGCATGGCTTTACCGCTCAACGGATGATGACCTGCTGCGCCTGCTGATCGGCGGCATCTCGGTCGGGTTCGTGATCTGGCACATCGCACAGTCAAAAGGCTGGGTGCGCGGGTTTGCCAGACGGTTGCCACCCTCCGCTGGCCTGTTTGCAGGGCTGGTCGCGGGCTTCACCAGCTTCGTCAGCCATGCCGGAGGCCCTCCAGCTGCCGTTTACCTGTTGTCCCAACGGCTGACAAAGACCGAGTTTCAAGCCAGTACGGTATTGGTTTTCTGGGTGATTAATATCGCGAAGTTTGTACCCTACGCTTATCTGGGCATGTTCACGTGGCAGACGGCATGGGCCGATATGCTGTTAACACCGTTTGCTGTTCTCGGTGCGTGGCTGGGCGTCCGCGCACATTTCATGTTGTCCGAACGCCTGTTCTTTGGAATTGCTTATGTGCTGCTGACCCTCACAGGCAGTAAACTGATCTGGGACGCACTTACCTGATCAGGCGTTCGGGGGCAGCGCTTCGGCTACAGCCTCAAAAGCTTGCCCCGAAGCGACGAGGCAGGTGACCCCGTTGGGCAAGGTCACCGTGATGGTCCAGCTGCCGCTTTGAGCTGAGGCGAAAAGCTCCATGACCGTGCCTTGCTGGGCCAGACCATAGCCCCTGCGCGTTTCGTTATAAGTGTCAGTCAATCTTGTCAGCACGTCTTCTCGCGGTGCGCAGTTTTGTCCCTGGGCCTGTACCTGTTGTGCCGCCAGAACCATGATCCCAAGCCCCATCGTCATCTTGAACATTGTCTTTCGCATCCCGAATCCTTTCGGTTCTCTCTGCCGGTCAGGGTGCGGCGCAGGGGCCGAAATTCAGTTAAGGCAAAGCACGTTGCATCCAGTTTGCTGCGGTGCGGCAATTTTTGGCTTGAACTTTCCGGTAAAAAATGCCCCATTCCGCGCAACTTTATTACAATGGGAGTGGTCCATGGATCCTCGTCAGCGCCCCTATCGTTCGGTTCTCTATATCCCCGGGTCCCGGGATCGGGCTTTGGAAAAGGCTCGCACTCTGCCGGTAGATGCAATCATCTTTGATCTGGAAGATGCGGTCGCAGCCGACGAAAAGGACAATGCGCGCGAAACGCTCAAGGCGGCTTTGGCTGCCGGAGGGTACGGGGGGCGGGTCAAAATCGTACGGATCAACGGGTTGGACACTGAATGGGGCCGTGCGGATGCCGAGGCTGTGCGTAACATGGACGCCGACGTGGTCCTGTTGCCTAAGGTGAATTCGGCGGCTGACGTGGATGCGCTGGCTGCGATCACCGGAGATTTGCCGATCTGGGCCATGATGGAAACCCCGCGTGGAATGCTGAACGCGGCAGAAATAGCCGGGCATCCGCTGATGGCTGGATTCGTAATGGGAACAAATGATCTGGCGAAAGAGCTGCAAACCCGCTTCCGCCCAGATCGCCTTCCGATGATGACCTCGTTAGGGCTGTGCTTGCTGGCCGCCAAGGCCGAAGGGCTGATCATCATCGACGGCGTTTACAACGCTTTCAAGGATGTCGAAGGTCTGGCTTTCGAATGTGCGCAAGGCCGCGATATGGGCTTTGATGGTAAAACGCTGATCCACCCGGCCCAGGTCGAAGTGGCAAATACCGCCTTCGCGCCATCGGAGGATGAGATCGACCTGGCTCGCCGCCAGATCTCGGCTTTTGAAGAGACCGAAGCCCTTGGCCAAGGGGTCGCCGTTGTTGATGGCAAGATTGTTGAAAATCTGCACGTTGTAACTGCCCGCGAAATTCTGGCAAAAGCAGAGGCGATATTAGCTTTGCAAGCGGGGTAGGCCAGCATGGGCTTTGTTCTTCTGATCTTGGGTGTGGCGCTGTGGTGGGGGGCGCATCTGTTCAAACGTGTGGCACCTGAACGCCGCGCCGCAATGGGTGACGCGGGTAAAGGCGCTGTTGCCCTGGCTTTGGTCGCGTCGATCCTACTGATGATCTTCGGGTATCGCATGACCGACTTCATCCATGTTTGGGCGCCGCCAACCTTTCTGGTTCACGTCAACAACCTGTTGGTTTTGATCGCGATTTATATGATGAGCCCTGCGGGCACAAAAGGCCGGCTGCTGAACAAGCTGCGCCACCCGATGCTGGGCGGGTTCAAGCTGTGGGCTTTTGCGCACCTGTTGGTGAACGGCGATCTGGCCTCGATCATTCTGTTTGGTGGCCTTCTGGCCTGGGCGGTGGTCGAAGTCATTGTAATCAACAAGTCTGAACCCGAGTGGACCCCGGCAGAGCCTGGCACTTACGGCAAGGATGCGATGTTCTTCGTGGCTTCGATCGTTCTGATGGGAATTATCGGATACATCCACGGGCTGGTTGGCCCATCTCCGTTCGGCTCATAAGGATTTGATTTGATGTCGAAACTTTATCGCTTGCTGACCGAAGAAGACACTTCGGCCTTCTGTCACAAGGTGTCCGACGCCCTGTCAAAGGGATGGGAGCTGTATGGCGACCCGGCTTACGTCTTTGATGCCAACGGCAACGTAATGCGTTGTGCGCAGGCCGTGACCAAAGAGGTCGAGGCCGACTATTCCCCCGACATGAAACTGGGACAGCAGTAATGGCGAAAACAAATCCGGGCCGATTTTTCGAGGACTATTCTGTAGGGCAGGTGTTGCAGCATGCAGTACCTCGCACCGTGACCGAGGGAGAGCGCGGCTTGTATCACGCGCTTTATCCCGCACGTCATGCGCTTTACTCTTCGGATGAGTTTGCTCGGGACTGTGGGTTGCCGGAAAGCCCGATTGATGATCTGGCCGCGTTCCACATCGTGTTCGGCAAAACCGTGCCTGACATTTCCTTGAACGCGGTTGCCAATCTTGGCTATGCCGAAGGCCGTTGGCTGAAGCCCGTTTATGCTGGCGATACGCTGCGATCCGTATCAGAGGTTATCGGCCTGAAGCAGAATTCCAACGGAAAAACCGGTGTTGTCTGGGTTCGCACCCGCGGGTTGAACCAATTGGACGAGGTGGTTCTTGAATATGTGCGTTGGGTCATGGTGCGTAAGGCAAACATGGATGCACCCGCGCCCGAGACGGTTGTTCCTGATTTGAAGGCTGTACTTGATCCGCAGGACCTGACCGTGCCGGAAGGGCTCGATTTTGCAAACTACGATTTTGCCCTCGCGGGCGAGGTGCATCGCTGGGGCGATTATGAGATCGGTGAAACCATCGATCATGTGGATGGTGTCACCGTCGAAGAGGCCGAACATATGCTGGCCACACGTCTGTGGCAGAACACCGCCAAGGTGCATTACGACCTGACGTTCCGTCCCGAAGGGCGGCTCATTTATGGTGGGCATGTAATCTCGATGGCGCGGACTTTGTCCTTCAATGGCCTTGCAAATGCGCAGATGATTGTCGGCTTGAATGGTGGTGCCCATGCTAACCCGTGTTTTGCGGGTGATACGATCAAGGCATGGTCCGAAGTTCTGGACAAAGCGGAAACCGGGGTTGCCGGCATAGGCGCTGTGCGATTGCGTCTGGTCGCGACCAAAGGCGGTGATCCGTTCAAGCTGAAGAACGAAGAAGGGCGTTACCTGCCAGACGTTCTGCTGGATCTCGATTATTGGGCTTTGATGCCCAAATAGGTGATCTGACGGATATGTGACGCCACGGCTTGCAAGGCGTGATAGGTTTGCACAATGAACCTGCTACGCGCAATATTGGCCAGCGTCACTCTGGCACCGGCGGCTCAGGCCTGCGATCTGGCCTTGGCTTTAGCCGTGGATGTTTCTGGTTCAGTCGATAGCAGCGAATATCGCATTCAGATGGATGGGTTGGCCGCAGGTTTGCGCGACCCGATCGTGTCCGAGGCGCTGGTGCGGGGGCAGGCGCGGCTGATGCTGGTGCAGTGGACCGGCTCATCGCGCCAGCGGATCACTATTCCTTGGACCCGTATCGATAGCTTTGCCACGCTGGATCAGTTTTCAGACCAGGTCGCCGCCGATCCGCGCATCTGGCGGAATTTTTCGACGGCAATCGGCGAGGCGCTTCAAATGACCCTGAGTTCATTCGATTCGGTTTCAGACTGCCGACGGCACCTGATAGACCTGTCAGGGGACGGTGTGTCCAATGAAGGGATTGAGCCGACGCGGGTACATGCGGCCCTGCGCGCCGAGGGGATCGTTGTCAACGCGCTGGCTATTGAGGAAAGCGAACCGGATCTGACGGCGTATTTCTTTGAGAATGTCATCGTGGGCGAAGGTGCTTTTGTCGTTTCCGCCACCGGGTTCGCGGATTACCCGGAACGAATTCGCCGAAAACTGCTGCGCGAAGTGACGCAGCAAACAGCAGACCTGAAATGACGGCTTGAGAGATTCGTGATCACATCTCTTTGGCCTTGAAAACGCTAACATTGACAGCGCGGAATGTGATATGTGATCACGAGATTATTTTGTGTGATCACATATTCGAATTATCCGTGTAATTGAGCGCAATTTGATGGTTTTTGCACTCGCAGCACGTGACAGTGTCGCAAAAACCAGTAAAACGTTCGGTAGCCAACCGAAAAGGAGCCGCCATGGCCGATGTAAATCGGGGCAATCGCCCACTTTCGCCGCATCTGTCGATTTATCGCCCGCAGTTGACGTCGATCACGTCCATCCTGACGCGCATCACCGGCAACGCCCTTCTGCTCGCAGCTCTGTTGATCGTCTGGTGGTTTCTGGCCGCAGCAACTTCGCCCGAGGCGTTTGCGGTAGCGAATGGGGTAATAACCTCGATGCTTGGAGACCTTGTGATGGCGCTATCCGTTTGGGGGCTTTGGTATCACACGTTGGCCGGTGTGCGGCACCTGATCTGGGACAACGCGGTTGGTCTGGACCTCCCGACGGCGACCAAGCTGGGTTGGGCCGTTGTCATCGGATCGGTCGTCTTGACCCTTCTGACCCTTGTCCTCGTCGCGTGATTGGAGGCCTGACATGCGTTATCTGACCGACCGCAAACGCGCCGCTGGACTTGGCTCGGCGAAATCCGGCACTGCCCATTTCTGGGCGATGAAAGTCAGCTCGGTTGCTTTGCTGATCCTTGTGCCGTTGTTTGTATTTACATTTGGTCCGATCCTGGGCCAGCCATTCGAGGTCGTTCTTGACTACTACTCGCGACCTTTTCCTGCCATCGTGGCAGCACTGACGCTGGCGGTTGGCTTCAAACACTTCGCGGACGGTGCGCAGGTGATGCTGGAAGATTATGTTCACGGCACGCTTGAAAAGGTCCTGATCATTCTGTTGACCTGCCTGTCCTACGGCGCAGCAGCGGCTGGTATCTTCGCTATCGCGCGCATTGCCCTTTAATTCCCGGAGCTGAAAGAAATGGCTGCATACGAATACGAAACGCATGAATATGACGTGGTCGTTGTCGGCGCCGGTGGGGCCGGTCTGCGGGCGACGCTGGGTATGGCGGAACAGGGTCTGCGCACGGCTTGCGTAACCAAGGTTTTCCCAACCCGTTCGCACACCGTGGCGGCTCAGGGCGGTATCGCCGCGTCGTTGTCAAACATGGGCCCCGACCATTGGCAGTGGCATATGTACGACACTGTGAAAGGCTCGGATTGGCTGGGCGACACCGATGCGATGGAATACCTCGCGCGGGAAGCGCCCAAGGCAGTTTACGAACTGGAGCACTATGGCGTTCCGTTCAGCCGAACCGAAGAGGGTAAGATCTATCAACGCCCGTTTGGTGGTCACACCACTGAATTCGGCGAAGGCCCGGCAGTACAGCGCACCTGTGCCGCTGCGGACAGGACCGGCCACGCGATCCTTCATACGCTCTATGGCCAGTCGCTGAAGAACAATGCTGAGTTTTATATCGAGTACTTCGCTATCGACCTGATCATGTCCGATGACGGTCAGTGTCAGGGTGTTGTCTGCTGGAAGCTGGACGATGGCACGATGCATGTCTTCAATGCCAAGATGGTTGTGCTGGCGACCGGCGGGTATGGCCGCGCCTATTTCAGCGCGACCTCGGCCCATACCTGCACCGGTGACGGTGGCGGTATGGTGGCCCGCGCGGGCTTGGCGCTGCAGGATATGGAATTCGTCCAGTTCCACCCGACCGGCATCTACGGTTCGGGCTGCCTGATCACCGAAGGTGCGCGTGGTGAGGGTGGTTACCTGACCAACTCGGAAGGTGAACGGTTCATGGAGCGGTATGCGCCCCAGTACAAGGACCTGGCACCGCGCGATTACGTCTCGCGTTCGATGACCTTGGAAATCCGCGAAGGTCGTGGTGTCGGTGCGGAGGGGGATCATATTCACCTGAACCTCAGTCACCTGCCAGCCGAGGCTTTGGCAGAACGTCTGCCCGGCATCTCGGAAAGCGCCAAGATCTTTGCCGGCGTGGATGTCACCAAGGAACCGATCCCGGTTCTGCCAACCGTGCATTACAACATGGGCGGTATCCCCACAAACTATTGGGGTGAAGTTCTGAACCCAACGGCCGAGAACCCGACAGCTGTGGTGCCGGGCCTGATGGCAGTGGGCGAGGCCGGTTGCGCCTCGGTCCACGGCGCGAACCGCTTGGGCTCGAACTCGCTGATTGACCTTGTGGTCTTTGGCCGCGCGGCGGCGATCCGGGCAGGCAAAGTCGTGGATGCGGAAGCTGCGAACCCAGTTCTGAACCAGGCATCGGTCGACAAGGCCTTTGATCGGTTCGACGCGGTGCGCAATGCCAGCGGTTCCATCCCGACCGCCGAGTTGCGGCTTGAGATGCAGAAAACCATGCAAGCGGATGCTGCCGTATTCCGTACCGCCAAGACCATGGCCGAAGGCGTCGAGAAGATGACGGCAATCGCTGCCAAGATGGACGATCTGAAAGTCACCGACCGGTCGCTGGTCTGGAACAGTGACCTGATGGAAACGCTGGAATTGACCAACCTGATGCCCAACGCGCTGGCCACGATCGTCGGCGCAGAGGCGCGCAAGGAATCCCGTGGTGCCCACGCGCACGAGGATTTCTCTGCACGTGATGACGAAAATTGGCGCGTCCATACGGTTAGCCGGGTCGAAGACAACCAGGTCGAGCTTAGCTATCGTCCCGTGATCGTCGATCCGCTGACGACCGAAGACGAAGGTGGCATCAGCCTGAAGAAAATCGCGCCCAAGGCACGTACGTTCTAAAAGGCTCGGACAGCAGGCAATGGTGAGCAAGCGCCAAATACCCACGAAGACCGCAACGGCCATTGGCCAAGGGTCGGTCCGTGTCCGGTGTTTGTCATGACGGTCGAGGTCCTGCAATCCGGTTCAGGCGATCCCAAGATCATCCTGATCGGGCTGAACCGCTGTGCGACGACCTCGTTTCACAGGCTGTTTCAGAAAAGCGGGATACCGTCGGTTCATTGGGAAGATGACCAGGGTCGAAATCTTGCGCACCGCATGCTGACCAACATTGCAATGGGGCGACGACCACTGGACGGGTTCGGAGCGGTGCGGGCCTTCACTGACATCGCTTTTGTCAGTTCGCGCTTCATGTTGGACGGGGCGCGTTTCTTCCGTGAATTGCATGCAGCTTACCCGAATGCCTATTTCTTGCTGAACACGAGGGACAGGGATGACTGGATAGCTTCGCGCGCCAACCATTCCGGTGGCGGGTATCTGGATCGGTGCTGCAAAGCCAATGGGCAGAGTGCGGATGAAGTGAAACACGGCTGGGCGCATATGTATGATGTGCACCATGCCGAGGTAGAGACCTATTTCGACGGCAACTCGCGATTCCTGCGCTTTGATATCGACTGTGATGATCCGCAGTGCGTTGCGGACTGGCTCGCGCCGGATTTTGACGTGAACATCGCCCATTGGGGGCATTATAACCGAGGGGCGTCCCAGCGCGCCCGGACAGGCTGAAAGGCGGCCTTGTGCTGAATGGAGAATTGACATGGTTCAACTGACCCTGCCCAAAAATTCCCGGATTACGACCGGCAAGACCTGGCCCAAGCCGGATGGCGCGACCAATGTGCGCAAGTTCCAGATCTATCGCTGGAACCCGGATGATGGTCAGAACCCCCGTGTCGATACCTACTTTGTCGATATGGACACGTGCGGGCCAATGGTTTTGGACGCGCTGATCAAGATCAAGAACGAAATCGACCCGACCCTGACATTTCGCCGATCATGCCGTGAAGGCATCTGCGGCTCGTGCGCGATGAATATCGACGGGATCAACACACTGGCCTGTATCTATGGCATGGATGAGATCAAGGGCGACGTGAAAATCTATCCGCTGCCGCATATGCCTGTGGTCAAAGATCTGATCCCTGATCTGACCCATTTTTATGCCCAGCATGCGTCGATCATGCCGTGGCTGGAAACCAAGACCAACCGCCCTGCAAAGGAGTGGAAGCAGTCGATCGAAGACCGGAAAAAGCTGGATGGTCTCTATGAGTGTGTGATGTGCGCCAGCTGCTCGACCTCGTGCCCGAGCTATTGGTGGAATGGCGATCGGTATCTTGGCCCCGCTGCTCTGTTGCACGCATACCGCTGGATCATCGACAGCCGGGATGAGGCCACGGGTGAGCGCCTGGACGAGTTGGAAGATCCGTTCAAGCTTTATCGCTGCCACACCATCATGAATTGCGCCAAGACCTGTCCCAAAGGTCTGAACCCGGCCAAGGCGATTGCCGAGATTAAAAAGATGATGGTCGAACGCGCGGTATAATCACCTGCACCGAATTGCGGCAAACGCATGTCGATCTTGCAAAATAAGGCGATGTAGCCCCGGCTGCATTGCCTTATTTTTCGCTCAGGGAGGAGTGATGAGTTTAAGTCAGGATCACTCCAATGAATGCAAACACATCCAAACAAAAAATCGACACTAAAGAAGCGCTGAAACTGCTGGAGCAGGCATGGGCCTACTACACGCCGGAACCGGTTAAAGCCGACAAAGAGCCCGAGCTGTTCGAATACGCAAACGCGGCCTGATCCAATACGACAGCCCTTGAAAAACTTCGGTCAATCGGCAAAGCAGAGGAATGCCTGTTCTTCTGCTTTTGTTGGCCGCCGGAGTGTTCGCCTATTTTTTCTGGCGGTCGCGCCATTCCACGCTGACACGGGATTGTCGTTGGCGACAGGACAGACGCCATGGCATCTGGCGGTGTAGCTTTTGTGGAGCGGCAGTCGCTGCGCCGGACCAACCTATGCGCTGTCTTAAGGCAAGTGATGGTTGAGAATAGGGCTTTTCGCGAGCCATAGAATCCGCCACTCTGCACGCCATGACCGGTTCTGAGAATACTGCCCGCCCCCCAGAAGATGCCGAAGCCCGTCGTTCGGTCGCCCCTGTCATTTGTTATCCGAACGATGCCTTGCCGCGACCAGATTTGCCCTGGATCAGATCTGTACGCCAACGGGCAGTCCAAACCGGCGAAGTCCTGGTTCCTCCGCGTGAGGCGCGCTGTTTTGATGTACCTGCCGGGCATTTCTTTCGTATCACATCGGTTGAAGGACCGCAGGTTGGCGATTTGAACCTGTGGAACCGCAATGATTTGTCCGAGCGCTTTTATTCCGGAAAAACGCGGGCTCTGCATGGCACGCACCTGACCACCGGAGAGCGGATGTGGTCCAGTTTCCCACATCTGCGGCCGATGGCCACGATCATAGCGGATACACTGGAATGGTACGGGATCGATACCCATGGGGGGTCGGTTCATGACGTGATTGGCACGCGTTGTGATCCATATACGGGCAATTTGCTGTCCGGCACGCAGTATCATCATTGCTGCCATTCCAACCTGACCCGCGCGTTGGCGGATCATCTGAATATCCCGATGGATGAGGCCGAACCCGCGGTGCACGACGTTCTGAACGTCTTCATGTGTACTGGTTTCACTCGGGATACTGGTCAGTATTTCATGAAAGCATCGCCCGTTCGCCCCGGCGACTATCTGGAATTCTTTGCCGAAATCGATCTGCTTGGCAATCTCAGCGCCTGTCCGGGTGGGGATTGCTCGTCCGAGCATTCCTCGGACACCGCCGCGTGTTATCCCTTGTTGGTCGAAACATTTGCCGCGACGGTCACAGACCTGGATGGCTGGGAAAGCCCGGCGCGCAATGGCTATGATCGCACGCACGGGCGTTAGGATCGGCGGGCACCCACCTTACTGCTAGTTGCCCGGGAATGCGGCCTGTAGCGCGATTTCCACCATGTCTCCAAAGCTGCTTTCACGTTCCGAGGATGGCAGAGCCTCTCCCGTCAGAAGGTGATCGGAAACGGTGAGAACTGCCAGAGCACGACATTTGTGGCGCGCTGCCAGGATATAGAGCTCGGCCGCCTCCATTTCGACGCCGAGAATCCCGTGACGCACCATCTGTTCGTTCAGGTCCGGGCGCTCATCATAGAAAACGTCCGAAGAATAAATCCCACCGACATGGGTAGGGGTTCCTTTGGCAGCCGCCACCTTCGCGGCCGCCTGCAACAAGCTCCAATCGGCGCAGGGCGCAAAATTCAGTTCTTTCATGATACCGCGTGACGGCGTACTCAGCGTCGTCGAAGTCATTGCCAGAATGACGTCTCGAATTTTGACACTGTCCTGCATTCCGCCACACGACCCAATTCGGATCAGGGTTTTTGCACCGTAATCGCGAATTAACTCGTTTACGTAAATGGAGAGCGAGGGCATTCCCATGCCGCTACCCTGTATCGTTACAGGATTTCCCTTCCAATTTCCGGTAAACCCAAGCATTCCCCGGACGTTATTGACCTGTTTCACATCGTCCAAAAACGTCTCGGCTGCCCATTTCGCCCGATAAGGATCTCCGGGTAATAGGACAGTGTCTGCAATTTCGCCTTTTTCAGCGCCGATATGAATTGTCATTGTTTTGATCCGCCCTGATCAGATTTCAAGATCGGAGATATCGGTACCCGCCTGCAACGCATCGTGCACCCATTTCGGCTTGCGGCCGCGACCTGTCCAGGTTTGTTCCGGATTGCCAGGATTGCGGTATTTTTCTTTTGTTTTCTTTTGCTTGGATGCGCGGGGTGCATCGCCTGAAAGTTCGGACAGCGAATACCCGAATTCTGCGGCAGCTTTTTCTGCGGCTTTCAAAGCCTCACGGCGCTCGCGTTTTTCCGCTCCTACCAAGGCTTTTTCGACATCGTCGCGCAATGCCAAAAGGTCTTTGCGCGACATCTGTTCAAGATTGAACCCCATCATTCATCTCCAAAGGATATGTTTTACGGTACACTTGAGCGCGCACCGTAATTCTAGCGAATGGTTTATTCCATCCCAAATATCCAAAGCGAAGAAACGGGGAATTAAGGTTCTAAAACCTCAGTTACTCGGCTGCGAGGTTTTTGGGGTCAACCAGCGTTACAATATCGCTCATGATCGCATTAAGTTCAAAGTTTTTGGGGGTGTAAACCTTGGCTACACCCATGGCTTTCAATTTTGCGGCATCTTCATCCGGAATAATTCCGCCGACAACCACGGGAATGTGAGACAGGCCAGCCTTTTGCAGCCGATCCATTACATCTTCGACCAAAGGCAGATGGCTACCGGACAGGATCGACAACCCGATGACATGTGCGTCATCATCGCGGGCTGAGGTGACAATTTCTTCCGGGGTCAGCCGGATACCCTCATAGCTGATATCCATGCCGCAGTCGCGGGCACGGAACGCGATTTGTTCGGCGCCGTTGGAATGGCCGTCCAACCCCGGTTTTCCAACCAGGAATTTCAGGCGCCGTCCCAGTTTGTCGCTGACGGCATCAACCGCCGCGCGCAGGTCCTCCAACCCTTCGGTCTTGTTCGAGACCGAACCGGAAACGCCGGTCGGGCCACGATAAGTGCCGAAAACCTTGCGCATCTCTTCGGCCCACTCCCCGGTTGTCACACCCGCCTTGGCAGCGGCAATGGACGGCTCCATGACGTTCGCTCCTGTCTGAGCCGCCTGGCGCAACGCGGACAAGGTCGCTGTAACAGCCGCTTCGTCGCGCTCAGCCCGCCACGCGTTCAGGCGGTCGATCTGTTCCTGTTCTACCGCAGGATCAACGACCATGATGCCGCCATCTTCGGTCTGAAGGGGCGAAGCCTCGCCTTCCATCCATTTGTTCACGCCGACGACCACAGTTTCGTTGCGTTCGATCCGGTTCAGACGTTCAGCGTTGGAATCCACAAGGCGGGATTTCATATACTCGATTGATGCAACCGCACCGCCCATCGCATCCAGATTCGCAAGCTCTGCCCGCGCGCCTGCTTTCAATTCTTCGACCTTGCCATCAACGGCAGGGTTGCCATCGAACAGGTCATCGAATTCCAACAGGTCAGTTTCATAGGCCAGAATCTGCTGCATCCGCATGGACCATTGCTGGTCCCAGGGGCGTGGCAGGCCAAGCGCCTCGTTCCAGGCAGGCAACTGCACCGCACGGGCGCGTGCATTCTTCGACAGGGTTACTGCCAGCATCTCGATCAGGATGCGGTAGACATTGTTCTCAGGTTGTTGCTCGGTCAGCCCCAGAGAGTTCACCTGCACACCATAGCGGAAGCGGCGGAACTTTGGGTTCTCGACACCATATCGCTGTTGCAGGATTTCGTCCCAAAGATCGACAAATGCGCGCATTTTGCACATTTCAGTGACAAAGCGGATACCAGCATTCACAAAAAAGGAAATCCGGCCGCAAAGCGCGGGGAAATCCTCGGCAGGTACTCGTGGGCGCAATTCGTCCAGCACGGCGATGGCTGTTGCCAGCGCATAAGCAAGTTCTTGTTCCGGTGTCGCGCCAGCCTCTTGCAAATGATAGGAACACACATTCATCGGGTTCCACTTGGGGACATTGGAATAGCAATACTCGGCCACGTCCGCGATCATCTTCAGCGACGGTTTTGGCGGACAGACATAAGTGCCCCGGCTCAGATACTCCTTGATCAGGTCGTTCTGGACTGTGCCCTGCAACTTGGAAATGTCAGCGCCTTGTTCCTCGGCTGCGGCGATGTAAAGGGCAAGCAACCAAGGGGCGGTGGCGTTGATCGTCATAGACGTGTTCATCTGTTCCAATGGAATCTGATCGAACAAAACCCGCATATCGCCCAGATGGCAAACGGGGACCCCGACCTTGCCAACTTCGCCACGTGCCAACGTGTGGTCACTGTCATATCCGGTCTGGGTGGGCAGATCGAAGGCAACCGAAAGACCGGTTTGCCCTTTGGCAAGGTTGCCACGATAAAGCGCGTTCGAGGCCTTGGCGGTAGAATGACCGGCATAGGTCCGGATGAGCCAGGGGCGATCTTTCTGCATCTGCGTCATGAAGGGGCCTCGCGTTTCGGTGGGCAATAAAATTACGTCTACGGGTTCTAAAGCGCAATTTTCGGGACATGTCAATTCGCTGCGTTGCGGCATCCTGCAATTGTTCAGATTGTGAGCAGCTGAGATTGGTGGCAAGGTGCGGCCATGATGCAAACCGTGGAACTTCCGCTTTGGCTTTTTGTGCTGATCGTGGTCTTTGCCATGGTTACTTTCGCTTCACATTTCCTGTTCCCGTCAGTCCGGTGGTTCTTCCGCCGCCGGTTGGAACGTGCCGTGGCGCGATTGAACCAGCGCTTGCAACGTCCGATCCAACCGTTCAAGCTGGCCCGCCGGCACGACATGATTCAACGGCTGATTTATGATCCACAGGTCGGAAAAGCGGTCCAGCATCACGCCCTTGAAGCCGGAATACCCGAAGCCGTTGCGTCCGAGCAGGCACGCCGCTATGCCCGCGAGATCGTACCGTCCTTTTCCGCCTTCGCCTATTTCAGTTTTGCGATCCGGCTGGCCCGGCTGCTAAGCAACACATTCTACGAAGTGCGGCTTAGCTACGAAGACGAAGACGCGGTCAGGACTATTGACCCTGATGCAACCGTTGTTTTTGTGATGAACCACAGAAGCAATATGGACTACGTGTTGGTTACATATCTGGCGGCCCCGCATTCTGCTTTGTCCTATGCAGTAGGGGAATGGGCGCGGGTTTGGCCGCTGAGCCGGTTGATCCGGGCAATGGGGGCTTACTTTATCCGGCGCAAGTCGGGTAGCGAGCTCTACCGGCAGGTTCTGTCCACCTATGTGCGCCATGCGACCGAAGCCGGTGTGACGCAAGCCATGTTTCCAGAAGGTGGATTAAGCCTGACAGGAGCGCTCGCCCGCCCAAAGCTTGGGTTGCTCAAATACATAATGGATGGGACGACGTCGCAGGGGCGTGATGTCGTATTTGTTCCCGTCGCTTTGAATTATGACCGTGTGCTTGAAGACACTATTCTTACCCGTGCGGCACTGGGAAAAGAGCGTCGTTTTCGGGCGCGGATCGGGGTCATCGCGCGATGGATTTTCAAGCAGTTCTGGCGGCGAGTGATCGGACGCTACAAGCGGTTTGGGCTGGCATCGGTCCGGTACGGAATGCCGATTTCCCTGAAAGAGTTCCGGGCCGAAGGCAGTGACGACATGATGACCGATCTGGCGCGCACATTGATGCAACGTATCCAGAACGCGATCCCGTTGGTTCCGGCCCCTGCGGCCTGTTTGCTGATACGTGACAATGGGCCGATGGCGGAACTGGATCTGCGGTCCTGTATTCAGACGATGATGGAACGCGACGGTAGGCAGACCCAAGACAATGCGCCGGCCATATCAAGCGCTTTGGACCAGTTGATTGAACGACGGATACTCAAGCGGCAGGGAGATATTCTTTCTGCATCTGGGCAACGCGGTGATCTGCTGGAGTATTATGCGGCATCTGTACCGGTTTCCGCGCGCCCCTAATATTCTGCGTCTGCAAAATAATTTCTGCAACTGCTGGGTCATAAAATTACAATTTTTCACCGAAACAGGTTGCAATATTTCGCAGCGGCCAATATTTCATCTGATAAAGCACGCGATTCTGCGTCGCGGCAAAAGCATTGAAAAAGGAGGCCAGCATGGCTTTGGACACCGAAACCGGTATCGCGTCGTATGAGGCACCCGAAAAAGACCTCTATGAAATGGGTGAGATCCCTCCGATGGGATATGTCCCGAAACAAATGTACGCCTGGGCCATCCGAAAGGAACGCCATGGCGAGCCAAACACTGCGATGCAGCAGGAAGTGGTCGATGTACCCACGCTGGACAGCAATGAGGTGCTTGTTCTGGTGATGGCTGCAGGCGTTAATTACAACGGTGTCTGGGCTGCACTGGGCCAGCCGATCAGCCCCTTTGATGGCCACAAGGCACCGTACCATGTCGCGGGCTCTGATGCATCGGGTATCGTCTGGGCCGTTGGTGACAAGGTCAAGCGGTGGAAGGTTGGCGACGAAGTTGTCATCCACTGCAACCAGGACGATGGCGACGACGAAGAATGCAACGGCGGCGACCCAATGTATTCGACCAGCCAGCGGATCTGGGGCTATGAAACACCTGACGGCTCATTCAGCCAGTTCACACGCGTGCAGGCTCAGCAGTTGATGCCGCGCCCCAAGCACCTGACTTGGGAAGAAGCGGCCTGCTACACGCTGACACTCGCGACAGCTTATCGTATGCTGTTTGGTCACGAACCGCATGACCTGAAACCGGGTCAGAACGTTCTGGTCTGGGGTGCCTCGGGCGGTCTGGGATCTTATGCAATCCAGTTGATCAACACAGCCGGGGCAAACGCGATCGGGGTGATCTCGGACGAAAGCAAGCGTGATTTCGTCATGGGTCTGGGCGCAAAGGGGGTTCTGAACCGCCGCGACTTTAATTGCTGGGGTCAACTGCCCACGGTCAATACGCCCGAATACGCCGAGTGGTTCAAAGAGGCCCGCAAATTCGGCAAGGCAATCTGGGACATCACCGGCAAGGGCAACAATGTCGACATGGTGTTCGAGCATCCGGGCGAGAGCACCTTCCCGGTCTCGACTTTCGTGGTGAAAAAAGGCGGCATGGTTGTGATTTGTGCGGGGACGTCCGGGTTCAACTGCACATTCGATGTGCGTTACATGTGGATGCACCAGAAACGCCTGCAGGGTTCGCATTTTGCCCATCTGAAACAGGCGGCGGCGGCGAACAAGCTGATGGTCGAGCGCCGCCTGGATCCCTGTATGTCCGAGGTGTTTGCCTGGAACGACCTACCGGAAGCACATATGAAAATGCTGCGGAATGAACACAAGCCGGGCAACATGTCTGTGCTTGTTCAGGCGCCGCGTACCGGGCTGCGCACTCTCGAAGAAGTTTTGGACGCAGGCTGATAAAGTTAAGGACGTTAGACAAAAACCACCCGCGAATCGCACTGCCGGTTCGCGGGTGGTTTGCTGTTTGCAGACCTTTTTCATGGTTTCAAATGCTTGCGATTCTTACTCCCGCTATTTTTGGGGAGTAGAAACCGGTGAATAGGTCGAAAAAGATCATACATGTTATGGTTGTGTTAACGCTTCGTTAACTGTTTCAGAGAGACCCTGATGGCGCAAAATGAGTGGATATTGGACGTACTATCGGACCTCAATGCGTTCGCCGTTGCGAATGGGTTGAGCGCGCTTGCAGAACAGCTTGATGATACAAGACTGATTGCCGCGGCCGAGATTGCGTCCCTGAAGAACGAGGCACGGGCGCCCGCGGATGGGAACGAAAACCGATTTGGGGCAAATCCTACAGGATTTGGAAAACACCAGCACGCTTGAAGAGCTCAGCATCGTTGCCGAGTGTCTGCGAGACACTTTGAAGGTCGCACATCTGACATATCATTGGGTTGACGGCGCGGGGGACCAATACGGCTATACGACCTACTCAGACGCCTGGGACGAACGATACAGGGAAAAAAACTATCATCGTATCGACCCTGTAATTCTGGGGTGTTTCCAGCGATTTCACCCAGTTGACTGGAAGTCTCTGGACTGGTCCAGCAAGGTGGCCAAATCATTCCTTCAGGATGCCCACGACCATGGGGTCGGCAATCAGGGATACTCGATCCCGATCCGAGGGCCAAACGGTCAGTTCGCTCTTTTTACCGTTAACCACAGCTGCGACGATCAAACCTGGCAGACCTTCATCTCGACCTACGGGCGTGAGTTGATTCTTGTTGCGCACTACATCAACCGCAAAGCGCTGGAGTTTGAAAAGGACAGGCAACCGGATGCCACGCGCGGCCTGTCGCCCCGTGAAATCGACGCCATTACCCTTTTGGCACTGGGTTACAGCCGTGCTCAGGTGGCGCATTCCCTGTCGATTTCGGAACACACGCTACGCGTTTACATTGAAAGCGCCCGGTCGAAACTCGGAGCCCTTAACACGACCCACGCAATCGCAACGGCACTCAGCCGGGGATTAATAGTCGTTTAAGGCCAGAGCGTCCTCAAAACGCAATATTAACCACGACTCTGTACCCCCTTCGTTCCTGCACAGGACGACAAGGGGAAAAGTCATGTTGCGTTATCTATATGCCGATGAGTTACACAGATTTCCGACTCTGGCTGAGGGGATGTTCAAGGATCGCGCAGATCAGTTCAAAACCCGGTTGGGGTGGGATGTCCATGTCAACAAAAAAGGAGAAGAGCGGGATGAGTACGACGACTTCAACCCGCTTTATGTCATCTGGGAAGAACCGGATGGCAGCCATGGCGGGTCGATGCGGGTATTGCCGACAACAGGTCGGGTAATGATCAATGAGGTGTTTGGGCATCTCAACGGCGGCAAGCCGATTTGCAGCCCGCTGATCTGGGAGGTGACCCGGTTCTGCCTGTCCCGCACAGCCAGCCCGCACACTGCCGGGGCCATCATGCTAAGCGGGGGCGAGATGATGGAAGGCTTTGGCCTGACGCATATTGCCGGTGTTTTTGATGCCCGTATGATCCGGATCTATCGTCTGATCGGGTCGTCCCCCAAGGTTCTTGGAACCCAAGGCAAAGGGCGTGACCAGATCTCGGTTGGGTTGTGGCCCTATTCAGCGGATGATTGCAACCGCGTGGCTGAACGGGCAGGGATCCCGCGTGAGCTTTCGCGCATGTGGTTCAAGGCGGCTTTCGGGCGATCCAAACTGCACCGATTTGCCTTGTCTGCCTAAGGACCGGAAAACGCAATTCCGCATCTGGTGATGGTTGGCGCGGCCCTGTAGGGTCGCGCCATGTCTTTGCCCAACGTGACCTTCTCAGATGATCAGGCCGCCGCGTATGACAGCATCGCCGAGATGCTGCGCTCAGCCGGTGTCGACCTGGAGGACGATGCCCTTCTCAAACTGCCGGGGGCAGGGAAGTCTGGCGTGATGGCTGTCATCGGCAAGGCCGGGTCCGGCAAAACGTTGCTACTGGCCGAACTTTACAAAGCGCTGGCGGAGACCGGCGTTCAGGTCGTGTCCGGCGATTACGAAAGCCGGAAATCCAGAGACAAGCGCAGCCTTGCCATTCTGGCCCCCACGAACAAAGCCGCAAGTGTTTTGCGCCTTCGCGGTGTTCCGGCAACTACTATTCACCGCATCCTTTATACGCCGGTCTATGACCCGGAATACGAGCGTATCGCCGAGTGGCTGGCCGGAAATGATGAACGCCCCGAGATCGAAGGTCTGACAGACGAAGCTTTGGACCGTGCTGCTACGTTTTATCGTAACAACAAATCGATCCCCGGAGCGCTGGCCGCAGCCGGATTGCGCGGATCGGATTTCATCACTGGTTGGAAACGACGTGAGGAACCGCTGGATATCGGGTTTGTCGATGAGGCGTCGATGCTGGATGATCGTCAGTTCGAGGACCTGAAAGAGATATTCCCGACCCTTCTACTGTTCGGTGATCCCGCACAGCTGGCTCCGGTCAATCAGTCCGGCAGCATGGTGTTTGAAGCCTTGCCCGAACCGCGAAAGCTGACGCTTCAGCGTGTGCATCGGCAGGATGCAGATAACCCGATCCTGGATCTGGCGCACGCTCTTGCCGATCCGTCGATGGGATTTGAAGAATTTGAACGTCTGGTCGAAGACACTGCCCGGCGGGATGACAGGGTCGTTTGGGGGCAGCGGGTCGAAGTTGATCTGATGGCGCGCAGCCCGGTTCTGGTCTGGCGTAACGCCACGCGCATTCGTTTGATACAGGCGTTCAGGCAAGTTCACGGCGCACTGGATACGGAGCTTTTGGAAGGCGAGCCGCTGATCTGCGACGGGATCGAGTTGCCGTTGAAGCACCGCAAGAAGCGGTTGGATCTTGAGGCGCGCGGCCTGATCAAAGGCGCCCAGGTTGTTTATCTTGGTCCCGGTCGTAAGCCTGGGTTTTCGCGCTTGCATGTGATGGGGGCCGAAGACCCTCAGGTCAGTGCTGCATCGATTGTCCAGATCGAAAAACCGGATGAGGAAGAGCCCTTCATTCCTTTTGCTGCCCGCATGGGGGCGACGTTTTTGCACGGGGCTGCGGTGACTATACATAAGGCACAAGGATCACAGTGGGACACGGTTCAGGTGTTTGCCCCTGACATTTACGCCGCGGCCCGTATGGGCCGTTCCGAGGCCGGGCAACCTTTGTGGAAGCGTTTGGCTTATGTTGCGATTACCCGCGCACAAGAGCGTTTGATCTGGGTGGTCCGTAACCGGCTGTCGAAACCCACCCACCCGTTGCAGATTGATGATTTGCGCGCGGTCCCCGCAGTTTCACTCACACTGGAGACAGAAGAGACATGGGTTCCATCATCGTAACTGGTGCAAGCTCTGGCATAGGTCGGGCCACCGCCGAGCTTTTTCTGGTGCAGGGCTGGACGGTCGGGCTGCTGGCGCGCAGCGCGGACAAGCTGAATGCCCTCGCGCAGGAATACCCGGCGGCCATAGCATTACCCGCAGATGTGACCGACCCGGACGCCGTCAAACAGGCGTTCCACGCCTTCATGGATCGGACAGGGCGACTTGATGTTCTGTTTAACAACGCTGGTATTTTTGCCCGCGGCGGCACAGTCGACGAAATCGCGCTGGACGATTGGTATCAAACCGTCAACGTCAACCTGAACGGTATGTTTCTATGCGCGCGCGAGGCCTTTGGGATCATGCGTCATCAAAGCCCGCAGGGCGGGCGGATCATCAATAACGGCTCGATTGCTGCGCATGTTCCGCGCCCGAATTCTGTACATTATTCGGCGACCAAACATGCCATTACCGGGCTGACGCGCAGCCTTTCACTGGATGGGCGATCCTTTGGAATTGCATGTGGTCAGATCGATATCGGCAATGCACGCACGCAGATGGTTCAGGATCTGGTGGATGCGGCGCAGGCGGCAGGCCAGACGCCGGACCCAACCATGGCGGTTGAAGATGCCGCGCGTTCCGTTCTGCATATGGCCACCCTGCCGCCCGAGGCGAATGTGCAGTTCATGACGGTCATGGCCACGACCATGCCCTATATCGGCAGGGGGTGAGTGTCAGTTTTCCCGCAACAGTCGGAACGCTGTCGACGCGCCCCAACCCGCGGCAATTGCGATAACCAATGACATCAGCCCGTACCAAACGGGTTGCTGACGGGACATATTGTACAGAAACCGCTCCAACCCGACTTTGCGGACGTCGATTTTGGTTTCGTATTGCGATACAACCTCTCCTCCGCGGGTCAGGAAGATCCGAGCTGAGTAATCCCCTTCGGTCAGGTCCGCAGGCATGTCAATTGACGTCCGGAACAAGGTTTGTTCGTCCACGGCCACAGTGTTCTCGCGGATGGAATACAGCTGTTCAGATTCACGGATACGGATCACGGCATCTGCAAAATCCTGAGCACCACGGATGTGCATCGCCGCTCCGACCGACCGGATCGCGCGTTCGATCGAAATGCGGTGACGCAGGTCTTCGGTATCGGTCAGAATTTGATCCAACGGTTCGCTGGTGGCAACTGCGTAGAAACTTGGTGCCAGGTCGACCAGAACGCTATCGGTGTTTACCCAAATCCCAAGCTTTCGCTCTTTGCGGCGAACCGTTACGGGCTCGGACGGGCCTGCAACCGCTACAATAACCGCGACTGGTGGGCCTGGCGGAATGGGTGATTCCCGTTTGATGGCCCCGAAAATGAGGATCTCAGACCCGTCAAAGTCGGCAGTGATCGCAACACGATCCTGGCTGAGGCCCAGGACGACCTGCTCTTCATCGGCTGCGGCGGGCAGGCAGAACAGGCACAAAGCGGCAAAGACATAGCGCAGCATTCTTAATGCCCCCCGCTGTTGCCAAGCGAATAAAGCTCGGATGGTTCAAGAAGCAAATCAAGGGCCAGCTTGCCGCAGACGACCAGAACCAGCGCCGCCAACAGAACGCGTAGTTGTTCTGCCGGCATGCGCGAACCGATTACGGTTCCGATCTGGGCGCCAATGACGCCCCCGACCAGCAGCAAAACCGCCAGGACAATGTCCACTGTATAGTTGGTGGTCGCGTGCAGCATCGTGGTAAATGCGGTTACGAAGATGATCTGAAACAACGATGTGCCGACAACGACTTTCGTGGGCATTCCCAGCAGGTAAATCATCGCTGGGACCATGATGAAGCCGCCACCGACCCCCATAATCGCGGACAAGACCCCGACGCTTAGACCAACTACAACCGGTGGAATGACCGAGATATAAAGACCTGATGTGCGAAAGCGCATCTTGAAGGGCATCGAATGAACCCAGCCACGTTGGCGGCGCTTGGCTGGAGCTGCCCCGCCTTTCTTGGCTTTGCGCAGCGCCCTCAGGCTTTCGATGAACATCAGGCTGCCAATGATACCAAGGAAGACCACGTAACAAAGGGTTACCAGAAGGTCGACCTGGCCCAGGCTTTTTAGATAGTTAAAGACAACAACGCCCAATGCAGCCCCGACTAGACCGCCTGTCAACAAAACCGTACCCATCTTGAGGTCAACGGTCTTTCGTCGAAAATGGGCCAGCACCCCGGAAAAGGACGATGCAACAATCTGATTGGCCTCTGTCGCAACCGCAACAGCCGGTGGTATGCCAATGAAAAACAGCAGCGGCGTCATGAGAAACCCGCCGCCGACCCCGAACATCCCCGACAGAATTCCAACCATTCCACCCAGACCAAGGAGTAGAAATGCATTTACCGAGACTTCGGCTATGGGCAGGTAAATATGCATGATACCGTCACTTTGCTCTGGGTCTTGGCTTGCCTTCTATCAAACTCGAATTCAAGAGCGGTTATTGTCGCGTGGTACGGGGAAAACAACATCATACCCCTCCAGGCTCTGCCAGAGAAAAGATCTCCAACGGCGGCAATAGAAGGTCAAATCCGATCTTTCCGGCAACGCCCATGACCAGCAACGCCAACAAAATGCGCAGCTGTTCGGCTTTCAGACGTGCACCGATCTGCGTCCCCAATTGCGCGCCCAGAACGCCGCCAAGCAACAAGAACAGGGCAAGCACTATGTCGACGCTGAAATTTGTCGACGCATGTATCATGGTTGTGAAACCGGCGACGAAAATGATCTGGAACAGGGATGTCCCGATAACCACTTTGGTCGGAATGCCAAGAACATAGATCATCGCGGGTACCATGATGAACCCGCCGCCGACACCCATGATCGCCGACAGGATGCCAACACCAAACCCGACCAGTGCAGGTGGTATGACCGAGATGTACAGGCTTGATGCCCGAAACCGCATCTTGAAGGGCAGTGCGTGAACCCATGTACGCTGGCGTCGCTTGGGGGCAGGTTGATACCCGGACTTTCTGGCTTTTCGGATGGCGGCAAGGCTTTCAATGAACATCAGGGTTCCGATGGCCCCCAGAAACACGACATAACAAATCTGTACAGCCAGATCGACCTGTCCGAGATGCTTGAGAAAATTGAAAACCACCATACCCAGGGCCGCGCCAAACAACCCTCCGGTCAGCAGAACGCTTCCCATTTTCAGGTCCACGGTCTTGCGCCTGAGATGGGCCAACAATCCCGAAATGGAGGAAGCGACAACCTGATTGGCTGATGTCGCAACGGCAACCGCCGGGGGAATGCCGATAAAAAACAGCAGCGGAGTGATCAAAAATCCTCCGCCGACACCGAACATGCCAGATAAAACACCGACGACCCCACCGATCCCCAACAGCAGGAATGGGCTGACAGAAACTTCGGCTATGGGAAGGTATACGTGCATACCCTCTTAGAACGGTTGCGGCATGCAAAATCAACTCTGCATGCCGCCTTGCAGCGAACAGGACTGAAACTCCATTCGGAACTGGCCTTATCAGCGCTCTTTGATGTAGGGCTCTCCGCCTGCCCGTGGTGGCACGGCCTTGCCGACAAAACCGGCCAGAATAACAACTGTCAGGATATAGGGCAGGGCGTCCATCACCTGGACCGGAATCACTACGCCACCAAGATCGATGTTTTGGAACCGAAGTGCTACCGCCTGAAGCAGGCCAAACAGCAAACAGGCCCACATGGCGTGCCACGGGCGCCATTTGGCAAAGATCAAGGCGGCCAGCGCAATAAAGCCACGACCAGCGGTCATTTCCTTGACGAACCCCGCCTGCAAAGCCGTCGCCAGATAAGCGCCCGCGATACCACAAAGTACGCCACAGATCGCGACGGCTGCGAAGCGCAGGCCAACCACGGATACACCTGCCGTGTCGACGGCTGCCGGGTTTTCACCCACAGCCCGCAGGCGCAGGCCGAACCGTGTGCGGAAAAGCACCCACCACGTTGCTGGAACCATCAGGAATGCCACATAAACAAGGATCGAATGGCCCGAGAGCAGTTCGGAATAGATCGGGCCGACAATCGGAACCCCTCCAAGCGCATCGGCAAATGGAAAGTTGATAGGCTCGAACCGGCCGCCACCAAAGAGCGAGGGCGTGCGACCGCCCTGCTGGAACCAGCTTTGGGCGACGAGCACTGTCAGGCCCGAGGCGAGAAAGTTTATTGCGACACCCGAAATCAGCTGGTTGCCCCGGAAGGTTATCGATGCCAACCCGTGCAGCCCTGACAGCGCCAATGAGGATCCGATGCCTGCCAGCAAGCCCAGCCAGACTGAACCCGTAACCGCCGCGACAGCCGCAGAAAAGAACGCGGCCACCAGCATTTTGCCTTCCAGCCCGATGTCGAAAATGCCAGCCCGTTCCGAATACAGACCCGCCAAACAGGCCAGCAAAAGAGGCGTAGATAGGCGGATGGTCGAATCCAGAACCTGGATGAGGGTTACAAAGAAGTCCATTACTCTGCCCTCTTCCGCATACCAAGGAACAGTTTCTCAAGCGGCATCCGCACCATGTTGTCCAGCGCCCCAGTGAACAGGATCACCAGCGCCTGAATGACCACGATCAGTTCACGCGGGATCGATGCCCACAGCGCCAGTTCCGCACCGCCCTGATACAGGAACCCGAACAAAAGCGCGGCCAGCAATACCCCGAACGGGTGTGAGCGCCCCATAAGGGCCACGGCAATCCCGATGAACCCAGCGCCTTCTGTCGAGTTCAGAACAAGGCGCTCCGCCTCGCCCATGACGTTGTTGATGGCCATCAAACCTGCCAGTGCACCCGAGATCAGCATCGCAACAATAGTAATGCGAACCGGTGAGATGCCGGCATAGACCGCTCCGGTTTCAGAGTGGCCGTACGCACGGATTTCATAGCCCAGCCGGGTCCGCCAGATCAGCGCCCAGACGACGACACAGGCCAGCAAAGCGATGAAGAACGTAATGTTTACCGGAGCCCCCCGGAACACCGTGTTCTCTGCGGTCGAGAACATTGACTGGAACGTTGGCAGATGGACGGACTCGGGGAACCGTGCGGTTGCCGGGTCCTGCGACCCTTGCGGGCGCATGACATTGACCAGCATGTAGTTCAGAAAGGCAGCGGCAATAAAATTGAACATGATCGTGGTGATCACGATATGGCTGCCGCGCTTGGCCTGAAGATAGGCCGGGATAGCGGCCCAAAGCGCGCCAAACAGCATTGATGCGGCGCAAGCTGCAAGCAATGCAACGCTCCAATGCGGCCAGTCGACGTAAAGGCAAACCATGGCCACACCAAGACCGCCCAGCATCGCCTGACCTTCGCCACCGATGTTGAACAAGCGGGCGTGGAATGCGACGGCGACCGCAAGGCCGGTAAACATGAAGTTTGTCGCGTAATAGAGCGTGTAGCCCCACCCATAGGTTGACCCCAGCGCGCCCGAAACCATCAGCTTTACAGCTTCGACGGGGTTTTCTCCGATGGCGAGAATGACCAGCGCCGACAGGATAGCGGCCAGCATCAGACTGATCAGCGGGATCAGAACGACATCGGCCCATTTAGGCATTTTTTCCATCCTACGCGGCCTCTCCTGCAACACCGGCCATCAGCAGGCCAAGTTCTTTTTCATCTGTTTCATTGGGCAGCCGTTCACCCATGATATGCCCGTCAAACATCACTGCGATCCGGTCGGACAGCGAGAAGATCTCTTCCAACTCGACCGAAACCAGAAGGATCGCCTTGCCTTGGTCGCGCAGGGCCACGATCTGCTTGTGAATGAATTCGATTGCCCCGATATCAACGCCACGTGTCGGCTGGCCGACCAGCAGCAGGTCAGGGTTTCGCTCGATTTCGCGGGCAACGACGATTTTCTGTTGGTTCCCACCCGAAAAGCTTTTGGCGGCAAGCCAAGGGTCTGGTGGCCGGACATCAAATTTCTCGATCTTGGCTTCGGTGTCAGCGCGCAGAGCGGAGTTGTCCATAAAGATGCCGTGTTTATAGGCCGGGTCGCGGTGATAGCCGAAGGCCACGTTTTCCCACGCGTGGAAATCCATAATCAAACCTTCGCGCTGACGGTCTTCGGGCACATGCGCGATGCGCTGTGCACGACGCGCCTGACCGTCTGATCCGGCACCGCTTAGGGCCAGCGGTTCGCCGTTCAGCTTGATCGAGCCTTGTCCCGGACGCATCCCGCCCAGAACCTCCAGCAGTTCCGACTGCCCATTGCCCGCCACACCGGCAATACCGACGATCTCACCTGCACGAACGGTCAGGTCGATACCTTTGACCCGTTCAACACCGGCGGAATCAAAAACGCTCAGCTTTTCGATCTCAAGAATGGGTTTGCCCGGCGTCGCAGGCACCTTGTCGACTTGCAGCAAAACCTTGCGGCCTACCATCAGCTCGGCCAGTTCTTCAGGGCTGGTGTTCGAAGTTTTTACCGTAGCTGTCATCTGCCCACGGCGCATGACCGAAACGGTATCGGTGTTTTCCATGATTTCGCGCAGCTTGTGGGTGATCACGATGATCGTTTTCCCTTCGGCCCGCAGACGATCCAGGATACGGAACAGTTGGTCAGCCTCAGCCGGGGTCAGAACACCAGTCGGTTCATCCAGAATCAGAATCTCGGCCTTGCGATACAAAGCCTTCAAAATCTCGACGCGCTGCTGCATCCCCACACCGATCTCATCAATGCGTTTGTCGGGGTCAACGAACAGTTCGTATTCTTCTTCCAGTTCTTTCAGTTCTTTACGCGCCTTGGCCAGAGACGGAGCCAGAAGGCCGCCATCTTCAGCACCCAGAACGATGTTTTCCAGAACCGTGAAATTCTCCACCAGCTTGAAATGCTGAAACACCATCCCGATGCCCGAGGCGATAGCCGCCTGGCTGTCAGGGATTTCGGTCTTTGTCCCGTTGATCCAAATTTCACCTTTGTCGGCTTTGTAAAAGCCGTAGAGGATGCTCATCAGCGTGGATTTGCCCGCACCGTTTTCACCGATAATCCCATGGATCGTACCGGGGGCGACGCTGATTGAGATGTCTTTGTTGGCCTGAACCGGCCCAAAGGATTTGGAAATCCCTTTGAGCTCAATGGCGGGGACGGTCATGTCTTACCCTCAACTGCCGAAAAGCCCATCCGGCAGGTGGCACGGATGGCAGAGTGGATGGCAGGGCGGAAGGGTTCCTTCCGCCCCGCGCGGTATCAGAACTGCAGTGCGGGGCAGCTGTCGTTCTCGTAATAGCTGACAACGGTGATATCGCCGTTGATGATGGCTTTGCGGGCTTCTTCCACCGCATCGTTCATTTGGGCCGAAACAAGTTCTTTGTTGTTATCGTCCATGGCGACGCCAACACCTTCCTCGGCCAGACCCATTGTGAACACGCCGGTTTCTACGGCGTCACCTGCTTTCATCGCGTCATACACCGCGACGTCCACACGCTTCAGCATCGACGTCAGGACCTTGCCCGGATGCAGGTGGTTCTGGTTGCTGTCCACGCCGATCGACAGGATGCCTTCGTCAGCTGCCGTTTGCAGAACGCCTACACCTGTACCACCAGCTGCGGCATAGATCACGTCAGCACCCTGGCTGATCTGTGCTTTTGTAAGTTCCGAACCTTTTACAGGGTCGTTCCACGCCGCAGGGGTGGTGCCGGTCATGTTGGCGACAACATTGATGTCCGGGTTCACGGCTTTGGCGCCTTGTGCGTATCCGCAGCCAAAGTGGCGGATCAGCGGAATGTCCATACCGCCGATAAAGCCAACGGTGCCCGATTTCGATGCCATCGCTGCCATCATGCCAACCAGGTACGATCCTTCATGCTCGGCAAAGCCGATCTGGCGGATGTTGGGGATGTCCAGCCAGTTCACGTCGACGGCCACGAATTTGGTTTCAGGATAATCACCTGCAACGGCCGACAATGGATCAGCCATACCAAAGCCCATGGTGATGATCGGGTTGGCACCTGATTCTGCGAAACGGCGCAGAGCCTGTTCGCGCTGTGCTTCCGACTGGATCTCGATCTCGCGGTATTCGCCGCCGGTCTCATCGGCCCAACGCTGCGCGCCATTATATGCGGCTTCGTTGAAAGATTTGTCGAACTTGCCGCCCAGGTCAAAGATCAGCGCCGGTTCAGCGAAAGCTGCACCTGCGGTCAGAGCGACAGCAGCGGCAGCACCCATCAAGGATTTCATCAGGGTCATTTAAGTCTCCCATTTTTTTTGTTGGCACGAAGTCAGATTAGCCCCGTTTACCCACTTTTAGCGAGCATAAGTGTTGTGATGGCGGGAATTAAGGACGTTTGCAACCGTCATGGTCAATTGATTTCTGACCAAATGGTCTAAAAAATCTTTGGTTGCCGTTAGGGCAGTGCGCGTTCCATCACAAGAGCATCAATTTTTGGGCCTGTTTTTCTGGAATAATACCCCTTGCGCCGACCGCACTGGCGATACCCGCATTGCCCATACAGCGCGATTGCTGCAACATTGTCGGCAGCCACGTCCAGAAAAGCGCGGTTTGCCTGCAAAGTGACTGCCCGGTCGTGCCAGTTGCGCATGGTCTGAAACCCGAGACCTTGTCTTTGAAACGCGGGGTGAGTCGCAATCGTCAGCAACTCTGCCTCACCCGCGATCACCTGAAACAGGGCAAAGCAACGGGCATCCCCAACGCAGTCAGTGAACCGGTTCTCCAAAAGGCTGGCGATTTCATCGGCAGTCCAGGGGCGTGACTGGGTGAATGCCGCTGCATGTGTCGCTGCCATCTCGTAAGGCGTCATTGGTCCAGTAACACAGGCGGCACATCTCGGGACGGGGCTGCGTCCGCAGGTCTGACATATAGCGGGGCCGGAGGTGCACTGACCTTGCGCCATCGTCTTGCGGCAAGTCTGGCAACGGCTTGTACCTGCAATGCGGGATCGGAGCAGACATACAAAAGCCCATGCTGTTCGGCCTCGTCCCTGGGCAAAAGGCAAGGGCCGGTTCCGGGAAGTTGTACATACACCTGTTCGCGCGGCGCAGGGATGGCTGGTAGCTGTCCTTCTTCTGCCAGTTCAATCAGAGCATCGAATCCAGAAACGCCCACCGCCGGGACGCCAAGGCCCAAGGCAAGGCCCCGGGCAGCAGAGACCGAGATGCGTATACCCGTGAAATTACCGGGCCCAATCCCAACACCGATAGCGTCCAGATCGGCCCATACGCAACCGGCCTCGGTCAGCACTTCTTGCAGCAAGGGCATCAATCGTTCGGCTTGACCCCGTGACATGCGTTCGACACGGGATACTGCGATCACACTGCCACGCAACAAAGCGGCCGCGCAATGCGCGGCCGATGTATCAAATGCCAGGATCGTCGGGTCAGACGGCAACTGGGCGAACCTCAGTCACTTCGGGGATGTAATGGCGCAGCAGGTTTTCGATACCCATCTTCAGTGTCAGGGTTGATGACGGGCACCCCGCGCAGGCACCTTGCATGTGCAGGTAGACGATGCCGCGATCAAAACCATGAAAGGTGATGTCGCCACCATCCTGTGCCACGGCCGGGCGCACGCGGCTGTCCAGCAGGTCTTTGATCTGGTTGACGATTTCTGCATCTTCTCCGGTATGTTCGGCATGACCCGAGGCCGCTGCCGCGTCGGCACCCATGACGGGCTGGCCGGATTGATAATGCTCCATCACTGCGCCAAGAATTGCAGGTTTGATGTGATCCCATTGAACATCGTCGGATTTGGTCACCGTGACAAAGTCGTTTCCAAAGAACACACCGGTCACGCCGTTTACGGCAAAGATTCGTTTGGCCAATGGGGACTTGTCACCAGCCTCGGCTGTCGGGAAATCCGCGGTTCCAGCCTCAAGCACCGTTTGGCCGGGCAGAAATTTCAACGTGGCCGGGTTTGGGGTGGATTCGGTCTGGATGAACATGAGGCAGCTCCGTCTGAGGTGTTTCTGATATGCGCTCAGGGGTCGGAGAAGTCAATATTTGGAACGATTCTAAATCGTGACCGCGTAACGAATCGCGTCATCCAGCCGGTCATCTCCCCAAAACAACTCTGTCCCTGCAACAAAACTGGGTGCGCCGAACAGGCCAAGTGCTTTTGCGCGCGCGGATTGCTCGAACAGCGCAGCCTTGATGCTCGGATCTTTTGCACGATTCATCACTGCCGCAGGCAGACCTGCCATCTTCAGGCAATCCTCAAGCACGCCTTCGTCAGAGATGTTCCTCCCGTCCCCGAATTCAGCGCTGAAGACAGCCTTTGCGAAGGAAGCCCGTTCTTCGCGATGCGCAAGGGCCAGAGCCAGGCGCGCTGCCGTGAGCGAGTTTTGCGGGAATGGGTCAGGCCGAACCAACGGCAGCCGTCTTGTGCCGCAAAGACGTTCCATGTCGCGCCACATATAGCGCCCTTTGGCCGGATACAGGTTGAACGGCGACGTGCGCCATCCCTGATCCGCGAAAATCGGACCCAACAGAAAAGGCTGCCAGTCAACCGAGACACCTTTGTCCTGCGCGGCCTGTTCGATCCGCATCGCGCTGAGATAGGAATAGGTCGAGGCGAAGTCGAACCAGAACTGCAACGTCTTCGCCATGTTCGATCCTCAGGTGATTTCTTCCAACTTTTCCTTGCTCAGGTCACCGGGAACAATCGTGATCGGGATCGGTAGGCTGCCAGAGTTTTTTGTGAGCTGAGTCACCAGCGGGCCGGGGCCTTTCTTGTCAGTCCCCGCCCCAAGAACAAGAACGCCGATCTCAGGGTCAGACTGAACGTGTTCGATGATCTGCGGCACCGGATCACCTTCGCGAATGGCCAGTTCAGGTTCTACATTCTGTTTGTCGCGCATCCATTTGGCGAAGACTTCGAAATGGGCATGGATACGTTCCCGGGCTTCTTCGCGCATGGTTTCGGCAACACCGATCCAGTGATTGAACTCGTCCGGCGGAATAACCGACAAGATCGTCACGCCACCACCTGTATGCGCGGCACGCATCGCGGCGAACCGCATTGCGTTCAGGCATTCACGGCTGTCATCCAGAACAACTAAGAACTTACGCATGGGTGTCCTCTTCAATTTTAAGGGATCATGCCCGAGCGTTTGCGTGCTGGCAACTCGGACACGTTCATGTCGATGTACTAGCGTTCGCTTGCAGCCCAGTCCCAGTAAAGTGTGCGGGCACGGCGGGCAATGGGACCAACCTGAAACTGTGTGTCCTCCAGCGCAGTCACCGGTGTGATCTTGCTCATATTGCCGGACATGAAAACCTCATCCGCCTGGTGAAAATCCTCGAAACCCAAGACCGTTTCATGAACTGTGACACCATCCTCGCGCAGATTCTTGATATGTCGCGCCCGCGTGATCCCTGCCAAAAATGTGCCGTTGGGGATCGGGGTAAAGACCTCGCCATCCTTGACCATGAAGATGTTGGCCGTTGCCGTTTCGGCCACATTGCCCATCGCGTCAGCGACCAGAGCGTTCGAGAATCCTTTGGAGCGTGCCTCTTGCAACATGCGCGCATTGTTGGGGTAAAGGCACCCGGCCTTGGCATTGACCACAGCCGATTCCAGTACCGGGCGACGGAATCGCGTGGTCGACAGCGTGGCCGAAGCCGTTTCTGGTGCCATTGGGATTTCTTCCAGACAGATGGCAAACCCTGTGCTGTTTTCCTGCGGAACGATTGCCGTGCTATCGCCGTCAATGCCCCAATACATCGGGCGGATATAGACAGCCGTGTCAGGGCTGTAGGCTTGCAACCCTTCATGTACCAATTCGACCATCTGCTCGGTTGTCATGGTCGGTGTCAGCATCAGGGCTTCGGCGGACCGGTTCACCCGGGCGCAATGCGCGTGCAGATCAGGGGCCAACCCGTCGAAATAACGGGCGCCGTCAAAGACCGAAGACCCTAGCCACGACCCGTGATCCGCTGCGCGCATGATGGGAGTATCCCCGTCATGCCATTGGCCTTGGAAATAGGTCCGGATGTTTTTGCCGGTTGCCATGACGCCCTCCTGTGGTTCAGGCAGACCCTAGGAGGGCGTCAGGCGAAGGTCCAGTGCATTCAGCGTGATGCCGATCCGACCATACCGACGATTTCATAGGTCTTTTGCAGGATCGGAGCGGCGATCTGGCGGGCGCGCTCGGCCCCATGAGCCAGAATCCGGTCAATCTCGGCCTGTTCTCCCATAAGACGCGACATCTCAGTCGAGATTGGGGCCAGCTTGGCGACTGCCAGATCAGCCAACATCGGTTTGAAATCACCGAACTGCTTGCCCCCAACTTCGGCCAGAACCTGCGCTATGCTCTGTTCGCTGAGTGCTGCGTAGATATTGACCAGATTGCGCGCTTCGGGGCGGCCCTCCAGACCTTCGACATCCGACGGCAAAGCGTTAGGGTCGGTCTTGGCCTTGCGGATTTTCTTGGCGATCGCATCGGCATCATCGGTCAGGTTGATCCGGCTCATGTCCGAGGGGTCGGAGGACGACATTTTGCGCGAACCGTCCCGCAGGTTCATCACGCGCGGGGCAGGGCCTCCAATCACGGGCTCAGTCACGGGAAAGAAGTCGACGCCGTAGTCGTGGTTGAACTTGATCGCGATATCGCGGGTCAATTCCAGGTGCTGCTTCTGGTCTTCACCCACAGGAACATGTGTCGCGTGGTAGACAAGAATATCGGCTGCCATCAGGGCAGGGTACGCAAACAGGCCAAGCGAGGCATTTTGCGCATTTTTGCCCGCCTTGTCCTTGAACTGCGTCATCCGTTGCATCCAGCCCATTCGGGCGACGCAGTTGAAAATCCAGGCCAGCTGAGTGTGTTCGGGCACCTGGCTTTGGTTGAACAGGATTGATTTTTCTGGATCAAGACCCGCCGCGATAAAGCCCGCGCAAACCTCGCGTGTTTTTTCGCGCAGACGATCTGGGTCCTGCCATACGGTGATGGCGTGCAAATCGACCATGCAATAGACGGTTTCGAATTCGGGACCCTGCATATCGACAAAACGCTTGAGTGCACCAAGGTAGTTCCCAAGGTGCAGGTTTCCCGAAGGCTGGATGCCGGAAAACACGCGTGGCGTGAATTGGGACTCAGTCATCAAAGGGAACTCCTGTCTGGAAAAATCAGCCCCCGTCGCTTACCCATGAGGCAAAGGGACGTCAACAGCCGCGAAAGGCCAGCCCAATGAGCAGTGGACATTACACACCGCCTGTGAACCCTCTGCCACCTGCTGTGGTGGCGTTGGTTCTGTTCATAATCGGGATAGAAATTGCCTTCACGCTGGGATCACGCGGGCTGGTCGGAGGGCCAACAGCGGTGGGCTGGCGGCTGGATGCGATACAGCATTACGCGTTCTCGGCGGATATTTTCGACTGGATGGTTCTGAACGGGCGCTGGCCATTCGAACATGTCATCCGCTTCGTGACCTACCCCTTTGTATCCGCCAATTTCACCCAGGCGATTTTCGTCTGTGTTTTCGTGCTGGCGATGGGCAAAATGGTTGGCGAAGTGTTCGGCAGTTTCCCAATGCTGCTGATTTTTGTCGTGTCCGGCATTGGCGGCGCATTGGCCTACGCCGTGTTACTGGACCCGCGCTATCCGCTGATCGGAGGGTTCCCGCCGGTGTACGGTCTGATAGGCGCATTTACGTGGTTGTTGTGGCGCAAACTGTCACTTGTAGGTGCAAACCAAGCACGGGCATTTCAATTGATTGCCGTCCTTATGGGCATACAATTTCTTTTCGGCCTGATCTTTGGTGGCAACTGGGAATGGGTTGCTGATCTGGGTGGGTTTGCCACCGGTTTTGGCATGTCTTTTCTTGTTGCACCGGGCGCGTGGTCCCGGATCGTCGGCCGCATTCGCCGGGATTGATCAGGACCGGCGCAGGGCGTGCTTGAACTCCGACAGTTTGAAAGCGCCGAAGATATGGCCCAGAAGGAAATATGAGACGGCCGCGACCATGATCAGGACCAGCAGTGCCAGATAGCGCCAGCCGGGAACATCCAACGCCCACCCGAACAGGTGGAGCGCGGCGTACAATACCGCACCCATCCCAAGCGAAGCGGCCACAATCCTGCTCGCGCGCTTTTTGAACCGGTCATCGAAGCGCGCCTCTTCACCCATACGTCGTGAGCCCAAGGCCAGTAGCACAACCATCGCCCACCCGGCAGTCGATGCAGCAATTGCCGGTGCGATCCAGCCCACCAGTGGAAACAGACCAAACGCCAGAGCTGCGTTCACGATCATCGCAACAACCGCGTAGTGAAACGGGGAACGTGTATCCTCGCGCGCAAAAAACAGCGGTTGCAGCAATTTTTGCAACATGAAAGCCGGAAGCCCGACCCCGTAGATGGCAACCGCAAGGGCCGTGGCGGCCGTGTCCTCGGGGCCGAACTGGCCGCGTTCGAACAGCACCGACACGAGGGAGGTTGGCATAACCACGAAGGCCACAGTCGAAGGCAGCGTCAGCAGCAATGTGAACTCACCGGCCCGGGAAAAGGCATTGCGTGCGCCCTCTTTGTCCTCCGCACGCAAACGGCGGGACAGGTCCGGCAACAAGACTATGCCGACAGCAATGCCTACAACACCCAAAGGCAACTGGTAGAGCCTGTCTGCGGCAAAAAGCCAGCTGACGGCATTTTCGGTTTTCGATGCAACCAATTGCCCGACAACGAGATTAACCTGTGTGACCCCCATCGCCAGCGCGGCCGGGACCGCGATACGTACCATCCGTCGCATTTCAGGCGTCAGGCGCGGCATGCTGGGGCGGATGCGGATGTCGGCGCGTTCGGTTGCGATCCAGACCAGCGCCAGCTGCGCGACACCGGCCACTGGAATGACAGGGATCAACCACCGGATCACCTCGCCGCCGGACATGGCACCGGCAATCAGGGCGGTGCAAGCGAAGATGTTCAGCAGAACAGGTGCGGCTGCCGCCGCCGCGAACCGCCCGGTTGCATTCAGAACGCCTGAAAACAAGGCAGCCAGAGACATGAACAGGATGTATGGAAACACAACATATCCATAGTCCACCGCCAGATCGAACCGTTCATCGCCGTAAAACCCTTCGGCGGTCAGCCACACCAGACCGGGCATGAAAACCATGGCCAGCCCGACCAGCGCAAGAACAGCCACGGCCAGAAGATTGAATGCGTCCTGCGCAAAACCCTGAGGGTTTTCGTCTGCTTCCAGTCGTTTGGTAAACATCGGCACAAAGGCCGCGTTAAATGCCCCCTCGGCGAAAAAGCGGCGGAACATGTTGGGCAGGCGAAAGGCAGCAACAAAGGCATCCATCACTGGGCCCGGTCCGATATAGGCCGTCAGCAGTATTTCCCGCAGAAACCCCAGAATTCGGCTGGCGAGCGTCCAGAAGCCGACCGTGAACAAGCCCGAGAACAAGCGTATTTGCTTCATGAGGCCGCACGCTCGGCGCCTTCGGTGATTGCCGTGCGCAGCTTCGCCTCAAGTCCGCGCTGCTTGCTTTCCGAGTAATACTTCAAGCCGAACATGTCCTTGACGTAGAACGTATCGACCACCTGCTCGCCATAGGTCGCAATCACGGCATTGGCGATATACACGTTCGCCGCGGCCAGGGTCCGGGTCAGGTCAAACAGCAGGCCGGGGCGGTCGCGTGTGTCTACTTCGATGATCGTGTAGATTTCAGAGCCCTCATTGTCGAACGTGATATGTGTTGGCACGTTGAAAGCGCGTTCGCGTTTCTTGATCTTGTCACGTGACTTCAGTGCTTCCTTGGCGACGACTTCACCGCGCAGGGTCTTGTGAATCATCTGCGTCAGGCGTGGAAGGCGCGATGCCTCGAACGGGTGCCCCTCGGCGTCCTGTATCCAGAACGCGTCCGTTACGTAGCCGTCTTTGGTGGTGTAGCTGCGGGCATCGACGACATTCGCGCCGACCAAGGCCAGTGCCCCGGCGATGCGGGCAAAAATACCGGGGTGATCGCCCATAGCGAAACAGGCCCGCGTCGCATCACGGTCTTCATCAGGTTGCAGGCGAATTTCCATCGCGCCGGGGTCGCCGCTTTGTTCCAGCGCGTGCAGCATCTCGGCAAACTCGATATGCGTCGCAAGATTCAGGCCCTGCCAATACGGGGCGTAGTGGCGCCCGGTCTCGACCTTGAGGTCAGCCTTGGACCAGTTGTCCAAAGCGCGGCGCAGCGCTGTTTTGGCCTCGGCCCCCCGATTTGCCCGGTTCAGATCTTCCATACCGGTTTCCAGTGCACGCTTTGTTTCAGCATGCAGGGCGCGCAGCAGAGTGGCCTTCCAGTTGTTCCAGGTGGTCGGGCCAACGCCGCGAATGTCGCAAACCGTCAGAACCGTCAGCAGATCCAGCCGTTTGGTTGTCTGAACGGCCTTGGCAAAATCGCGCACTGTCCGAGGGTCGGAGATATCGCGTTTTTGGGCCATATCGGACATAAGCAAGTGATAGCGCACCAGCCATTCAACGGTTTCGGAATCCGATTTGTTCAGGCCGAGCCGAGGCGCCACCTTGCGCGCGATCTGCGCCCCGAGAATCGAGTGGTCTTCGGGGCGACCTTTCGCAATGTCGTGCAAAAGAAGCGCGACATACAGCACCTTGCGATTGACCCCGCCTTTCAGAATCGAAGAGGCCAGAGGCAGAGATTCGACCAGCTCTCCGCGTTCGATCTGGGCAAGATTGACGATGCACTGGATTGTATGCTCGTCCACCGTATAGCTGTGATACATATTGAACTGCATCATTGCCACGATGTGCTCGAACTCGGGCAGGAAAGCGGACAGCACGCCCAACTCGTTCATCCGTCGCAATGCGCGTTCCGGGTTGCCGTGTTTCAACATCAGATCCAGGAAAATGCGCTGAGCTTCCTTGTCGCCGCGCATTTCGTCATCGATCAGATGCAGGTTCGCGCTCACCAGCCGCATGGCATCAGGATGGATCAGCATACCTGTCCGCAAACCTTCTTCGAACAGGCGCAGCAGGTTCATTTTGTCGGAGAGAAATTTCTCAGGTTCCACCAGATCCAGACGACCGTGAACCACCTTGTACCCTGCCTTGACCCGTCGACGCCTGCGGAAAATGCGTTCCAGCAGGGGCGCACCTTTCATGTGCAGCGCTTCGAGTTTGGTCAGGAAGATGCGCGTCAACTCACCTACGCGTGTGGCTTCGCGGAAATACCGCTGCATGAACACTTCGACCGCGCGACGCCCGGCGCGGTCCTCGTACCCCATGCGTGCGGCGACCTCGACCTGCATGTCAAAGGTAAGCTGCTCGGTCGCGCGACCGGTGACTAGATGCAGGTGCGAGCGTACAGCCCAAAGGAACTCTTCGGCCTGAACGAAGGTCTTGAACTCTTCGGGGGTGAACAAGCCTAAAGGCACCAGTTCGGCCACGTCCTGAACGCCATAGATATATTTCGCGATCCAGTAGAGGGATTGCAGGTCACGCAGGCCGCCTTTGCCTTCCTTCACGTTGGGTTCGACCATGTAACGCTCGCCTTGTTTGTGGTGGCGTTCGTCACGTTCGTGCAACTTGGCTTCGATGAACTCGCGTTCGGTTCCCTTGAACAGTTCGTCTTTCAGCCTTCGGTCCAACCCGTCCGCCAGTGCCTTGTCACCGGCCAGATAGCGTTGCTCCAACATCGCTGTGCGGATCGTGAAATCCTCGGCACCCAACCGCAGACAATCTTTGATCGTGCGTGACGAATGCCCGACCTTAAGCCGCAAATCCCACAGGATATAAAGCATCGACTCGATGACGCTCTCGGCCCATGCGGTGATCTTGTAGGGGGTGAGGAACAGCAGGTCGACATCTGAAAACGGCGCCATTTCCCCACGCCCGTAACCGCCAACAGCCAGAACGGCGATCTTTTCACCTTGGGTGGGTGTTGCAAGCGGATGCAGGCGTGTGCTTGAGACCAGCATCGCCGTCCCAACCAGTTGATCCGTCAGGTATGTATATGAGCGCGTGAGTGCGCGCGCGTCGAAAGGACGTTCGCCAAATGCCTCTGCAATGGCCGCGCGGCCAGACTTTTGAGCCTCGCGCAGAATGCGCACCGTCTCGGACCGCATTTTGGTGTTGTCCGGGCAGACCTCAAAGGCCTGAGCCAGTGCATCATTGACGGCAGTGCTGTCGAAGATGTCTCCGGCGGGGCAGATCAACGCGCTTTCGGGCACGTTGATCGCGCCCGTCAGATCAGAAACCGGCACCAGAGAAGCTTTGTGGGGCAGGGTCAATCACAACCACCTGTTTGTTCTGGATCGTGGCAACGGCCAGACCGCGTTCGTTGGTGCCGTCCGGGCGTAGGCGGAAGATGCCGCCAACACCCTGGAAACCGGCGTTCTGCGTCAGGGCCGAAGCGGTCAGGGCGTCTGATTTGCCCTGGCTGACCAAGGCACCAATTGCGGCGATGCCGTCATAGGCCAAGCCGCTGATCGGGTGCGGTGCTTCGCCGTAGGTTGCGTTGTAACGCTGACGGTAGGCTTGTGCCTTGGACGGGTCAGGCAACGCAAACCACCCCCCCTGAACCCCCGGAAGCTCCAGAGTTTGCGGAGGGATATCCCAACGTGTCAGGCCAATGAATTGCGTGGTTGCCGGAGAAACACCGGCCTCTGGCAGCAATTGCGAGAACAGCGGCAATGCCCCCGCCGTGGTCGCCGTCAGAAAGATCGAATCCGCGCCCGTCGAATCGACAGTGGCCTTGATCGTGGGAACCGCATTAATGACACCCTGTTGTGACCGGTCGTATGCGACGGTCCCTGCATTGTTGACCCGACTGTTCGCTATGGCATTGGCGATTGCGGACCGGCCCAACTGTCCTGCGGCGTCGTTGCTGTGCACGACCACGGTGTTGACCTTGCCCTGACTGCCCGCATAATTCACCAGCCGGTTGGCCGTGTTGTCAAAGGTCGGGCCCAATACAAAGACGTTGCCGCCTGCAATGCTGGCGTTGTTTGAAAACGAAAGAACGTTGACGTTCTTGCTCAGCACCGCCAATCCCGCAGCATTCGCTGCTTGGGCATATACTGGACCAATGATGATTTTTGCCCCGTCCGCAACAGCCTGTTGTGCAACGGCTGTCGCCGTGTTCGGGTTTCCGGCCGTGTCATAAACGCGTAAGTCGATCTGGACATTTGGCAAATCCGACATTGCAAGCCGCGCAGCATTCTCAAGGCTTTGCGCCAGCGCTGCATCACCAGATTGCGCAGATCCTCTGGGAACCAGCAAGGCGACAGGAACCGGCTTTGCGGTATTGATCGAGGGACCTCCGCCAAGACCACCTGGTTCACAGGCAGCAAGAAACGCTGCGGTCGTCAGGGCAGCGGCGACTTTCGCCAGCTTGCTTACGGGCTTGCAAACGGTAAACATCTAAATGAAAACTCCCTGATCCGGCGGCTGCGAATGCTTCTGTTCTGTTGAGCCGCGATAATAAACGTCACGCTGTGAGGGTCCAGCTTTGAATTTCCAAAAGATCAAGTTGGCTGCGGGCCTGTATTTTGTTGCCACTCCGATTGGAACAGCACGCGACATTACGCTCAGGGCCTTGGATGTTTTGGCCTCAGCCGATGTGATTGCGGCAGAAGACACCCGCAGTTTACGTCGCTTGATGGAAATACATGGCATCCCGCTGGAAGGCCGACGAATCCAAGCCTATCACGACCACAGCGGCGCAGGCGCACGCGGCAAGATCATGGAGGCGCTGGCGCAAGGGCAATCGGTGGCCTACGCGTCCGAAGCAGGAATGCCGCTAATTGCCGATCCGGGCTATGATTTGGGCAAGCAGGCCGCCGAAGCCGGGTATACCGTGACCTGCGCCCCGGGCGCGTCTGCCGTTGTAACGGCCCTGACGTTGGCGGGGCTTCCCACGGACGCCTTCTTTTTTGCAGGCTTCCTTCCCAACGCATCCAAAGCACGCCGCACCCGTATCGAGGCGTTGAAGGACATCCCCGGCACATTGGTGTTCTACGAATCTCCGAAACGCGTTGCCGCCTGTCTGTCGGACCTGGCTGAATGCTTGGGGCCTGAACGGCAGGCTGCGCTTTGTCGAGAGCTGACAAAAAAGTTTGAGGAGGTCCGTCGCAGCAGCCTGTCCGAACTGGCAGAGGAGTATCGGGGCAAGACGGTCAAAGGCGAGATCGTCCTGCTGGTGGACCGCGGTCATTCGCAAAGTGTTAACGAATCCGATCTAGAAGAAGCTTTGAAACGGGCTTTGGAAAATCACTCAGTTCGGGATGCAGCGGATCTTGTATCGGAAATGTACGACCTGCCGCGCCGACCGATTTATCAGAAAGCATTGAAATTGGGCAAGGGATGACATGGGGCGGCGTGAACGACAGGGTTCGATCTCTTACCACGCCGGAAAGGCCGCAGAGTCACAGGTCGCCGCAGATTACGAGCGTCGGGGCTTTGCCATAGCGCATCGTCGCTGGCGGGGCGCTGGCGGAGAGATCGACCTGATTGCACGCGACGGCGACGGGCTTGTGTTCATCGAAGTTAAAAAAAGCACCAGCTTTGAAAAGGCCGCTGCCCGGATCAGCCGCAAGCAGATCGAACGGATTTACGCCTCTGCCGCGCAGTTCTTGGAAAACGAGCCGGACGGGCAGCTGACAAACGTGCGCTTTGACGCGGCACTTGTGGATGGCTCTGGCGCGGTTCAAATCATCGAAAACGCCTTTGGTTTTGGCTAAGCCCCATTGAACCCACAGGCGTGCTGGTCCATGTATCTGGCGGGAAACTGAGGGACATGCCATGAAAATCGCCTTTCAAATGGACCCGATCGGGGCCGTGGATATCAACGCCGACAGTTCATTCCGTCTGGCGGAAGAGGCACAGGCGCGCGGGCATTCTTTGTTTTTCTACGGTCCGGATCACTTGGCCTATCAACAGGGTCGCATCACCGCGCGAGGTCACGACATGACCGTGCAAAGGGTTGCCGGAGATCCTGCGGTTCTGGGTCCCGAACGTGAGGTGGATCTTGCCGATTTCGATGTCGTCTGGCTGCGTCAGGACCCGCCATTTGACATGCATTACATCACGTCCACGCATTTGCTGGATCGTCTCAAGGGTCAGACGCTGGTCGTCAACGATCCGTTCTGGGTGCGCAACTACCCGGAAAAGCTGCTGGTGCTGGATTTCCCCGACCTGACCCCGCCAACAACGATTGCGCGTGATTTGCAGACGATCAAGGCGTTCAAGGAAAAGCACGGCGATATCATCCTCAAGCCGCTTTACGGGAATGGCGGCGCGGGTGTGTTCCGGCTTGACGCCAATGACCGCAACCTGACTTCCTTGCATGAGCTGTTCACCGGATTCTCGCGCGAACCTTTGATCGTGCAGAAATTCCTGCCGGATGTCAGCAATGGCGACAAACGGGTGATTCTGGTGGATGGCGAAGCGGTCGGCGCAATCAACCGGGTACCCGCCGAAGGCGAAACGCGGTCGAACATGCATGTTGGCGGACGTCCGGAAAAGATCGGCTTGTCCGAACGCGATCTTGAGATCTGCGCGGCGATTGGGCCTCTGCTGAAGGAAAAGGGTCAGGTCTTTGTAGGAATTGACGTTATTGGCGACTATCTGACCGAGATTAACGTGACTTCACCGACCGGCATTCAGGAACTGGAACGGTTTGACGGCGTAAATATTGCCGAAAAGATATGGCAGGCCATCGAGGCCAGGCTTTAAGCCATCACCCGGGCAGAGATGCGAAAACTCAGCGCTTCAGCCACGTGTGGTCGGCGGATATCGGTCGCGCCGTCCAGATCGGCGATGGTGCGCGCCACCCTCAGGATTCTATGAAAGGCCCGGGCTGACAGGCCGAAACGATCTGCGGCTTTCAACAGCAGCTCTTTTCCTTCGGCATCGGGCGTGGCGATCTCTTCCAGTATTTTGCCTTCTGCATCAGCGTTTTGTCGTAACTCCGGCGTGTCACAAAACCGGTCTGCCTGAATGGCACGCGCCCTTTCGACACGTGCTGCAACTGTCGCCGAGCTGTCGCCGGATGGGGGCAGATCAAGGTCGGTGAAGCCCACAGGCGGAACTTCGATCCGCAGATCGAACCTGTCCATTAACGGGCCCGAGATTCGATGCAGGTAATCTTCACCACATCCCGGTGCTCGCGAACAGGCGCGCGATGGATCTGTCAGATAACCGCATTTGCAAGGGTTGGCGGCGGCGACCAGCATGAAACGACAGGGGTATTTCACATGGGCGTTCGCGCGCGCCACCATGACTTCGCCGGTTTCAATGGGTTGCCGCAGGGTTTCCAGAACGGTGCGTGGAAATTCGGGGAATTCATCCATGAACAGCACACCATTATGAGCCAATGAGATTTCGCCCGGTTTGGCCCCTTTCCCACCACCAACTATGGCCGCCATCGAGGCCGTGTGGTGCGGTTCGCGGAACGGGCGAGTGCGGTTTATTCCGCCTTCATCCAGTAACCCACATAGCGATTGGATCATCGACGTCTCCAGGGCTTCCACGGCAGTAAGCGGCGGCAAAATTCCGGGAAGCCGCGCCGCCAGCATGGATTTGCCCGATCCCGGCGTGCCGATCATGATCAAGTGGTGACGTCCGGCCGCGGCGATTTCCAAGGCACGTTTGGCACGCTCCTGCCCTTTCACATCGCGCAGGTCGCGGTTGGACGGTGTCAGGTTCACTTCGCCGGGTTGTGCTGCTGGCAACGGGGATTGGCCCGAGAAATGGCGCACGACCTCTCCAAGTGATCCGGCGCCGATCACTTGAGTGGCATCTACCCAGGCCGCCTCGGCGCTGGAGGCGCGCGGACAAAGCAAGGCGCGGTCTTCTGAAGCTGCCGTCATGGCGGCAGGCAAGGCACCGACAACCGGAACCAGAGAACCGTCGAGCGACAACTCCCCCAATGCAACGGTGCTTTCTGCGGCATCGGCAGGGATGATGTCGAGCGCGGACAAAAGCGCCACCGCAATGGGCAGGTCGAAATGGCTGCCTTCTTTAGGAAGGTCGGCGGGGGACAGGTTGATGGTGATCCGCTTGGACGGCAGCGCAATGGCCATCGCGTTCAGCGCGCTGCGGACGCGGTCACGCGCCTCGGACACGGCTTTGTCGGGCAGGCCCACGATGGAAAAGGCTGGCAGTCCGGGTGAGACTGCGCATTGCACCTCGACCGGGCGGGCATCAACGCCTTGAAAAGCAACGGTGTGGGCGCGGGCGACCATGGCAGTCCTGTTTTGGTTAACAGGACGTTGCTGCCACGGTTCTGGTTTAAGAGTCGTTAACGGCTGCGCGCATGGCCGCGAATTTGGGCCATGCTCCGGGGTCGGCCACAGTTTTGTTCCGGCAGAATGGGTTGCAGAACCCCCAGCATTGCCCGTCAAGCTCCAGGAAATCGGTGACAGGCTTGCCGGAATACGGGCAGGCGGCGTTGATTGACGGACCACCTGAAACCGGCTTCGCAGCAGAAACACCCCCGACTGGCCAAGGGCCGGACGGCAAGTCCTGCGCGTATGGGAAGGTGTCATACTCTACGGTCAATCCCATGGCGCGCCACTGTCTGACGATGGGATCAGAGAGCAGTTCCATGCAATAAGCCCGGTTCGCCTCTGACACCGGCAGCCCATATCCTATAATCCGCGCAGCAACGGGTGTGTAGAAGACGTCTGCCAGTGAATAGGCACCAAATAACGGTCCTTGGTCTGCCCCTGACACGCTCCGCGCATGTGCCCAGAGTGTTTCAACCCGCTCAAGGTCTGACAAAGTCGCCCCAGACGGCGTAAAGCCTTGCCACACGTTGCGCAGCTGCATGGCGCATTCTCCACGCAGGGCGCTGAATCCGGCTACCATTTCGGCGCATAGCCAGCGGGCGGTTGCCCGGGCAGCGGCATCCGAAGGCCATAACCCGGCATCGGGGTGGCGTTCGGCCAGGGTTTCGGCCATTGCCAGGCTTTCCCCCACAACCGTTCCATCCGGCAGGCGCAAGGCGGGAACAAGGCGAGCAGGGGCCAGCGGTTCCATGTCTTGCGCCATAGTGCCGGAATAGAGGCCGATCATGTGGCTGCGATAGGGCAGGTTGAATTTCTCAAGCATCAACCAGCCGCGCATTGACCAGCTGGAGAAGAGGCGATCGCCGATATAAAGGTCATAAGTCATGCGCGGACGATGCCTCAGCTTTGCGGACCGGTAAATCAGTGATTTGTGTTGGACCTGTTCACGGAAGGTGATTGATCGACCCGACAGTCCACGCCCCGCCGTTGACAGCGATATCCGTCACCGAAAGGTTGTCGATCCGATGCGCAAAGGTCTGCTGCCCGTCCAGACCAAGGGCGCGCTGCACTTGTGTCAGGATCACGCCGAAATGCGCGACGATCACCAGATTGCGGCCCGTATGCGCGGACATAAGCGCGTCGATCGCGGAATCGACCCGGTCGCGGACCTCATTCCAGCTTTCACCTTGCGGTGGGCGGACATCACCGGGGTTGTCCCAATAGGCAAAAGCCAGCTCGGGGTCTTCGGCTTCAATCTCGGCAAACCCGCGAAGCTCCCACCGACCGAAATGGATTTCCCGCAGGTCCGGGTGATGTGGCAGACGGCGACGCTGGCCTTGAATGGCAGAAGCAGTGTCAATTGCACGCGACAGGTCGGACGAAATCACAAGTGCATCGGATGGCAAATGGTCGTGCAGGCGCTTCAGTGCTGCTGTATCGCTTAGATCAGCAGGCAGATCGGACCAGCCAACCATCGTCTTTGCATGCGTGGGCCCGTGGCGAACAAGATGCAGTCGCGTCACGGCAGCTGCCCTTTCAGGACCAACGGCAACCCCGCGGTCACCTGGATCACCAGTTTAGCCTGCGCCGCAAGTGCAATGTTCAGCCGGCCCTGCGCTTCGCGAAAGCGGCGGGCAAGCGCGTTATCCGGAACAATACCGTGCCCGACTTCGTTCGACACGATCACAATCTGCGCGGGGCATGCACGCAGGGCCTTTAGCAGGTCAGTTTGGACTGCGCCCAGATCGGTTTCGGCCAGCAAGTGATTGCTGAGCCACATGGTGGCGCAATCGACCAGACACACCTGATCCGAGGACAGGCTGGACAGCACCGGCCTCAGGTCAAGGGGCTCTTCAATCGTGGTCCAACCGCCGCCCCGCTGTACCAAATGGCGATCAACCTTCTGCCGCATCTCGTCATCAAACACTTGTGATGTCGCTAGGTAAACTCGATTTTTCCCTGTGGAAACAACGAGGTTCTCGGCAAATGCCGACTTGCCCGAAGCAGCTCCGCCCAGAATTAAGGTTAAATCTGACGCCACAGTACTTACCTAAAGATGATCCAATTGGTGCTGTTTTGCGTATCGGTCATAGGTCGGCATGGCAAGCCCGGCCAACGCCTGCAAATCAGGGGGAGAGGTTTATGGCACTGGACAACGCGACAGATTTTTCGATGTCCCGGCAAGCGATGAAGGCCGAGTTGCTGGATGCGGAAACGGAACTGAGGCTGGCCTATGCCTGGCGTGACCAGCGTGATGAACAGGCGCTGCACCGCCTGATCACAGCGTATATGCGGCTGGCAATTTCGATGGCGGCCAAGTTCAAACGCTATGGCGCGCCGATGAATGACCTTATCCAGGAGGCCGGTCTGGGTTTGATGAAGGCCGCAGACAAGTTCGACCCTGATCGTGGGGTGCGGTTTTCGACTTATGCGGTGTGGTGGATCAAGGCGAGCATTCAGGATTATGTGATGCGGAACTGGTCCATGGTGCGAACGGGGTCCACCTCGGCGCAGAAATCGCTGTTTTTTAACATGCGTCGGGTTCAGGCCCGGCTGGAACGCGAGGCCGCAACCGAAGGTCTTGAACTGGATCGCCACCAGCTGCATCAGATGATCGCCACGGAAATCGGGGTTCCTCTGCGCGACGTTGAACTGATGGAAGGTCGGCTGTCAGGGTCGGATTTTTCCCTGAACGCGGTGCAATCCGCCGACGAAGACGGGCGTGAATGGATCGATGCGCTGGAAGATGAACGCGAACAGGCCGCCGAAGCAGTTGAACACACCCACGACACCGAACAGTTGCGCCAGTGGTTGCTGATCGCGATGAACGCACTGAATGACCGCGAGCGGTTCATTGTGCGCGAACGCAAACTGCGCGAGCCTGCGCGGACACTGGAGAGTCTCGGCGTCGAGTTGGGACTGTCCAAGGAGCGGGTGCGACAGCTTGAGGCCGCAGCGTTCGCAAAAATGCGCAAGAACCTTGAAGCCCAGTCGAACGAGGTGCAACACTTCATCGCATGAAACAGCTTGCGATTCTTGCGTGTGTTCTGGGCCTTACGGTTACAGCGGCGCGACCCGGACTGGCGGAAGATCTTATTTCCGATGATGCGGCTCTCGCGATGCGGGATGCAGATGTGGTAATTCTGGGAGAGGTTCACGACAATCCCCGCCACCACCTCATTCAAGCCGAAGCGATAGTGGAAATCTCACCCTCGGCCGTTGTCTGGGAGATGGTCACCGAAGAAGGCGCGCAACGGCTGGCGCAAAAAGCCGTCTCCAACCCGGAAGAGTTGAGCCGTATTCTGCAATGGGCAGAAAGCGGCTGGCCACCACTTAGGCTGTATTATCCGGTGTTCAAGGCCTCCGGTGCGCCGGTTTACGGGGCCATGGTGCCGCGTGCTGCCGCGCGGGCTGCGATGGAACGCGGGGCCGCCACGGCGCTGGGTGCAGACGCGGCGCGCTACGGTTTGACTGTACCGCTGACGCCCGAGGAGCAGGAGGCGCGTGAGACGGATCAAATGGCCGCGCATTGCGATGCTCTCCCACCCGAAATGTTACCCCAGATGGTCGCGATCCAGCGTTTGCGCGATGCGGTTCTTGCGCGCGCGGTGATACGCGCGATGGAAGAAACCGGCGGCCCGGTTGCCGTGATCACTGGGAACGGACATGCGCGCAAAGACCGAGGTATCCCGACATTTCTTGAACGCCTTCAACCCGGATGGAAGGTGGTCTCGGTCGGACAGTCCGAAGACGACATTATCGACGGTGACTTTGATATCGTAATCGACAGCCCCACAGTCGAGCGTGAAGACCCCTGTGCGGCGTTTCAGGTTCAGAATTAATCGCTGGAACAACCTGCTGGGCTTGCCTAATGTCGGGGCCGACCGGAACAGGAAGGGCTGAACATGCTGTCATCCAAACGCATTCTGCTGATCATCGGCGGCGGCATCGCGGCCTACAAATCGCTGGACCTGATCCGCAGGCTGCGTGAACGTGGCGCGGCCGTAACGCCTGTGCTGACGCGTGCGGCAGAGGAATTTGTAACACCTCTGTCCGTGTCTGCCCTTGCCTCAGAAAAGGTCTATGGTGACCTGTTCGATCTGACCGCCGAGGCCGAGATGGGTCATATCCAGCTGTCACGCTCTGCCGATCTGATCGTCGTGGCCCCCGCAACAGCGGACCTGATGGGCAAGATGGCGGGGGGGTTGGCAAATGATCTGGCATCGACCCTTCTGATGGCAACGGACACGCCCGTCCTGTGTGCACCCGCGATGAATGTACGCATGTGGGAACACCCGGCGACGCGACGCAACCTGAAGCAGCTTCAAGCGGATGGCGTGTGCTTTGTTGGCCCAAACGAAGGTGATATGGCCTGCGGTGAATATGGCCCTGGGCGCATGTCGGAACCGCTGGAAATCGTCGCGGCGGTTGAGGCGCAATTTGCGGCAGGACCTTTGGTGGGTAAGCGCGTGCTGGTAACTTCGGGTCCGACGCATGAGCCGATTGATCCGGTCCGGTATATCGCGAACCGCTCTTCCGGGGCGCAGGGCTCGGCCGTGGCACAGGCACTTGCGGAATTAGGGGCCGAGGTGATCTTTGTCACGGGCCCCGCGGACGTACCGCCACCGTCGGGTGTGCAGGTCGTGCCGGTCGAGACCGCGCAACAGATGTCGGACGCGGTTGATGCGGCGCTGCCCGTCGATGCGGGCGTGTTTGCGGCGGCGGTGGCAGATTGGCGCGTGGCCAGTGCGTCGGACAAGAAGCTGAAGAAAAGCCGGGACGGTTTGCCGGTTCTGGAGTTTGCCGAGAACCCCGACATTCTCACACGTGTCTCGCGGATGGAAAATGGGCGCCCACCTTTGGTTGTCGGCTTTGCGGCCGAGACCGATGACGTGATCGAACATGCTACCGCCAAGCGGCTGCGCAAAGGCTGTGACTGGATTGTTGCCAACGATGTCAGCTCTGCCACCGGGATCATGGGCGGGTCCGAGAATGCGGTTATCCTGATTTCGGACAGCGGAGCCGAGGAATGGCCGCGTATGGGCAAGGCCGAGGTTGCGCGGCGGTTGGCAAGCAGGATCGCGGACGCGTTGGCGGGCTGAAGGAAAGGCAAAACCATGGTTGCAATTCGAGTGATCCGCGAAGACGGGGCAGACCCCGCCGTGGCGCTTCCGTCCTACGAAACTGCGGGTGCTGCTGGCGCGGACGTGCGTGCCAACTTGCCCGAGGGGGTTTCGATCATGCTGGAGCCCGGACAGCGGGCGCTTGTGCCGACCGGTCTGCGCATTGAAATCCCGCAAGGATACGAGGTTCAGGTCCGTCCCCGCTCGGGCCTTGCACTGAAACACGGGATCACGCTGCCCAATACGCCGGGCACTATCGACAGTGACTATCGCGGACCTCTGGGGGTAATCGTGATGAATGCCGGTCAGGAACCGTTCGAGATTGTCCATGGCGATCGTATCGCGCAGCTGGTAGTTGCCCCTGTCGTGCAGGCGGCATTCGAACTGGCTGAGGCATTGGGTGAAACAGATCGCGGGGCTGGTGGTTTCGGCTCGACCGGGCGCGGCTGATGCTGCTGGTTCTTGTTCTGGCAGCTGGGCTATGGGGCGTCGGCTATATCGCGGGCGCGTCAAAAACCGCGCGTGTGGTGTCGGTGAGTGTGTTGTTGGTCGGGGTGATCCTGTCTCATCTGATCTTTCCGGATGGGCATCCCCTGCGCGAAGCAACCGGTGGGTCCGCGGCACTGTGGCTGATCCTTGCGGGATTCGCTGCCATCGTTTTGCTATATGGCCGTGTGCTGAAGGCCCTGCGCAACCGTGCAGTACAAGCCTCCAAGCCGGAATCTACCCTGCCCTCTGACCGTTTCACCGAAACCGAACTGAACCGGTATGCCCGTCACATTGTGCTGCGCGAATTGGGCGGGCCGGGTCAGAAAAAGTTGAAACAGGCCCGTGTTCTGGTGATCGGCGCGGGAGGTTTAGGCGCCCCGGCGCTGCAATATCTGGCGGCCGCAGGTGTGGGTACAATCGGGGTCATTGACGACGACATAGTCGAGAATGCGAACCTGCAGCGGCAGGTGATCCACCGCGATGCAGATATCGATATGCCCAAGGTCTTTTCCGCCCAGCAAGCGATGGAGGCGCAGAACCCGAATGTGGAGGTTCTGCCCTTTCATCGCAGATTGAGCGATGAAATCGCAGCAGATCTTTTTGCGGACTTCGATCTGATCCTTGACGGTACGGATAATTTTGAGACCCGCTATCTGGCCAACCGGACTGCTGTCGCGTTGGGCAAGCCACTGATCTCGGGGGCCTTGTCGCAGTGGGAAGGGCAGCTCAGCGTGTTTGACCCAGCCAATGGCAGCCCGTGCTATCAGTGTATCTTTCCCGAAGCCCCGGCCCCCGGTCTGGCCCCGTCCTGTTCCGAGGCTGGTGTGATTGGCCCATTGCCGGGCGTCGTCGGATCGATGATGGCGGTCGAGGCGATCAAGGTGATAACGGGCGCTGGCATGGCGCTGCGGGGCGAGATGCTGATCTACGACGCCCTGTACGGTGAAAGTCGCAAGATCACTCTGACCCGCCGTGCCGATTGCCCCATTTGTGGTGCCGCAAGCAATTAACCTTTCTTAATGTGGGCTGGGGGTTCTGGAACACCCGGCCATGGCGAACTAGCTATAGGATCAAAGGAGATCCGCATGACCAACCCGATCCTGTCCAACTGGACCACCCCATTCGAAATAGCCCCTTTCGCCGATATTTCGGATGAAGATTTTGCCCCGGCTCTGGATCAGGCGATGACCGCGCATAACGCCGAGATTGACGCGATAGCGGCAAATCCGGATACCCCCACATTCGCCAACACGGTCGAAGCCCTTGAGGCTGCGGGCGAGCAGCTGGACAAGGTTCTGTCGGTCTTCTTCACCGTTGCAGGCGCAGACAGCAACCCCAAGCGGGAAGAGTTGCAGCGCGCGTTTTCCCCCAAGTTGTCGGCCCATTTCTCGGGAATTTCCTCGAACAAGGCGCTGTTTGAACGCGTTGCCGACCTTTGGGCGCGGCGCGAAAACCTGAACCTGACCGAGGAACAGGTACGCGTTCTGATGCTGACCCATCGAGGATTTGTTCGTGCAGGCGCGGCGTTGGACGGGGACGAAGACGCTCGTATGCAAGAAATCAAGTCGCGCCTAGCCTCATTGGGGACATCCTTTACCCAGAACCTGCTGGCGGATGAGCGGGATTGGTTCATGGATCTGACCGAACAAGATCTGCAGGGCCTGCCGGATTTCGTTGTGAATGCGGCACGGGCTGCTGGTGCGGAAAAGGGCGCCTTGGGGCCGGTTGTTACCCTGTCCCGGTCGCTGATCGTGCCGTTTCTTCAGTTTTCACCTCGTCGGGACCTGCGCGAAAAAGCATATCGCACCTGGGCTGCCCGCGGGGCGAATGGTGGCGAGACAGACAATCGCGACATCGCGGCTGAGATTCTGGGCTTGCGTGAGGAACGCGCCAAGCTGTTGGGCTATGACAACTTCGCCGGTTACAAGCTGGAAACTGAAATGGCGCGCACGCCGGACCGGGTACGTGAGTTATTGATGCAGGTGTGGGAACCTGCCAAGGCCCGCGCCGATGCGGACGCGGAAATCCTGACCCAGATGATGCAGGAAGACGGTGTCAACGGCCCGCTGGAAGCATGGGACTGGCGCTATTACGCTGAAAAGCGGCGCAAGGCGGAACATGATCTGGATGAGGCGGAACTGAAACCCTACCTGCAACTGGACCGGATGATCGAGGCATCGTTTGCTTGTGCAAACCGCCTGTTCGGGCTGGAATTCAAGCCTTTGAACGTGCCGCTTTATCACCCGGATTGCCGCGCGTGGGAAGTTACGCGCAACGGTCGGCATGTCGCCGTGTTCATCGGTGACTACTTTGCACGAGGGTCCAAGCGGTCAGGTGCCTGGTGCAGCGCGATGCGGGCACAGGCCAGATTCCCGAAAGAACAGGCACCGATTGTCATCAATGTCTGCAACTTCGCCAAGGGTGATCCGGCGCTGCTGTCTTATGACGATGCACGCACCCTGTTCCACGAATTTGGCCATGCATTGCACCAGATGCTGTCCAATGTGACCTATGAAAGCATCTCGGGCACCTCTGTTGCGCGCGATTTTGTCGAACTGCCCAGCCAGCTTTATGAACACTGGCTGGAAGTGCCCGAAGTTCTGGCCGAGTTCGCCACCCATGCCGAAACGGGCGAACCGATGCCGAAGGAGATGCTTGAAAAAGTGCTGAATGCCGCCAATTTCGACCAGGGGTTCCAGACGGTGGAATATGTCGCCTCGGCCCTTGTTGATCTGGCCTTCCACGATGGCGACGCCCCGGCAGACCCGATGGCAAAACAGGACGAACTTCTTGCCGGGTTGGGGATGCCGAAAGCCATTGGAATGCGCCATGCCACGCCCCACTTTGCGCATGTTTTCGCAGGCGATGGCTATAGCTCGGGCTACTACAGCTATATGTGGTCCGAGGTGATGGATGCTGACGCCTTTGCGGCCTTCGAAGAAGCAGGTGGTGCCTTTGATCCTGAACGGGCCAAAGCGCTGGAAGACAATATCTTGTCCACCGGCGGTTCGCGCGAGGCAGAGGATTTGTATCTGGCGTTCCGGGGGCGATTGCCGGGCGTGGATGCCCTGTTGAAAGGCCGCGGTCTGATTGCGGCGTGACTTCAGTAGCCCAGCGTGCGGTCGACAAGGTGCACAAAGGGCTCGCCGGATTCCCCGCGCCGGATGTTTTCGCAAATGACCTGTGCGGCAGTGATCGGGCGGGTCTCGGACGCGATATGCGGGGTCACGGTGACATTCGGATGCGCCCAATAGGGGTGATCGGTGGGCAAGGGCTCGACACGGAACACATCCAGCGTTGCGTGGCCCACCTGGCCCGAGTTCAGGGCATCCAATAGCGCATCATCATCAATCAGCGGCCCGCGTCCCGGGTTGATGATACGCGCACCTTTGGGAAGCAGGGCCAGCGTTTCCGCATTCAGCGCGTTTTCAGTGGCAGGTGTGTCAGGCAGCAACAAGACTACGATTTCGGCATGAGAAAGCGCCTGGCGCAGCCCTTCGGCACCATGCAGGCAGGTTACGCCGGGGATGTTCTTGGCTGTACGGCTCCAGCCTAAGACCCGAAACTCAAGCGCGGTCAGCGCGCGGGCCACGGCTTCGCCCAATGCTCCAAGCCCCAGAATACAAACGTTGCGCTCTTGGGCCAGCGGTGGGATATCTGGGGTCCAGACACCGTCCTGTACCGTGATGTGCCGGTCCATACCCAGATGGTAGCGCAGAACGTGGCCAACCACCCACTCGATCATGCCTTGCGTCAGGCCGTGATCCACCATCCGCGCCAATGGAACGGTCAGTGTTTCGTTACCCACGATTTTTTCGACACCGGCCCAAAGGCTCAGCACCGCTTTCAGGCGCGTGAAAGGTCTGAAATCCTGTACCCCTCCGTTTGGGGCGTAAACAACGTAATCGACCTGATCCGGTTCGAACTCGGTTCCTAGCTGGACGTCCAGTCCCGCCTCATCAAGATATTGTGTCAGCAGCGGCTGATACACCGGCCAAAGGGCAGGGCGCGCGGAAAACAGGACGTTCACAGACATCAGAGCCCTTTCAGATCAACGGGGGCGGTGAATATGGGCGCTTTGGACGATGCCAAAGGCCGCCATCAGAACCAGCATGGCCGAGCCACCATAGCTGACCATTGGCAGTGGTACACCCACGACCGGGGCCATGCCCATCACCATCGACATGTTGACGGCAAAAAACAGGAAGAAGTTCAGCGCGATACCCAGCGTGACCAGAGATGAAAACCGGTCCTTGGTTGCCAGGGCCGTGACCATGCAGAAAACCAGAATCAAGGCATAAAGGGTCAACAGGGTCGTTCCCCCGACAAATCCGAACTCTTCGGCCAACGTCGTGAAAATGAAATCAGTATGCTTCTCGGGCAGGAAGTTCAGGCGGGACTGCGTGCCTTGCATGAAACCACGCCCGTTCCATCCCCCGGACCCCAAGGCAATCTTGGACTGGGTAATGTGGTATCCGGCCCCCAATGGGTCGGTGGACGGGTCCAGAAAGGTGTCGATGCGCCGAAACTGATAGTCCTTCAACAATTGCCAGTCGGTCCCCCGGCTGTTGAACACAGCGGCGATCAGGCCCACGACAGCAGCAATAACGGCGGCAAAATAGGCCCAGTGAACCCCTGCCAGAAACATCAACCCACCTCCTGCGGCGAGAAGCAGGATGGATGTGCCAAGATCGGGCTGTTTCAGAACCAGCAAAGTAGGCAGGATGATCAGGACAACCGGGATAAGAACCCAAAGCGGACGAGACGTTTTGTGCGAAGGAAGCCAGTCGTAATAAGCGGCAAGCAACATGACCAGCGTGACTTTCATGACCTCCGAGGGTTGCAGGCGCATGAACCCAAGGTCGATCCAGCGCTGCGCACCCATGCCGATGGTGCCGAACAGTTCAACAAATACCAGCAATGCCACCGAGCCGAGATAGGCCAGCACCGACATGTTGCGCCAAAACCAGATCGGAACCAGTGCGATGATGAACATCACTGTCAGGCCAAGCCCGAAACGTTCCATTTGCGGCTCGGCCCAGGGCGTCCACGAACCGCCCGCAACAGAATACAGCATCAAAAAGCCCGCGCTGGCGGTGCTGATCAACAGCAATGTCAGCGGCCAGTTCATATACAGAAACTTGCGAAACCCCGACGGCGTGGACTTGACGGCATATTCAAGATAGCTCATGCACGGTCCTTTTCATCCGGTCGCGCCTTGGGGCGCTTGTCACCCTCCAGCCGTTTTTGCTGTTCCTTGATGCGTTCGCGGTCGGCGACGGGGTAGGCTTCAAGCGGCGGTGTGCCGTCATAAAGAGCTTGCAGCATGATGTCGCGTGCAACCGGGGCTGCGGCTGTGGACCCGCCGCCGCCATGCTCAACAACCACGGCCACGGCGTATTTTGGGTTGTCATACGGTGCAAAGCAAACGAACAGCGCGTGGTCGCGACGCTCCCACGGCAAGTCCTCGTTTCGGATCACGCCTGCGGCCCGTTCTGCTTTGGTGATGTTTCGAACCTGGCTGGTTCCGGTTTTCCCCGCCATCCGGAACTCATCCGCGATGATGCGGCTTCGATATGCCGTTCCCCGCCTGTCATTCGAGACCGAGAACATGGCCTTGCGGACCTGTTCCAGATTGTAAGAATTAAGGCCCAGTGGTTCTCCGGCGCCCGAGGGTTGTTCAACACCGTCGATCGAGCGCACCAGGCGCGGCGTGACCGCGCGACCGGTGGCGATGCGGGCGGCCATCACAGAAAGCTGCAGCGGTGAAGCCAGCATGAATCCCTGGCCGATGGACGCGTTTGCCGTATCGCCCACAAGCCACTCCTGACCGTGCGCGCGCTGCTTCCATTCCTGATTGGGGGCCAGCCCATCCGCCACCGCCGACATCGGGATGTCATGCTTGACGCCCAGTCCCAAAGTGCGGGCCATGTCGGAGATCTTGTCGATGCCAACCCGCAGAGCCACGTCATAGTAATAGACATCGCAGCTGCGTTTCAGCGAGAGGTTGAGGTCAACCGTCCCGTGCCCACCACGCTTCCAGCAATGGAAGCGACGGCTGCCGACCTTCAGGTGTCCGGGGCAGTACACGGTGTTGCCGGGAGAGACTACGCCAGCTTCCAACGCGGCCAGCGCGGTGACCATCTTGAAGGTCGATCCCGGAGGATAAGTTCCTTGCACGGATTTATTCGCCAGAGGGCGGTACTTGTCTTCTGTCAATGCCCGGTAATCGGCGACCGAAATGCCACGTACAAACAGGTTCGGATCAAAACTGGGTGCCGAGGCGACCGCACGCAAGTCACCGGTCTCGCAGTCTATGACAACTGCGGCTGCACTTTCGCCTGCCAGTCGCGCCTGTGCATATTGTTGCAGATCAGCGTCGATGGACAGTTGCAGGTCTGCGCCGGGTTGTCCTTCCTGCCGGTCAAGCTCGCGCATGACGCGGCCCGTCGCGTTGACCTCGACCCGCTTTGCACCGGCCTTGCCGCGCAGTTCGATTTCCTGCTTGGCCTCAAGGCCAACCTTTCCAATCTGGAACCTTGGAATGCGCAATACCGGCTCAGGGTCTTCTATCTTGCTGAGGTCATAGTCGCTGACCGGGCCAACATAGCCGACGATATGTGCGAAATCCTCGTATCGTGGGTATTGCCGTGTCAGGCCGACCTCGGGCGTTACGCCCGGCAGCGCCGGAGCATTGACCGCAACCTTCGAGATATCCTCCCACGTAACCTGATCCGCCAGCGTCACCGGCAGAAACGGAGCCGAGCGGCGCATTTCAGTCCTCGCGCGCTCGATCTCATCTTCGTTCAGAGGGATCAGTTCCGACAGTTTGGCGATGACTTTTTCCACGTCATCGGCGTCTTCACGCACGATGACGATGCGATAGGAAGGTGAGTTCTGGCCGATGATCTGGCCGTTCCGGTCATAGATACGCCCACGGGTCGGCGGGATAAGCCGGATGTTGATACGGTTTTCTTCGGCCAACAGGCGGTATTCGTCGGCCTGTTCGACCTGCATGAACCGCATTCGTGCCGCCAGACCGCCTATGAACACCGCCTGTAGACCACCCAGCAACAGCGCTCTGCGTGGCAGGCGCTTATAGGCAAGGCCCTGGGATTTGGGTTTACGCTGTTTCATGCCCGGCTTCCCACAGCGCTGACATCAGCAGCGGATATGCGGCGAACCCCCAACGCGCTTTGGCTAAGCAGCACGACCAACGGGTAGACAGCGACCGTCAGCACAAGCTGAATCACGACCGGCCCCAATGCGGCCTGTTGCACGGACATCACCGATAGTACGACCCTGTTCATCAAAATGACCGCCGTGATCACAATGCCGACAGACATCCATTCTCCGGCAAATCCCGCATCCCTCATACCCAACGCCGCTGACCGCAAATAGGCCGACCCGACTACGGTCAGCGCGGCCAAAAGGCCCGGTGGACGTTGCAGTAGAAAGTCGGCCATCAGCATGACAAGCGCAACCAATACAGTCGGGACGTAATCGGGCCGCCGCAGCACCCAGGCAAAAGTCAGGGCAATCAGGACGTCGGGAAAAGGCCAGCGATCGGGTTGAGCGTCCAACGGCAACAGATGCAGAAACAGTACAGCAAATGCCAGCAAGGCATAAAGGCTGCGCATGGCCCAGATTTGCGAGGCCGGTCTATCCATCGCTGACCTCATCCGGGGTCAGCGCTGCCTCTGGGCGGGTAGGCCCGACGATACTGCCCGGATCCTGAATGGGCGGAGCCGAGTGAAACCGCAGAACCCTAAGAAATTCGAGCCTTTCGAAATCTGCCGACAAGCGGACCCTCAGGCGCCCCCCGGGATCTGCCGCGATTTGACCGATCAGCAGGCCCGCAGGAAAAACGCCGCCATCACCCGAAGTGATCACCCGGTCGCCGGGGCGAACCAACTCGCGGTTTTCAAGAAACTCCACCGCGGGTGCGGGGTTGTTGTCGCCTTTGATCAAAGCGGTTTGGCCAGAAGGCTGAATGGTTGCGGGAATGGCGCTGGTGGCGTCCGTCACAAGGATCACGCGTGCCGTGTCAGGGCCAACACCTGATATCCTGCCGACCAGGCCAATGCCGTCCATCGTGGCCCATCCATCCACGATCCCGTCACGCTCTCCGACATTCAGCAGAACGGATTGCCGGAATGGCGACCCGCTGTCGGCCATGACAACGCCGGTGATGTAGGTCAGACGAGGGTCAAGGCGGACATTGTTCAGATCCAGCAGTCGTGCGTTTTCCTGTTCAAGCTGCAAAGCAGCCTCTTTCCAGGCGCGCATCAGGCGCAGTTCGCTACGCAGTTCCCTGTTCTGCTCGCTCAGGCGCTGATAGCTTTGGAAGTCACGCACCAGATTGACGGCGGCAGTCACCGGGACCATGGCCCATTCCATAGATGGTACAACCGTATCCACGATTCGCGCGCGGAACCGTTCTACGCGCGGGCTGTCGATGCGCCACAGAAGGAAGATACCAAGCAGGCACAGCACAACAATCCCCAGCAACAAACGTCGCAGGGGGGTCGTGTACTCATCGCGCTGTGATCGGTCTTTTGCCACAGGTTACCTTCCCGTGCTGCTCGCGCCGATATAACCCTATCTTCCGAGGGTGCGCGCCTTAGCTTTCGTAGTCAATCGCGTGGCGCAGCTGTTTTTCATATTCCAGTGCTTTGCCGGTGCCCAAAGCCACACAATTCAGGCTTTCGTCCGCAATGGATACCGCCAGGCCGGTCTGTTCGCGTAGGGCCAGGTCCAAATCGCCCAGCAGCGCGCCGCCGCCGGTCAGCATCACACCACGGTCGACAATGTCCGCAGCCAAATCGGGGGGCGTTGTCTCAAGCGCGGTCATAACCGCCTCGCAGATCTGTTGCACGGGCTCTGACAGCGCTTCGGCCACCTGGGCCTGGCTGATCTCGATTTCCTTGGGCACGCCGTTCAACAGATCACGCCCCCGGATATGCATCGACTGACCGCGCCCGTCGTCGGGCATGCGGGCGGTACCAATGGTTGTCTTGATGCGTTCAGCCGTGGATTCACCTACCAGCAGGTTCTGCTGGCGACGCAGGTAGGAAATGATGGCCTCGTCCATCCGGTCACCACCAACGCGGACCGAACGGGCATAGACAATGTCTCCCAACGACAGAACAGCAACCTCGGTAGTGCCCCCGCCAATATCAACAACCATGTTGCCGGTCGGGTCGGTGATCGGCATGCCGGCCCCGATTGCGGCCGCAATCGGTTCGGCAATCAGGCCCGCGCGACGGGCACCTGCTGACAGGACCGACTGCCGAATTGCACGTTTTTCGACCGGGGTTGCGCCATGAGGAACGCAGACAATGATCTTGGGTTTCGAGAAGGTCGAGCGTTTGTGCACCTTGCGGATGAAGTGCTTGATCATTTCTTCGGCAGTATCAAAATCCGCGATCACACCTTCGCGCATGGGGCGGATGGCTTCGATCGAACCGGGCGTCCGACCCAGCATCAGCTTGGCATCTTCGCCAACTGCCAGAACTTTCTTCACACCGTCCTTGACGTGGTAGGCCACAACCGAAGGTTCAGACAGGATGACACCGCGCCCCTTGACGTAAACCAGCGTGTTTGCTGTTCCAAGGTCGATAGCCATGTCCGCTGTGAACAGGCCGCCCAGATTGCCAAAGATCCCCATGTTTTCCCTGATCCTGTAATGTCGGTTTTCTACTGCCCGCGACTCGACGGTTCCGGGACGGATGACTTATAGGGTGCCATCACGCCCGGTAAAAGGGCTGATTCCGCGACAATCAGCACCTTTCCGCCTTATTGAATGGGACTTTAGAAGGCAAAATGCTCTCTTATCAACACATTTACCACGCCGGGAATCTGGCGGATGTCCAAAAGCACGCTTTACTGGCGTGGGTGCTGGATTATCTGACACGCAAGGACAAGCCGCTCAGCTATATCGAAACGCATTCCGGGCGTGGGTTGTATCGGTTGGATGCAGACGAATCCATTCGGACAGGAGAGGCAGAGGCAGGGATCGGTCGCGCACAGCGGGAAGGGTGGTTCGGGCCCGACCACCCGATGGCGCAGGTCCTGAAGCAGGTAGAGGCCCGGTACGGCGACATGGCCTATCCAGGATCGCCGATGATTGCTGCGACTATGTTGCGGGAACAGGACAGTTTGCACCTCGCGGAACTGCACCCACAGGAATTTGCGGCCCTGTCGTTGGCGATGTCGCCGTTTGGGGCGAAAGTCTATCAGCAGGATGGGTTCGATCTGGCGCAGTCCTTGCTGCCTCCAGCTCCGCGCCGGGGCATGATGCTGATTGACCCCAGTTACGAGGTGAAAGCCGATTATGACCGCTTGCCCGGCATTATCGCCAAGCTGCACCGCAAGTGGAATGTGGGCGTGATTGCCCTTTGGTACCCGATCCTGACGGACAATCGACATGCTGGGATGACTGCGGCTCTCAAATCGCGAAACTACCCCAAAGCAATTTGCCACGAAGTGACATTCCCGCCTGCGCGTGAGGGGCACCGGATGATTGGGTCAGGTATGTTTGTTGTGAACGCGCCGTTCTGTATCGGCGACGAAATGAACCGCCTTTCCAAGCTTTTCGCGCAGCTTTAGCAGCAGACGAGACGCTGGTCGGGATAAAGCACCCAATCCATCACCGTGGGTCGTGTTGGATTTTCCGGGCAACCAAACTTGCGGTTGCCCGGATGATTTATGCAATCACGTCAGGTCTTTATAGCTGATCTCGCGCGCATCCGCGCCTGGTCCAGCTTTTTCACGGCGCACAATCAGGCGGTTGAGTGCGTGGATGTAAGCTTTTGCTGACGCCACGACTGTGTCGGTGTTTGCCGACTGGCCGGTTGCGATCATTCCATCCTCTTCCAGGCGAACGGAAACCGTTGCCTGCGCGTCCGTGCCTTCGGTCACAGCATGAACCTGATAAAGCTGAAGCCGTGCTGTGTTGGGATAAATCGCACGGATCGCCTTAAAGGTCGCATCCACCGGGCCGTCGCCATGTTCAGTGGCGGTTTTGTCCACGCCTTCAACCTCCAGCTCGACCGTCGATTCCGCCTGACCACCCGTGCCGCAAGTCACCTTCATCGAAACCAGTTGCAGGTGGTCGTCAGCCTCGTCCAGCGTCATCAGTGCAATGAGATCGTCGTCGAACACCTCTTTCTTGCGATCTGCCAGATCCTTGAACCGGACAAAGATATCCTTGAGCTGGTTGTCGCCCACCTCAAACCCCAGCGTTTCGAGCTTGTCGCGCAAGGCTGCGCGGCCCGAATGTTTGCCAAGCGGCAAGGATGTTCCCGAAAGACCAATGTCCTCAGGACGCATGATTTCAAAGTTTTCGCGGTTTTTCAGCATCCCGTCCTGATGGATGCCACTTTCATGGGCAAAAGCGTTCTTGCCGACAATTGCCTTGTTGAACTGCACCGGAAAGCCCGAGACCGTCGCAACCCGACGCGAGATGTGCATGATCTTGGTGGTGTCGATGCCAGTGTGCCACGGCATGATATCGTTGCGCGTGCGCAGTGCCATGACAACTTCTTCCAGCGCCGTGTTGCCAGCGCGTTCGCCCAGACCGTTGATGGTGCATTCAATCTGGCGGGCACCACCTGCCACAGCGGCCAGCGAGTTCGCGGTCGCCATGCCAAGGTCATTGTGGCAATGGGTGGCAAAGATCACGTCATCCGCCCCCGGCACCGTTTCGATCAGACGCTTGATCAGGTCCGCGCTTTCCACCGGAGCGGTATAGCCCACCGTATCCGGGATGTTGATCGTGGTTGCCCCGGCGTTGATTGCGATCTCGATCACACGGCAAAGGTAATCCCATTCGGTTCGCGTCGCGTCCATCGGGGACCACTGCACGTTTTCGCACAGGTTGCGCGCATGGCTGACCGTTTCGTGGATCTTGTCGGCCATCTCGTCCATGGTCAGGTTCGGGATGGCGCGGTGCAGCGGCGAAGTGCCGATGAATGTGTGAATGCGGTTCTTCTCGGCGTGTTTTACCGCCTCCCAGCAGCGGTCGATATCGGCAAAATTTGCACGGGCCAGACCGCAGATGCGGCTGTTTTTCGACCGCTGTGCAATTTCGGTCACAGCCTTGAAATCGCCTTCGGACGCGATGGGGAAACCGGCCTCGATGATATCGACGCCCATGTCGTCCAGCAGCTCGGCGATTTCGAGCTTTTCGTCATGGGTCATGGTGGCGCCGGGGCTCTGCTCGCCGTCGCGCAAAGTGGTATCGAAGATCAAGACGCGGTCTTGGTCGGTCACGTTGGTCATGGGGTTCTCTTTCTTCTTCTGTCCTAAAGCCTATGGCGCGCTGGCGTCCTCCTCTGAGCGGGCGCGCCGGATGGCACGCTCAGAGGCGGATTAGGATCAGTAGGCCACGCAGCGACGCACCGCGAAGGGCGGTGTCGACACAAGGGATATCTGCGCGGTTGATCATGGGATTGAGGTTATACAGAGCCCGCCGGGAATGAAAAGAACCAATTTGCAATACGCGAACTTCTGGCAACTGCCCTTGTTTCGACCGCCTTGATTGTTTGCACAGCGCCGCTAGCTGATTATGGATGGAAACTGCATTGATAATTGGTGCTTCTGGCGGGATAGGCGCAGCTGTTACCGGACGGCTGGTTGAGCAGGGCGTTTCGGTCACGCGGTTGTCCCGGTCGGAGGACGGCTTTGACCTGACCGATCCGGACGGGGTGATGCTGAAGCTTGAAAACCTACCAGGTCAGTTTGATCTGATTCTGGTGGCTTCGGGCGCCTTGGAGATAGACGGCTCTGTGCCGGAAAAGACCATTCGGGCGATTTCAGCCAACGCCATGATGGATCAGTTTGCGTTGAATGCCGTTGGTCCGGCATTGGTGCTAAGCCACGCGTATCATCTGTTGCCGCGACAAAGACGATCTGTATTCGCGGTGCTTTCGGCGCGGGTGGGATCAATCGGGGATAATCGGATAGGTGGTTGGATCAGCTACCGAGCGGCCAAGGCAGCGGTCAATCAGGTCGTCCATACCGCCGCAATTGAATTGGCCCGAACACATAAACAGGCGATTTGCGTCGCCCTTCACCCCGGCACGGTAAAAACAGAGTTCACGAACAAATACCTGGGTCGTCATCCTGCCGTCGAACCTGAAGCCGCCGCCGATAACCTGTTGAACGTGATACGCGGGTTAACGCTCGCTGATACCGGAGGGTTCTATGATTGGGCCGGTAAGCGGGTCCCGTGGTGAGCCTTCACCCGTCCGAGGTTCCGGTTGCCTCAGTATTTGCATCAGGGTTGGGTTGCGGGGCAGGGGTGTCAGCGTCGCTCTGCTGGTCCGAGGTCTGATCTGGCAACACGCCGTTTTCCCAGACACCGCTTTCCTCCTGGCCGTTGGCATAGCGCATCGTCCCACTGCCTTGCCGTTTGTTGTCGACAAAGCTGCCCTCATACACATCCCCGTTCGAGTAGGTGGCGGTACCCACGCCGTTGATTTTTCCGTCCGACCAGTCGCCCGTATACTTGAACCCGGCAGGGGTTACGATTTCCCCTTTGCCGTGCCGTTTTCCGTTCAGGAAATCACCGGTGTAGACCGTGCCATCGGAATAGGTCGCCTTGCCTTTGCCCTGACGCACGCCTTCAACCCAGTCGCCGTCATATACCGAGCCATCTGCGCGCGTAACCACACCCTTGCCGTGGCTTTGCGCGTTTTTGAATTGGCCTTTGTAGATTATACCATTGGTATAGGTGGCCGTGCCCTGACCCTCGATAACACCCGCGATCCATTCGCCTTCATAGGTCGATCCGTCCGGATAGGTGATGCTGCCGTTTCCTTCGGCCAGATCGGCAACAAAATCACCGACATAGACAGATCCATCCGGATAGGTCACTTCGCCAAGACCTTCAATCTGCCCGGCGTTCCAGTCGCCGGTATACACAAAGCCGTCCGTTCCGGTGAACGTTCCTTTGCCGTGGCGACGGTCGTCGACAAAATCGCCTTCGTACACATCCCCTTGGGCGTGGGTCACTTTGCCCTTGCCGTGGCGGCGCCCTTCTTGAAGTTCGCCTTCGTATACATCGCCATTGGAATAGGTCAGGCTGCCCGTCCCGGTGATCTGGTCCCCGGACCAATCCCCTGAATACACCATTCCGTCGGGCATCGTCTGCGTGCCAGTGCCATCGCGCATGCCTGCGCTGACGTCGCCCTCGTAAACGCTGCCATCGGCATAGGTGATCCTTGCTTTGCCCTGCCGCTCACCGTCGACCCAGTCGCCGTCATAGATATATCCGTCGGGAAAACTCAGCACGCCCTTGCCATGTCGCTGGGCGTTCCTGAATTCACCCTCATAGCGCGTGCCGTTCGTGAATTCAGCGATGCCGGTGCCGTTGATTGACCCGTTGGACCAATCGCCCTCGTAGCTGCTGCCATTGGCATAGATAATCTTGCCGCGCCCTTCGGGCTGACCCTTGGCGAACATGCCTTCGTAGACTGACCCGTCGGGGTAGTGTGTGGTACCCTGACCCTGAATTTCGCCTTCTACCCATTGCCCGGTGTATTCAAATCCGTTCGGCAGCCGATACGTTCCTGTCCCGTGCCGCAACCCGTTCTCATAAGTGCCTTCATAGACACCGCCAACTTCATCATCCTTGACGATGACGGTCCCGTCCTGCGCGAAAGCAGTGGCCGCTGTCAGGCTCATCCCCGCCGCCAAAATTGAGTTTCGGATCACGTTCATTTCTGGTCCTGTCTGCCCGGTCGTCGCTGGTGATATCTCTTTCGCAAAACTAAGGTACCGTTGCGGGCAGAGCAACGGCTTTTGCCGCATTGGTCTTTTACTCGCGCGGTGATCTGCTAAATGGCAATAGGACTTACGAGGCAAGAGGGCAGCATGGCCGACCGTTTCCGCATCACTCTGGCGCAACTGAACCCGACCGTTGGCGATATCGAAGGCAACGCGGCCAAGGCCGTTGCGGCATGGGAGCAAGGCAAGGCAGCGGGCGCGGATCTGGTGGCCTTCCCCGAGATGTTCATCACCGGCTACAACACGCAGGATCTGGTTCTCAAACCGGTATTCCACCGCGCAGCCATGGCTGCGGTCGAAGCGCTGGCCGCAAAATGCGCTGAAGGTCCTGCAATCGCCATTGGTGGTCCCTGGGTCGACGATGGAAAGCTGTACAACGCCTACCTGATCCTGAAGGGTGGCCGGATCACCAGCAAGGTTCTGAAGCACCACTTGCCGAATGAGACGGTGTTCGACGAAGTGCGCTTGTATGATGCGGGTCCATTGGGTGGGCCGTATTCGGTAGGGAATTTCCGGATTGGCAGCCCGATCTGCGAAGACAGCTGGCACCCGGACGTGGCAGAAACGCTGGAGGAAACCGGGGCCGAGTTTTTGTTGATCCCCAACGGGTCGCCTTATTTCCGGGATAAATACGATGTGCGACTGAACCATATGGTCGCGCGCGTGGTCGAAACCGGCTTGCCGCTGATCTACTTGAATATGGTTGGCGGGCAGGATGATCAGGTCTTTGACGGTGCCAGCTTTGGCCTGAACCCGGGCGGGGAACTGGCGTTCCGGATGCCTGTTTTTGACGAACTGCTCTCGCAAGTCGATCTTGAGCGCGGCGAAGACGGCTGGCGGATCGCATCAGGTGAAATCGTGCCTCAACCGGATGAGTGGGAGCAGGATTATCGCGCAATGGTGCAGTCCCTTCGCGACTATATGGGAAAAACCGGTTTCAAGAAGGCGCTGCTGGGCTTGTCCGGCGGGGTCGATTCCGCGCTGGTTGCGACCATTGCGGTCGATGCCATCGGGGCCGAAAATGTCCGCTGCGTGATGCTGCCGTCGGAATACACCAGCCAGGCCTCGCTTGACGATGCCGAGGCGGTCGCCAAAGCGCTGGGCGTGCATTATGACTACGTGCCGATCTCGGACAGCCGCGCAGCCGTCACCAGCACTTTGGCACCGCTGTTTGCAGGGCTGGATGAAGGGTTGACCGAAGAAAACATTCAATCCCGCCTGCGCGGGTTGCTGTTGATGGCGATCTCGAACAAGTTCGGCGAAATGCTGTTGACCACCGGCAACAAATCCGAGGTCGCCGTGGGCTATGCCACGATCTATGGCGACATGAACGGCGGCTATAATCCAATCAAGGATCTGTACAAGACCCGTGTGTTCGAAACCTGCCGCTGGCGCAATGCCAATCACCGAGACTGGATGATGGGCCCTGCAGGCGAAGTGATCCGTCCCTCTGTCATCGACAAACCGCCCAGTGCGGAACTGCGCGAAGATCAGAAAGACAGCGACAGCCTGCCGGATTACCCGGTGCTGGACGGAATACTTGAGATCCTGGTCGATCAGGACGGATCGATCGCGGATTGCGTCGCCGCCGGGTACAACGAAGCAGATGCGCAGCGGGTCGAACATCTGGTCTATATCAGCGAGTATAAACGGTTTCAGTCCGCCCCCGGTACGCGCCTGAGCAACCGCGCGTTCTGGCTGGACCGGCGGTATCCGATTGTGAATCGCTGGCGTGATCGCCCCTGATTGCCGCAATTCGTGCGCTGACTTGGAAACAGTAAAGTTTCCCTCCCTTTGATTGTTTTCCGATTTCTCGTTATGGGCCTGCCACGGGCGCGAAAACCGGCCTCTGACTTGTCGCAGTGACAACTTTCTGCCACATTTTAGCTTGAAAATTGCCCTATGTGGGGCGGGTGCGACGCAATTCTCAAAGTCGCGAGTTGATTTTGATGAAGTGTGACGCATCCGGGGTTGGATGTCTGAGTAAATGGTTTGGTTTTGACATGTATGAGGAATATCAAGGATCGCATCATGCTCTTTTGAAACGGCGGACGATGGAATCTCCGCCGCAGGAGCTGGATGAGGAAAAGCTGGAAGCGGCGATTGCCGGTGTCCTGAATGAACAGCGGCTGTCCGACGAACAGGCAGCGGCGTCGCTTCGGGCTGAGTTTCCAAGCTTGTTGCCGCAGAAGGACGTAACCGCGCAGACCGTGCAAAAAGACACCGGATTGACCGCGAAGCTGCGTCAGAAATGGGCGGAACTGTCCGGCGCAGCGTGATGTGCTGAGGATTTTCGTTGCCATTGGCGTCTGGGCCACAGGCGTAAAAATAGTGCCGACGTTGTGACAATTCGTGTTGCCAAACTTCTGGGTCTTGGTCCCCATACGGGTTCAGGCGACAGAGTATTGCGTATTTATGACGGCACCAAAACCGAACCCCGTAGAATCCGATCTTGCCCTTCCCAAATCTGTTGATGTTGTCGTTGTTGGCGGCGGCATAATCGGCGTTTCAACCGCGCTGGAACTGGCTGAACGCGGCGCTTCCGTCCTTTTGTGCGAAAAGGGGCAGATTGCAGCTGAACAAAGCTCGCGCAATTGGGGGTGGGTGCGTTTGGGCATGCGTGACCCCCGCGAAATTCCCCTGATGCAAGAGGCGTTGCGGATCTGGCAGACCCTTGATGCCCGCCTGGATGGCAATACCGGCTATGCGCAATCCGGCATTCTTTTCGGCGCGTCCGGCAAGCGGGGAGAAGTCAACCTGAAGCGTTGGATGTGCCATGTGGAAGGATTGCAGACCGGGGCAAAAATGGTGTCGGGACGCGAGTTGGCAGAGTTGTTGCACGGGCACGAAACCGGCCTGACATCTGCTCTGTACATGCCGCAGGACGGGCGGGCTGAACCGCAATGGGCCGCCCCGGCCATTGCCGAAGCCGCACGTCGTCTAGGTGCTGTGATCATGACAGGCTGCGCTGTGCGAAGTGTGGACATTCAGGATGGGCGTATTGCTGGTGTATTCACCGAACGCGGCAAGGTCGCCTGCGGGCGCGTGGTTTTGGCGGGGGGTGCGTGGTCGCGTCTGTTTGCGGGTAATGCAGGTATCAACCTGCCGCAGCTTAAGGTTCTGAACACAGTTCTGCGGACCTCTCCGGTGAAAGATGGGCCCGAAACTGCGCTATGGTCGGATGATTTTGCGATCCGAAAGCGCGCAGATGGCGGGCACACCATCGCGTCGGGACATCAGAACACGGTCGATATCGTGCCAGACAGTTTCCGGCTGGGGTTGCAGTTTCGTTTTGCCTTTGCGCAGGAATGGAAATCCCTGCGTTTTCGCTGGTCAAAACAGTGGGCTATCGAGGCCCGTCAGAACAGAAAATGGTTGCCGACCGACGTGACCCCGTTCGAGCTGTGCCGGGTTTTGGATCCTGAACCTTCGCAGAAGTTTTTGCGACAAGCCTGGGCCAGTGCACGAAAAGGGTTCCCTGCCTTGCAGGACAGTGAAATCGTCCAAAGTTGGGCGGGTATGATTGATGTTACCCCCGACGCCATTCCCGTAATCTCGGGCGTGGATGACATGCCGGGTATGTATATCGCCACGGGCTTTTCCGGCCACGGCTTTGGCATCGGGCCCGGCGCCGGCCGCCTGACGGCTGACCTTGTCACTGATTCAACCCCTTGTGTGGATCCGACCGCGTTCCGCCTGTCTCGGTTCACCGACGGCTCAAAGGTGCGACCGGATCCGGGTTACTAGGGGCTTAGCCCATCATCTGATAGCTGACCGGAACAAAGCGGAAGCCCTCGCCTCGTGTCTCGACAAAGCCCGCGGCAGGGAAGGGCATGTGATAGCCGACCATCGGCACCTTGTCGGCTGCCAGCATGCCAAGAACATTACGGCGCGCGGCTGTCGCGGCGGCCTTGTCCATGTCAAACCGAACCTCCCATTCCGGATGGGCAAAGGACCACACGTAATGGTTGGCCAAATCCGCTGTCAGCAGAAGGCGCTGTCCGTTGCTCTCCAGATGATAGACCGTATGGCCCGGAGTATGGCCGTGGGCCGCAACCGCAGTTATGCCCGACGCCACTTGCTCTCCATCACCGATAAAGCTCATCTTCTCGGCCAGCGGCGTGACTTTTGCGGCCACAAGATCACCGACATTGTTTCCGGCCTCTTGCGCGGACCAGAAATCGTATTCCGTTGCCGAGGTCACATAGCGTGCGTTGGAAAAGGTCGGTGCGCCATCCGTTGTCATGCCGCCAATATGGTCTGGATGCATATGGGTCAGCACGACGACGTCAATCTGATCCGGGCTGACACCTGCATCGGCCAAAGCGGCTTGAATGCCACCCTGCCCAAGACCGGTGTCGAACAACACCAGTTCCGATCCGGTGTTGACCAGTGAGGGGGTAAAGAAGAACTGGGCAGTGTCGGCGGGAATAAAGTTCTCTGCCGAAACCTTTGCAAAGTCTTCATCAGACGCGCCGCCGCCAAAGATATCCTTGGCGCCGTCGCGCGGCAGGCTGCCATCCAGCAGGGTCGTGACGGTAAAGTCGCCGACCTTGAAAGATTTGGCGATGGTCGAATTGGCCTTGGCGTCAGAGCCTGCGGCCAAAACCGGCGCTGCTGCTGTGGCAAATGGCAAGGCGGCAGCAGTTCCCAAGGCGGCACGGCGCGTAAGTTTGATCGTCATTATCGTTCTCCCTGTCAGAACACCTTTAGAAAAACTAGAACGGTGTGAGATTCTGACCAGATGTTACGACATCCACGTAGGGTGCATGGATGAACAATACGTGTTTATTTTTGTTCATGTCGCGATCGCAGAACAAAACCGTTCCAACGGATCAAAGTGTAGAAGATTTCCTTAATTCGGTCCAATCAGAACGTCGGGCCGAGGAGGCGCGCGCTCTGGATGAACTGTTTCGGGCCACCACCGGGTTTGATCCGGTCATGTGGGGTCCGTCGATGATAGGGTATGGCCGTTATCACTATCGCTACGCCTCGGGCCGAGAGGGCGAATTTCTGGCAACCGGATTTTCCCCGCGCAAGTCGGCGCTGGTGATTTATATCATGCCGGGTTACGCGGATTTTGGCGGCATTCTTGCCCGGTTGGGCAAGCACAAGCTGGGAAAGTCCTGCCTGTATGTGAACACGCTGGCGGATATCGACATGCAGGTTCTGTCGGAACTCATCCGCGCCGGGTTGGACGACCTTGGCAGGATATGGCCCGTGGAACCGCGTTGAATCACCTGAGGGATCAAGCGGCGGCTGGACAAAAACGCGCCCATGTGACAAGAGCCGCGCCAACAGGAGACACCCATGACAACCACCCGTTTCGCCCCGTCGCCCACCGGTTACATCCATGTGGGCAACCTGCGCACCGCCCTGATGAACTATCTGATCGCCCGCAAGGCGGGCGGTACGTTCATCCTGCGCATCGATGACACCGACCCCGAACGCTCGAAAGAGGAATATGTCGATGCCATCAAACAGGATCTTGAATGGCTGGGTTTGCACTGGGATCGTGTCGAGCGTCAATCCGAGCGTTTGGACCGCTACGCCGAAGCGGCTGACAAGTTGCGCGCGATGGGGCGGTTCTATGAAGCGTTTGAGACGCCGACCGAGCTGGACCTGAAGCGCAAGAAACAGCTGAACATGGGCAAGCCGCCGGTTTATGACCGCGCCGCGCTGAACCTGTCGGATGCCGAGAAGGATGCCTTGCGCGCGGAACGTGGCAACGGTGTCTGGCGTTTCAAGCTGGATCACGAACGGATCGAGTGGACCGACGGAATTCTGGGCGACATTTCGATCGATGCGGCCTCGGTCTCTGATCCGGTGCTGATCCGTGGTGATGGACAGGTACTTTATACGATTGCGTCGGTGGTGGATGACACCGAAATGGGCGTGACTGATGTCGTGCGCGGCTCGGACCACGTGACAAACACTGCGACCCAGATTCAGATCATCAAGGCACTGGGTGGGGATTGCCCGCGCTTTGCGCATCACTCGCTGCTGACCGGCCCGCAGGGCGAAGCACTGTCGAAACGCCTTGGTACGCTGGCCCTGCGCGATCTGCGTGAACAGGGTGTGCAGCCGATGGCACTGCTGAGCCTGATGGCGCGTCTGGGTTCGTCCGATCCGGTCGAGCTGCGCTCGGATATGGCCGAGTTGATCGACGGCTTTGACGTGAGCCGGTTTGGTGCCGCGCCGACCAAGTTCGACGTGCAGGACCTGTTCCCGCTGACCGCCAAATACCTGCAATCTCTGCCGCTGGCGAATGTGGCCGGTGCTGTCGCGGATGCCGGAGTGCCAGCCGAACTGGCTGAACCGTTCTGGGCCATGGCGCGGGAAAACATCACTACTTTGGCCGACCTCAAAAGGTGGTGGGATCTGTGCCGCGATGGTGCTGAGCCGTTGGTTGCGGATGAAGATCGCGAATTCATCGCTCAGGCCATGTCGCTGCTGCCCGAAGGCCCGTTTGATGGCGACACCTGGGGGGCCTGGACCAATGCCGTGAAAGAGGCGACAGGCCGCAAGGGGAAAGGTCTGTTCATGCCGCTGCGCAAGGCGTTGACCGGTGCAGAGCGTGGCCCGGAAATGGCTGCGTTGCTGCCATTGCTGCAGGTGATCCGCGCGCGCGGGTAAACCGCTACTATTCCAGCATAAAGGGTCGTGCCCAAGCGTGGCCCTTTTTATTCCGGCTGTTCAATCCGGGCCGACAAACTGGTCAGGCGGTCATCGACAAAATCACGCTCAGCAGGTTTGAGTTGCTGGTGGCGCGGATAGCGCGGCTCGGCGCGATCATTCAAGATCGGGGCGTTCCAGCCGGTTGTCGTCTCAAAGAAACGATCCGCTCCGTCTTCTCCGAACGCCCGCAAGTAACCCTGAACAACAACATCGATGTAGCTGAGTAGCAGGGGGTGGTGGTTGCTGGGCTCGTTATGCCGATCCTGTGGGACGGCGTAGACCGCAATTTCAACTTCATGTGTCAGTGGATGTGAAATCGAATGCGTCGCAGGAATTCGGTCGTACGCCCATTCCCGTTCATCCAGTGCGGCCCAGTCGTTCCTTGGGACATGCGCGATCATTCCCTCAATTTCAGACTCCGGGTCCGGGACAGCTGTCAGGAACGCGACCGGACGCAGATCGGTATGACGCCATGCGCGTTTCCAACCCTTCAGCTTTGCCGGGCGGGGGTCGGGGAAATCATGTGTGGCGAGGTTCACAAGGCTTCCATAGCCAAAGAAATAGGGGTCGGCCATGCGAGAGGTGTCCTTTGGGTCGATTGATGTATGTCAAACCGCTTTTTTCCGCGACATGCAATAAGGCTTCATCTTTTATTCAGGGAGGCCCTCATGCGGATTACCAAACGGACGAATATCGCTGTGCGCCTGTTGATGTATTGCGCCGCACACCCGGACCGGCTGGTCACCAAAGCCGAGATCGCCGAAGTCTGCAACATCTCGGAAAACCATCTGGCTCAGGTGATCAACCAGTTAAGCCAGTTGAATTACCTGAGCACTCAGCGCGGCCGCAACGGCGGTATGTCGTTGGCGCGCCCGGCAAGCCAAATCCGGATCGGCGCGGTGTTTCGGCATGTCGAAGGGGCCTTGCCCATCGCCGAGTGTTTTGCGGATGCGGATAACACCTGTCCTTTGACCGATGCCTGTAGGCTGCGGCTGGCATTACAGGATGCGGCGGAAGTTTTTTATGCGTCTCTGGACGAAGTGTCGTTGGATGCGCTGGTTTGTGACAACGACCCGTTGCTGAAGCTGTTGCAGCCCGTGGCCTGCATACGCTGATCTTAGTCGCTGGCCCGCAAAATGCGGGCTGGCCGGGCAGAGAGAGGGCGCAGTGCGAAGGCAAATCCTGCGCAGAGCGTGACGCCGACACCGGCCAGAACAATGCCAATGGCCGAAGACCAGATCACGGTAAAACCTGTGTCGAAGATATAGGTGGCCACAGCCCAGCCGCCCAGGATGCCAACCAGCAAGGCGACCCAACCCGCCGCGGCACCCAGCAGGACCGAGCGCAGTCCAAAACTGCGCAGGATGCGGCCACGGTCAGCCCCCAGCGTCTTGAGGATTGCCGCCTCGTATCTGCGAGCGGGTTCACCGGCGGCTGCCGCACCGATCAGAACCAGAAATCCGGTCAACAAAGACACGCCCGCGCCATACGAGGTAGCAGCGGCGATCCCTGCCAATAGGCCCGAAACACGGTCAATGGCGTCGCGCACACGGATGGCCGTGATGTTGGGGAACTGGCCCGCAAGATCTCGCAGAATAGCGGCCTCGGCCTGTTCTTCTGCATATACCGTCGCAATAAAGCTATGTGGTGCGCCCGCCAGCGCCGACGGGTTCATCGACATGACAAAACCCATACCCGCTGTGGAAAAATCCACCTCTCGGGTTGAGGTCAGCTCTGCGGTGATATCCCGCCCCAGGATGTTGACAGTTATCTGATCGCCGAGTTTCAGACCCATCTCTTCGGCTTCTTCGGCTGCAAAGCTGATCTGTGGTGCGCCAGAATAATCCTCGGCCCACCATTCCCCCGCTGTCACCCGTGCATTTGCCGGGGGTCGGGCTGAATAGGTGACGCCGCGATCTCCCTCCAGTACCCAATGATCTCCGGCTGCCTCGCGCGCGGGGCGGCCGTTTATCTGAGTGATGATCCCTCGCAGCATTGGTGCGCTTTCAATGCGGCTGACAGCAGGATCGGTTTGCAGCCGTTCGGTAAAACCGGGCATCTGGTCTTTTTGAATATCGACAAAGAAGTATGAAGGCGCCACTTCCGGCAGATTGCCGGAGATCGCATTGCGCAGCGTTCCGTCAATCTGCCCAACCGCCGCCAGCACTGACAAACCCAGGCCAAGCGACAAAACCACCGACCCCGCGCCTTCACGCGGATCAGAGATGGCGGACAAGGCCCATCGCAGGGCAGGGCGGCCCCGCGCCAAAGGTGTTCCGGCCCGTGCCAGTTTGCGAATGGCATAGGCTGCGAGCGCCAGCAGGATCAGTGCGCCCGCAAGTCCGCCACTGGTCCACAGGGTTAGGCGAGTAGAGCCGCTGAACCAGGACGCAATCACGATCAGGGAGGCCAATCCAAACCCGGTTGCCACGACGTAAGTTGCGCGTGGGATGGGACGAGCCGCACTCAGCGCATCGCGAAACAGAGTTGCGGCGCGCACATCTTCGGTTCTGGCCAGCGGCCAGAGCGTGAACAGAAATGCTGTCAGCAGGCCATAAAGTGCGGCCTCGATCAGCGGTTGCGGATACAGAGAAAACACTGCTGGAACCGGCAATCGGTTTTCCAGCAGCGGCGCCAGCAAAAGCGGAGCCATCCCGCCCAGTAGCAGTCCAATTACAATGCCAGTCAGGGACAGCACCCCGATCTGAATCATGTAAGTTTGAAAAATGGTGGAGCGATCCGCGCCCAATGTCCGCAATGTCGCAATGGTTTCCGTTTTCTGGCTCAGATAGGCCCGTACGGCGGCGGACACACCGATGCCACCGACGGCAAGCCCCGACAACCCGACAAGGACCAGAAAGGCACTCAGGCGGTTGACGAATTCCGATATGCCCGGCGCGCCGTTACGCGCGTCGCTCCAGCGCATCCCCGAGCCTTCAAGCGCCGCGCTGGCACGTGCGGACACCTCCGACAGGTTCGCGTTTTGGGGCAAGGTCAGCCGGTACCTGGTCGAAAAAAGCGTTCCGGGTTCCAGCAGGCCAGATGCCTGCAACGCTTGGGTACGCACCATTGTACGTGGCCCCAAGGCAAAACCAGCCGCGGCGCTGTCGGGTTCATTCCGAAGTGCGGCCATCAGAATGAACTCTTGCGTGCCTAGCGCGAAGTGATCACCGACCGACAAACCAAGCCGGTCGATCAGAACGGGTTCCATAACGGCACCGGGTAATCCGGCCCTGCCATTCAGGGCGTCGCTCAGCGTGATATCCGGCTCCAGCTTAACCGATCCGACCAGCGGGTAAGCCTTATCCACAGATTTGACCTGGGTCAGCGCACGTTCCGGCCCGGTGTCGCGGGGTACAACCGCCATCGAGCGGAAATCGACAATCTCGGACACCTGCTCGGATGCCTGTTGCATCCAGAGGCGCTCGGCCTCAGTGGCAAAACGATAAGTGAACTCAAGCTCGGCATCGCCGCCCAGCAGGGATGCCCCTTCGCGGGTCAGCCCGGTCTGAATCGCATGACGCACCGATCCGACGGCTGCGATGGCTGCGACGCCCAAGGCCAGACAAGCCAGAAAGATGCGAAACCCGCGCAGGCCCCCGCGCAGCTCTCGACGGGCCAGCCGCGCGGCGAGCCGAAGGCTCATTCTGCGGCCTCCTGCCGGGTCTCGTCGGCAATCCTGCCGTCGCGCAGCCGGATCACACGGTCACATCGTTCAGCCAGCGAACGGCTGTGCGTTACAAGAACCAGCGTCGCATCATATTTGCGCCGAAGCCCGAACAGCAGATCGACAATCGCGGCACCGTTTGTTTCGTCCAGATTCCCGGTCGGTTCATCCGCCAGCAAGATCTTGGGGCGTGGTGCCGATGCGCGCGCCAGGGCAACTCGTTGCTGCTCGCCACCCGACAACTGTGCTGGGTAATGATCGCGGCGATGCGATAACCCCACGGCATTCAGTTCAGTTTCGGCCCGGTGAAACGCATCTTTGTGCCCTGCCAGTTCCAGCGGTGTCGCCACGTTTTCCAACGCGGTCATCGTTGGGATCAGGTGGAAATTCTGAAACACCACGCCCATGTTGTCGCGCCGAAACCGCGCCAGGGCGTCCTCGTCCATGCTTGTCAAATTCTGATCCAAGGCCAAGATTTGACCGCTTGTTGCCTGTTCCAACCCACCCATCAGCATCAACAGCGACGATTTTCCCGACCCCGATGGCCCGATCAGCCCCAGCGTTTCCCCCCTGTTCACGGTCAACGTAATGTCATGCAAAATAACGACCCGCCCGGCATTGCCATCCAGCGATAAAGCGGCATTCTGAAGAGCGAGAACAGCAGGCGTCATGGGTCTTCCCGATAAAGGAGCGGTTTTTGGGATATGGAGTGATCACCGTATTGCGCAAGGTTTTGATGGCAAGTCCATTTGTTTTCTGCGGTTTTGCGGCCACAGCCGAACAGGTGGCGATTGCAGCCCTTGGGGATTCGCTGACGCAAGGCTACGGGCTGGTGGAGGAGAACGGGTTTGTTCCCCAGCTTGACCGTTGGTTGCAGGCGCAGGGCGCAGATGTCCGGGTTATCAACGCCGGTGTCTCGGGCGATACAACGGCGGGTGGTGCCGCACGGGTGCAATGGACCCTGACACCGGATGTGGACGGAATGATCGTTGCCTTAGGCGGGAATGACGTGTTGCGCGGGATCGATCCTGCTGTTTCGCAAGCCAATCTGCGCAAGATCCTTGAGGTTGCACGCGATGCGAAGGTTCCTGTCTTGTTGATCGGAATGCAGGCGCCGGGCAACTACGGTGCTGAATACAAGCGGGCATTCGATGGCATGTACCCTGCGCTGGCGCAGGAGTTTGAAGTCCTGTTTTTCAGCAGTTTCTTCGAGGGGCTTGCAGCGGAGGGCGACCCCGCGGCCGTATCGCACTTCATGCAATCGGACGGCATTCATCCAAATGCGGCAGGGGTGGCGAAGATCGTCGACGCAATGGGTCCGTCCGTGCTGCAACTCGTGACGCAGGCGGGCGGGGAAGGTTAGCCATCCCCGTGATAGCGATCAGACGACCGTAACAACCGTTCCGATGGGGACCCGGTTATACAGATCGATGACATGTTCATTCAGCATCCGAATACACCCGTTTGACACCGCCCTGCCTATGGTTTGTGGCTGTGTCGTGCCGTGGATTCGGAAATAGGTATCGACACCGTTCTGGAACAAATACATCGCGCGCGCGCCGAGAGGGTTATCCCCACCTCCCGGCTGGACATAGTCATTGTCCTTGAATTTTGCGTAGGCCACCGGATCGCGTTGGATCATCTCTTGGGTCGGGCGCCAGGTCGGCCATTCCTTCTTCACATCGATGGTAGCGGTGCCGGTGAATTCCAGACCTGCCTTGCCGACGCCGCAGCCATAGCGGATCGCTTTGCGTGGTTCGGTGACATAGTAAAGATAGAATGAACGGGGGGCGACCAGCAGCTGCCCGGGCAGAAACTGCTTTTTGATGCGCACGAATTGCGGTGTCGGATCATACTCGACCGCTTTCTTTGCACTGGCGATGCCTGGCAGCAGCGTGGCCGCTGTTCCGGCCAGAAAAACTCGGCGTGTAAACATCGAAACCCTCATCAATTGACCAATGAAACCTAAGAGCCAGTTTCATCATGATATGTTATTTGGTCAATTCTGGGGCAAGCATCACGCATCCGTGATGTGATCAAACAGCCACCGAAACGGCAGCGGTTGAACAAAAGGATGAGGGGTTTCCCTCATCCTTTCAATAGCTTATGCAAGCTGGATGTTGTCGGCGCTTTCGCGGCCGTCACGACCCGAACGCAGTTCGTACGTGACTTTCTGGTTGTCGGCCAGACCGGTCAGGCCCGAGCGTTCGACGGACGAGATGTGGACGAAGATGTCCTTGCCGCCATCTTCGGGCGCGATAAAGCCGTAGCCTTTGGTGGTGTTGAACCATTTTACGGTGCCTGCTGGCATATCCGTGTCTCCTGTTTGGTGCTGCCCACGGAGTTGCGGCAGCCTGGCGTCGTAGGTCTGGATCGATAGACTGAGCGCCGTAGAAGGAGACAGTAGGTCGAAATAGAAAAACGTTAGCACCTTGCATATGGCATTGAGGTAAGCCTGTGGCAAGAGTGGTTTGTACGGATTGTACAGGGGCCAGAGGGCAGAAAGCCCAATATGTACAAGAATCCGCTGATGGGTTTCAGGCTGATTTGGCGGTGTTTGACAGCGTCCCGAGCGCTCTGACCACCCTGTCTGTTGATACGCGCGACGGCGGTGAAAAACCCGGACCCACACTTTCCCGGTCAGCCATGCGGAGCGGTCACCACGGGCCACGCCTGCGCGGGAGAGTGACACTTTTTCGTTGTAGGCACGTGTTCAGAACCAGTGTTGTTCTGACCCATTGAGCGGGGGGTCTTCTCACAACTGACGGTTATTATTCATTAATCACTATGTTTGGAAAATCTGCGATCCGGTGCTATACTTTCAGGCAGCCGTGGGGGCGGATATGAAAGTTGTCTGTACGATAACCTTGTTGTGCTGGGCCGGAGCCGCGCAGGCCCTGACTGTTCCATATGGGACAGAGGGTTCGAAGCCGGGCGCGCGTGAAGGCGGGTTCAAATTCGACAACATGTTCGAAGTTGAACACGAGTTGAAGACACCTGTCTTTGCGAAGGAGAAGCCGCGCCGTAATGAAAGACGTCGTCGTCTTGTCGAGCTTGGTGGACCCAAGCATTTGCCCGAGATACTGACTGAACGGACAGAGGTCGTGGAGGAATCCGGGCCCGAGTTCTGTGAGCTGTGGTGCAATGAGCCCGGGTCCGAAGAAACGCCGGTGGACGTGAACGTCTCGGCCGTGCCGCTTCCGGCCAGTTGGCTGCTGCTGCTTGGGGCGCTGACAGGGCTGTTCGGCGTCGGGCGGCTGCGTGGCAACCGGTTCGGATAAGCGCTGCACCTGCAATCATCCTTGAATGCTGTGATATGGGACACCGAAGGTTGGCGGACCACCCGACCTGCGGCAGTGGCCTGCAAAGGCGTGTGTGTTAACCACTTGGTAGTCATACCTGCGCCACCTTGCGCGCATGAGTGATTATCGCCGCGTCCGCATTCCCGGAGTCAGATATTTCTTTACGGTGTCGCTGGCCGACCGGTCATCGGACCTGTTGACCCGCGAGGTGACGCATCTGCGCGCGGCTTTTGCCGAAGCGCAGCGGGAGCGTCCGTTTTGGTGTGATGCGTTTGTGGTGTTGCCCGATCATCTGCACGCGGTGTGGACCTTGCCGCCGGGGGATGCGGATTATTCCACGCGGTGGGGTGCGATCAAGGCGCGGTTCACCATGGATGTGAACAAGACAAACCGTAGGCCGGGCTTCAGCCCGGCACCCGAGCTCGCGCATCTACCTGTTGTGACCTCTGGCAGATATGCCGGGCTGAAGCCCGGCCTGCGGGCAAGGGGTGATGGGTGCAAGCACCCATCCTACGCTTGATCCAAAGTGCGTTCTGGTTTGACTCTGAGAAACCCTTCCAAAGGCTTGCCTTCCAGTTGCCTGACCAACTTCCGTTTTCTGACACTCCTCAATCTAGTTCCAGTTTGTCTCGGCACGCTGTTTTCATTGACCACCCACCGTCGAATGGTTCACCTTCGAAACGAATTGCGGTACCCGCCCAGTCTATGTTGATTCCACCGAACTCAGCTTTGGCGCAATGGTTTGCTGTTAGTATATTCGCGAGCAAGTGAACCACTGGCTCTGGAAGCTCTTCTACCCCAATGGTTAATGAGAAAATTTGTTTAGACGGAGGCGAGCCGAAGATTGCACCAAAGCGCTTCCCGAGTACGTCACCCCAATACAAATTCGGATCGTCCCCGTCGAGCTCGCTGTTATTAATAGTCAGGGATTCGAACACCGCAGTCGCGTCGACTTGCCCGTCGGGAAGTGCTGGAACGAGAATTGTTTCGGCTTGTCCCGACGATCCAAGAATGGCTGAGATGAACACTGTCGCAATTATCTTTGAGAACAAAGAAAAACTCCTGATTTTGCGTTTCTTTCGCCTGTGGGTGTTTCGAGTGGTGCCGGGCTGAAGCCCGGCCTACCAGTTGGCGTGAAGGGAGCGAGCACTCAACCTACGCTTACTTGTTTTCTAGGTATTCCCCACATGTGTCTCCAATTCTGCGATGGTTCGCATTTAGATTTCCTTGGCGATAAAAATCCTCAACCAAGCCCGCTGCAAAGCACGAAATAAATGCACCCTTTTGAGCCTGCTCTATCGAAAACCCGTCTTCTACCAACTTGTTTTGCAATCTTGAAACGGACACAATGTAAACGTCAGAATTTAACGTATCGCCATAGACACGGCTTGGTATTTCATAAAAATGTGCATCAAACATCGACAAAACAGTTTGGAATGAAGTGTAGAGTTTTGCCGGAACAAAATCGATATCTTCTCGATTTTCTATGAAAACGACAATCACATCAGACTTTTCTGGATCCACCCATTTGTCTGTGAAATCGAATTTTCCCTGCTCGCTATCGTGCTTATGCAAGAAATGAATGAAATCCGCTGGCGCGGCAAAGGTAGTAACCTTCTTTGGAGTCTCAGCCAATGCATTACCTGCACCGCAAACCAGGAAAGCAGAAATCTGGACACAACGCGCCGCAAGTCTAATCATTAACAAGACATCTCCATCTCTGCTTTTTCAGCCATACGGTCCCCATCCAGTCTCACCGCGCAAACTTCTTATGCTTCAACCGCTTTGGCTCCAGCGCGTCCGGCCCCAACCGCCGCTTCTTATCCTCTTCGTAGTCCTCGAAGTTGCCCTCGAACCATTCCACATGGGCATCGCCCTCGAACGCCAGAATATGCGTGCAAATCCGGTCGAGGAAGAAGCGGTCGTGTGAGATGACGACGGCGCAGCCAGCGAAATCGACCAGCGCGTCCTCCAGCGCACGCAGGGTTTCGACGTCGAGGTCGTTTGTGGGTTCGTCAAGCAGCAGGACGTTGCCGCCCTCTTTCAACAGGCGGGCCATGTGGACGCGGTTGCGCTCACCGCCTGACAGCAGCGAGACCTTTTTCTGCTGGTCGCCGCCCTTGAAGTTGAAGGACGAGCAATAGGCGCGGGAATTGACCTGCGCGTCGCCCAGCTGGATGATCTCGGCGCCGCCGGTGATCGCCTCCCACACGGTGTCGTTGTCTTTCAGGTCGTCGCGGGACTGGTCGACATAAGACAGCTCGACCGTGTCGCCCAGCGTGATGGTGCCGCTGTCGGGCTGTTCCTGACCGGTGAGCATCTTGAAGAGCGTCGATTTACCGGCACCGTTGGGGCCGATGACGCCGACGATGCCGCCGGGGGGCAGGGCGAAGTCCAGCCCTTCGATCAGTTGCTTGTCGCCCATATGTTTCGACAGGCCCTCGACCTCGATCACCTTGCCGCCAAGGCGCTGGCCGTTGGGGATGACGATCTGCGCGCGGGTCAGCTTTTCGCGCTCGGACTGTTCGGCCAGCTCGTTATAGGCGTTGATCCGGGCCTTGGATTTGGCCTGACGGGCCTTCTGGCCCTGACGCATCCATTCCAATTCGCGTTGCAGGGTCTTCTGCTTGGACTTGTCCTCGCGGGCTTCCTGCTCCAGCCGTTTGGCCTTTTGTTCCAGCCATGCGGAGTAGTTGCCCTCGTACGGAATGCCGCGACCCCGGTCGAGTTCGAGGATCCAGCCGGTGATGTCATCGAGGAAATAACGGTCGTGGGTGACGATCAGGATGGTGCCCTTGTAGTCGATCAGGTGCTGTTGCAGCCATGCGATGGTTTCGGCGTCCAGGTGGTTGGTCGGTTCGTCCAAAAGCAGCATGTCGGGCGCTTCGAGCAGCAGCTTGCAGAGCGCCACGCGGCGTTTCTCACCCCCCGAGAGGTTGGCGATGTTGGCATCGTCCGGCGGGCAGCGCAGCGCCTCCATGCTGACGTCGATCTGGCTGTCGAGGTCCCAGAGGTTTTCCGCGTCGATCGCGTCCTGCAGGGTGGTCATTTCCTCCATCAGCTCGTCCGAGTAATTCTCGGCGATCTCCATGGCGATCTCGTTGAAGCGGTCAACTTTGGCCTTTTTCGCCGCGACGCCCAGCATCACGTTTTCGCGGACGGTGAGCGATTCATCCAATTGCGGTTCCTGCGGCAGGTAACCGACCTTGGCACCCTCGGCCGCCCAAGCCTCGCCAGTGAAGTCGGTGTCGAGGCCGGCCATGATCTTCATCAGCGTCGATTTACCGGCGCCGTTGACGCCGACAACACCGATTTTCACGCCGGGCAGAAAGCTGAGGTGGATGTTTTCAAAGCACTTCTTGCCACCGGGATAGGTCTTGGAGACACCCTGCATGTGGTAGACATATTGATAGGCGGCCATGTCGCGTCCTCTGGGTCGGGAAATTGGGTTGAAACGCTGGATATCCGAGCGGGGCGGGCGGGGCAAGCTGGTGGTTTTGTGAATTTCGTCCCGTATCTGCATGGGCTAGGTTTGCCGGGCTGTATGAGGGGCATGAAGTAGTGGAACTGGCGGAACTGATATCAGGCTGGGCGCAGCCAGGACGTGTCGAATGGATAGGCGTCCGGCCCGAGCGGCGGGTTGGGGTGGAGGTGGTGAGGGAGGCGGTGGTCTCGGCCGATGGGCTGGAAGGCGACCGGGGCCGTGCGGGCAAGCGGGCGGTTTCTTTGATCCAGCAGGAGCATCTGGCGGCGATTGGGTCTTATCTGGGGCAGGGACCCGTGGCCCCGGAAACCCTGCGGCGCAATCTGGTGGTTTCGGGGATCAATCTTGCCGCGCTCAAGGGGCGCGAGGTGCAGGTGGGTGAGGCCGTTTTGCGCTTTACCGTGATCTGTGCGCCGTGCAGCCGGATGGAAGAGGCGCTGGGCAAGGGCGGCTATTCTGCCGTGCGGGGGCATGGGGGATGGTGCGCCGAAGTTGTCAGGCCGGGGCGGGTTGCGCTGGGCGACGCCGTGCAACCGATTGATTGACAACGCGGCCCGGTTCTGAACATCAGCAGGGTATGGAGCGATACGACATCCCATACGCGCGGCCCGGGCAGGTCGTTGGGCTGTTCGGCGGGTCATTCGATCCGCCGCATCGGGGCCATGTGCATGTAACGCGTGAGGCGATGAAGGCCTTTGGGCTGGATCGGGTGTGGTGGCTGGTGTCACCCGGCAATCCGTTGAAAGAGCGGGGGCCTGCGCCGATTGCGCGGCGGATGGCGGCGGCGCGTCAGGTGATGCAGCATCCGAAGGTGGATGTGACGGATATCGAGGCGCTGGTCGGCACGCGGGCGACGGCGGACACTCTGACAGCGCTCAGACGGCTTTACCCGCAGGTGCGGTTTGTCTGGCTGATGGGCGCGGATAATCTGGCGCAGTTTCATCGCTGGAAAGACTGGCGGCTGATCATGGACACTGTGCCGGTGGGCGTGGTGGCGCGGCCGGGCGAGCGGATCTCGGCCCGGATGTCGCCTGCGGCGCGGGTTTATGCGAAGTACCGGATCGACGGGCAGGCGCGGCATCTTCTGGGGCAGGCACAGGCCCCGGCGTGGTGTTTCGTGAACGTGCCGATGATCGATGTCAGTTCGACCGATCTTCGGACGCGCGGGGAATGGGGCGCGGAAGTGTTGCCGGAATAGCCCCAACGGGCGCATAATCTAACACAGTGGTTGTGTGCTTTTGATCTGTGGGATTTTAATTCGGCTATGGCTGGTCGTTTTTCACGTCGATTGTTTCTGGGGGGATTAGGGGCGTCCCTGATCCCGGCAGCGGGCCTTGCGCAGGCACCGCTTGTATCGCTGAGGCCGCAGGCGCGTGGGGTCATATTAAGCGGTGCCGAGCGATTGGTGGCCGCAGCAGGCCTGAAAGGCGAAGTTGTGTTTGCGGTTGCGGATGTGGCGACCGGGGCGCAACTGGAAGTGTTTGGCGAGGGCGCAAGTCTGCCCCCGGCCAGCGTTGGAAAGGCAATGACCGCGCTTTATGCGCTGGATGTTCTGGGGCCGGAACACCGGTTCGAGACCCGCCTGGTGGCGGATGGCCGGATCGAGAACGGCGTTCTGCACGGCGATTTGATTCTGGTTGGGGGCGGCGACCCGCTGCTGGATACGGATGCGCTGGCCGCGATGGCGGCCAATTTGCGCGAGGCCGGGATTATCGAAGTGCGCGGCGCGTTCAAGGTTTATGACGGGGCGTTGCCTTATGTGTTCAGCATCGATCCCGAACAGCCGGATCATGTGGGCTATAGCCCGGCTGTCAGCGGCATTTCCCTGAACTTCAATCGTGTCCATTTTGAATGGAAACGCGCAGGCAATGGCTATGACATAACCATGGATGCCCGCAGCGCGCGTTATGTGCCTGCGGTGGATGTCTCGGCCATGCGGGTCGAGGATCGCAGCCTGCCGATCTATACCTATCAGGCAAGCGCGCGGCAGGATCGCTGGACCGTGGCCAAGGGCGCGTTGGGCAATGGCGGGGCCCGCTGGTTGCCGGTGCGCAAGCCCGCTTTGTACGCGGGTGATGTGTTTCGCACCTTGGCGCGGTCGAACGGGATCGTTTTGAAGCGTGTTCAGGTGACACACCAGAGCGTGCGGGGTGTTGATCTTGTGGTGCATCGCAGCGACAGTTTGGACCATGTCCTGCGCGGGATGCTGAAATACTCGACCAACCTGACGGCCGAGATGGTCGGGCTGGCCGCGACCAGGGCGCGCGGTGTTGACCCGCACACCCTGGCGGAATCGGCAGCCGAGATGAACCGGTGGGCCGCCAGTCGTTTCGGCGTGACCGGGATCGCCATGGTCGATCATTCGGGCCTGAGCGATGCCTCTCGCATGGTACCGGCGGATTTGGTTGCGGCCCTTGTTGCAACGCAGAAGTCGGGGATGTTGCGGCCCCTGATGAAACCTTTTGCACTGACCGACCGGAACGGGCGGCCCGTCAAGAACCACCCGATCAAGGTTGATGCCAAGACCGGAACATTGAACTTTGTATCCGGGTTGGGCGGTTTCCTGACAACTGCGGACGGGGTCGATCTGGCATTCGCGATATTCACCGCCGACGTGGATCATCGCGCCACGATCCCACGCGCGCAGCGTGAACGCCCGGATGGTGCACGCAGCTGGAACAGCAGATCACGGAAATTGCAGCGCGCCTTGCTGGAGCGCTGGGGGGCACTTTACGGAAGCTGAAACCTGAAACCGGCCTGAAGCAGGCGTCAGACAGTATGGCGCGCCCGGGCCCCGCGCTCGATCGCGGCCGCGTGCAGGCGGTCGATGTCCAGCTCGTACCGGATTTCTTCCAGCAGGCGCAGTTCGGATTCGGCCAGCGTTCCGTCAGCGGCAGCGACGTCACAGGCCAGGGCATAGGCGGTTTCGTTCAGGCGTTCGGGCAGGTTGTCCCGGATCAGGCCGAACAGCGCATCCAGCCCGTCTTCCTGTTCGAACAGGTCAAACACGACCTGCGACACGTGGCGCATCCGGTCGATGTCGTACCCGGCGAAAACCGGCAACATGTTCACGGCGACCTCGATCTTGACCAGCTCGGCGGTTCGGATGGTTTCGTCGGAGGCCGAGATCGCAACCATGATCGCCACAAGGCAATCCTGTGGGGACATCGGGTGGGGAACTTGCTCGGTCATTCGGGGCATCCTGCTTGGGTGTTTCTGATCGCGCACGATATGAGGGGGGGCGGTGAGGTTCAACACCTAGCTCGTGATTTGAGGCGGAAAAGCAGGTTCTGGGGGTTAGGAATTCTGTTTAACCCCGGTCGGGCATAACCCGGAGGTGCCGGAGCATGGTTTTCTCTGAAGCATTTTTGTGGTCAATCCGTGCGAGATAGTTCTGTGCCCGCTCAACCGGGTCATATCTGTACTGGTCGGGGCCAAGAAACTTGCGTGCATTCAGATCTGCGGTACTCAGAAGGTCGAAATTCACCAGTTCCAGCCAGCAATTCCACCCTTCATCATATTCGCCGGCCCAATTGTTCGTGTAATACCTGACAAGCCGGTTCCGGATCGTATACCCGTGGCAATCGAACGCGAGCAAGCCATTGGTGACGTAGATGTGGCTTCCGGCAAACCCTTCGGCAGGGACAATTCTTTCTGCATAAAAACCGGGCAGGGGCGACATCTTCAGATAGACGCCAGCGAGTATGTGGCAGGCGCCATTGCCGAAGAATATACGGTCCGGAAGCGCCCACCTGCGCTCGGGGTCTTTCTTAACACCGGGTTTCATTCTGTACATGAGTTGCTTTCGCGCCTGGACGTGGAGGAAGAAGGGTCGTGTGCCTATTGGGAAAACTGACAGTCCTTGCGGGGTGGCGCCAGTGATCTGGTGCCGCAGGATCGCGAAAAGTGTTGCCTGTCATTGACTCATGCTGCACTGGCACAATAGGAGGGGCCGGTCGGGTTGCGTGGTGCAGCCGCGACCGTTTCCCCAATGGAGCACATTGAAATGTCTGAACTGCGCGAAACCGCGATGTCGTCCAAGGCCTGGCCCTTTGAAGAGGCGCGCCGGTTGCTTAAACGCTATCAGAAAGGTGCTCCGGAAAAGGGGTATGTGCTGTTTGAAACCGGATATGGCCCGTCGGGCCTGCCGCATATCGGCACGTTCGGCGAGGTGGCGCGGACCACGATGGTCAAGCGTGCCTTTGAGGCGCTGTCGGACATCCCGACCAAGCTGATCTGTTTCTCGGACGATCTGGACGGGATGCGGAAGGTGCCCAGCAACGTGCCGAACCCCGAGGCGTTGGAAGAGCATTTGCAGCGCCCGCTGACCTCGGTTCCTGATCCGTTTGGCGAGTATGACAGCTTTGGCGAGCACAACAACGCGATGCTGCGCCGGTTCCTTGATACCTTCGGGTTCGAATACGAGTTCTATTCGGCGCGCGACTTTTATCGCTCGGGCCAGTTCGACGAGATCCTGAAGCGTGCGGTTGAACGCTATGACGACGTGATGGCCATCATGTTGAAAAGCCTGCGGGAAGAACGCCAGCAGACCTATTCGATCTTCCTACCGATCCACCCGGAAACCGGGCGGGTTCTGTATGTGCCGATGAAAAAGGTCTGCGCCGAGACCTACACCGTCACCTTCGATGATGAAGACGGCAAGGAATGGACGGTTCCCGTCACCGGCGGCAACGTGAAGCTGCAATGGAAGCCGGATTTCGGGGCGCGCTGGGCGGCACTGGGCGTTGATTTCGAGATGTACGGCAAGGAACACGCGACCAACGAAAAGATCTATGACGGGATCTGCCGGGCCTTGGGTGGCCGCGCGCCCGAGCATTTCAGCTATGAGCTGTTTCTGGACGAGAACGGACAGAAGATTTCGAAATCGTCGGGCAATGGTGTCTCGATTGACGAATGGCTGACCTATGCGCCGACCGAGTCGCTGGCTTATTTCATGTACCAAAAGCCCAAGACGGCCAAGCGGATGCATTTCGACGTGATCCCGAAAGCCTATGATGAGTATCATCAGCAGCTGCGCGCCTATCCGGGGCAGGACCTGAAGGCGCAGTTGAACAACCCGGTCTGGCATATCCACGGCGGCGACGTGCCGGAATCGACCCTGATCGTTCCCTTTGCGATGCTGCTGAATCTGGCATCGGTTTCCGGTGCCGAAGACAAGGAGGCGCTGTGGGGCTTTATTCGCCGCTATGCGCCCGAGGCAACGGCAGAGAGCCATCCCGATCTGGACAAGGCAGCCGGTTTCGCCGTGCGGTACTTCAACGATTTCGTCAAACCGACGCGTAAGCATCGCGCGCCGACGGATCAGGAGCGCGAGGCGCTGGAAGCGCTGAAGGCGGCGCTTGAGGCATATGATGGCCCGACCGAGGATGAAGCGTTGCAATCGGTGGTCTATGCCATCGGCCGCGAGCGGTTTGATCCAATGAAAGGGTGGTTCTCGGCGCTTTATGAGGTGCTGCTGGGGGCCTCGCAAGGGCCGCGTTTCGGGGGCTTTATCGCGCTTTACGGCGTGCCCGAGACCATCGCGCTGATCGACAAGGCACTGGCCGGAGAGCTGGTCTGATTTGACCTGAACCGGCATGGGGCTATCCTTGGAACAGGAGGTGGCCCCATGCGTCGACTACTGCTTGCATTATCCCTGAGCGCCGGGCTGGCGTCGGGCGCATTTGCGCAGAGTGCCGAGATCGAGGCCAATATCGCGGCACAGATACAGGCCTTCCGGGCGGATGACTTTGCGACCGCCTTCACCTTTGCCAGCCCCAGCATCCAGCGTCTGTTCCGAAACCCCGACAATTTCGGCGCGATGGTGCGCAATGGCTATCCCATGGTCTGGCGCCCCGCCGATGTGCGTTTTCTGGAACTGCGCGAGGTTGACGGCGCGCTGTGGCAGAAGGTGATGATTACGGACGGTAACGGGCGGGTGCATCTTCTGGACTATCAGATGATCCCGCTGACGGAAGGCTGGAAGATCAACGGGGTGCAACTGTTGGGTGCCGCTGACCCTGCGGCCTGAGGCAACACCACCGTCACGGTGAGATGAGCCGTGGTTAATTCCTTTTCGATATCCAGACTGTCGCGTTCGGGGCGGACCTGAACACGGGGTTTGAACGCGTCGCCGGATTTGCGCGGCGCGATTGGGAAAGGGTTTTCAATGAACAAGGCAATCACCGACGGCATCGTGTTCATGCCGCCTCAATTCGCGAATGGTCTGACGGTCTGGTCTGCGGGGGACGGAACGCCCGGGTCGCCCACATATGGCGGGTCCGGCACCGGGGTGTTTGTTCCGGCGGATGCGGATTTTGCCGGTTGCCTTGAAATCCTGAAGGTCAACACAACGCAGCAACTGCGTTACATGGGGCAGACGCCGATCCTGCCCGGTTGCTATTTGCAGATCAAAGCCCGGGTCAAGGCGATCAGCGGCCCGTTGCCGTCGGTGCGCATTGCAGCCTGGGCCGGTGGCGCGGGTGATGTGCATGTGGCCGGTGTTGTGGAACAGGGGCCGGCCACCCAGCTGTCGGGCTATGGCACCGTTCACGAGATCACCGCGATTGTCGGCACTGGCCAGCGCCCGGGCGTGGACATGCCCTGGGGGCTGGCTGCCCTTTACGGGCATTTCGGCCTGGATATCGAAGGGGCCAACGGCGCGCTGGTGCGTGTCGATGATCTTGAGATCACCGATGTCACCGGGTTCTTTCTGCGCGAGATGATCAGCCTGGTCGATGTGCGCGACTTTGGTGCCGTTGGTGACGGTGTGACGGATGACTCGGTTGCGTTTGAGGCGGCGGATCAGGCGGCCGGTGGCCGCCGGGTCTTTGTTCCGCAAGGCATCTATCACCTTGCGGAAAACACCAGCATCGATGCGGAGATTGAATTCGAAGGCACCGTCACCATGCCGGATGACAAGATGCTGTTGCTGACCAAGGATTTCCATCTGCCCGCATATATCGAGGCGTTCGGAGATGAGGAGCTGGCCTTCAAGAAGGCGTTTCAGGCTCTGCTGAACAATTCGGATCATGACTCGCTGGATCTGGGCGGACGCAAGATTTCCGTTTCCGCGCCGATCGACATGGCCGCTGCGGTTCCCAACAAGCAAAGCGGCTTTTCCACGCGCCGCGTGATCCGCAACGGGCAGTTCGATGTCAAAAGCGGTACCGCCTGGGACACCGAAACCTTCACCTCTGTCGCTACCTATGACCCGTCGGACAAGACACGCCTGACCAATGTCGCCAATGTGGCCAATATTCCCGTGGGATCGCTGGTTGAAGGCAGTGGTGTCGGGCGTGAGGTTTACGTGCGCTCGAAAAACATAGGTGCCGGTGAGATAACCCTGAGTGCACCCATCTATGACGCCGCCGGTACCCAGACCTTTACCTTTCAGTCGTTCAAATACCTGCTGGATTTCAGCGGTTTCGATACGTTGCGGAAATTCGGCATGGAACAGATCGAGTTTCAGTGCAACAGCCGGTGCAGCGGTATTCGTCTGGCGGCCTCGGGCAGTACGTTTTCGTTGAAAGACTGTTTTATCAGTCGCCCGAAGGATCGGGGCCTGACCTCGACCGCGACGGGGTGCAAGGGGCTGCTGATCGACAATTGCCAGTTCTTGTCCTCAGAAGAAGCGCTTGACGTGACGGACCGGAATTCCATCGGGCTGAACACCAACTCGAACGATGTGAAGCTGCGTCACAATCAGGCGGTGCGGTTCAAGCATTTTGCCGTTCTGGGCGGTGGCACCAATTTGGTTCTGGGCAACCATTTCTTCCAGGGCGACGGCATCCCGCAAGGGGTCCGTACCGCGGGGCTGATCATGATCGGCACCTACAACACCTCGACCATTGCCGAGAACTATGTCGACAACTGCTTTATCGAATGGACCAACGAACGCGATGCGGCGCCGAATTATACCAGTGGTTTCTCGTTCAGTTCGATGAGCATCACGGACAATATCTTTTTCTCAAGCGATGCACCGGCCTGGTTCAGTTATATCATCATCCGCCCCTATGGCGCTGGCCATTACCTGAATGGCGTGACGGTGACCGGCAACAAGTTCCGCGCCACCAGCGGTTCGATTGAGCGGGCGGAACGGGTCGATACGTCTTTTGCCGATCTGGACAATAACAGGCATTCGAACGTGACATACGAGAACAATACCTATCACGGGATTGGCAAGAGATCCTCGAACCCGCTGCGCGTCCGCAGCCAGCAGAACTCGGTTGCGAATATCTGGGCGGTTTCGGCAAACGGAGAATTGCCATTTGGCGGCAAGGCGCGTGGCTGCGACGGGGTCACTGTCATCGGGTCGCTGACCGGGGTGTTCAACAACCTTGTCTATTCGGCCCCTCATGTTCTGACCGAACAAGGGGTCAGTGGCGACAGCCTTATTCTGCGCTGGCCGGATCACCTGAAAGGCGAAGTCTCGGTCACGATGCGAATGGAGCGTTGAAACAGCGGCTGGCCGCCCATTCCGGGGTGGCCAGCCGCCTGACAAACGGGCGCAGAAAAGCGCTGATTGGCGCATCGGAAAGGAAATAGGCGACGTTTCAATCTGATGTGCTAGGCTTGGGGAAAGAAATGGAGAATCCCGATGCCGAAAATCGCCAAAAACGCCAGTGTTCAGACAGTTATCACCACGTTTGAAATGACGCCCGGCACCTGTCAGGACCTTTTGGAAGCGCTGACCGACGCCTATTCCGAGTTCATCTCGAAGCAGCCCGGCTTTGTTTCTGCGGGGCTTCATGTGAATGATGCGCAAACCCGGATTGCCAACTATTCGCAATGGCAACGTCGCGAGGATTTCCTGGCCATGCTGCGGACCCCCGAGATGCGCGACCGCAACCGCAAGATCAACGAGCTGTGCAAGAGCTTTGAGCCGGTCATGTATGACGTTGCAGAGACATTTGGCTCTACCTGACCTGAATCAAAGCCTGCGGTGCATGTCTGTTTCAAAGTAAGTCTGCAAAACGGAGGCGCATGCTATGTATCACAACATTCTCGTTCCGATCTCTTTCGATGCCGAAAGAGATACGTCCGGGCCGTTGAAACTGGCCCGGGTTCTGGCCACGCCGGACGCGCAGGTCACATTGCTGCATGTGGTTGAGCATATTCCGAATTATGCAATCTCGTACATGCCGGCGGAATATCTGTCCGAGGCCCGAAAGGCGATTCAGTCAGAGCTTGATACGCTGGCGTCGCAATTGCCGAATGCCACGGGCGTGGTGGTCGAAGGGCATTCCGGCCGGACCATTCTGGATTGGGCCGAGGCGCATCACCCGGACCTGATCATCGTGGCCTCGCACCGGCCGGGGATGCAGGATCTGCTGCTGGGGTCAACCGCGTTCCATATCGTGCGCCACGCCCCTTGCGCGGTGCATGTGGTCCGGTAACGGTCGGACATCACTGGCAGTAAGCAAAATTGTGCCTGTGCTGGCGGTGGTTTCGGGCCGGGCCAGATTTTTTGAACCCGGTGGAACTGTGCTGCCTCGGCTTTGCCACATATTGCTCTTATGGGTCGGGGCATGTTGTTCAAGAAACCAACGCAGGAAGCACCTGATCTGAACCCGCGCTCGGCCAGACGACACCAGCGCGCCGAGGCGGCGCGGCGGCAGGCGCTGTCCCCGCTGCGGATCCTGATCGTGGTTCTGCTGCTGCCGCTGACGACCGTGCTGATTGCCACGGGCGTCTTTCTGCGCACCTCGGGCTATGAGCGGGACGAGGCGGTGATCCACCTGATCGCGCTGGCGGGGTGTGATGCGACACAGGCCATGGGGATCGGTCCGTTCCGCGCTGGGCAGCCGGGATATCATGAGCGCAACGACCCGGATGGTGACGGGGTGGCCTGCGGGTATGCCGAGCTGGAGCTGCCACGCGCGACCACCGTGCAGGCGCAGGACCAGCCAAAGCCGCGCGAACGGTCGGTGGGAAGCGCCAAGTTCGTGCGCCCCTGATTTTCGGGGGGCGGGAAGGGGCTAGCCTTTCATCGCCTGTAGCAATTCCAACAACCCTTTGCGATCGTCGTCACTGGCATAATCGCCGGTGGCCAGCCGTTCGGCGATACGCAGGCGCAGGCGTTCCTGTTGAGTGCGGACCTCTTCCCCGGCGGTTTCGGCCAGCGTCTTCATGATCACCGCCACGGCCTGTTGGCGCTTGGTGGTTGGGTTGGCGATGTAATCGACAAGGCTCTGCTGGCCGGAATCGAGGATGTTTTCAGCCAGTTCACGCAGTTGGTCGCCATTGGGCAGCAGCGGGGCGGGAGTCTGTTCGGGGGGCAGGATTTCCGGCAGGTTGCGTGGAGTTTCGGCCAGGGCGTTCGCGCCATCGACAAAGGCTTCGGTGATCATCCGCGTGATCTTGATCGCGCGCGGGTCCTTGAACAGGGCCGAGGCGATGGCCACGCCGTAATCGGTATAGACCCACGGGTTGACCCTCCGCCCGCCGCGGCCTTTGGGTTTTGATATCACATTCTGTGATTGCAAATCGGCAACCTCGGCATCGGTCAGCTGAAAGCGGTAGCCTTCGAACAGGTCGGTGTTTCGCGAGACGGCCTGATTGAAGGCACTGACGGATTTTCCGTAGAACTGCGCCAGATCCTCGGCCAGCACCACACGGGTGCCGCGCACCCTGTGAATGGCGTTTTGCACCTCATGCGCGCTGGGCAGGTTTTTCGGGTTCGTCATGGCAGCCGTTTGGAATCACAATTTGTGATTTCAAACGTGGAGGAGGGTGGGGCGGGGTGCAAGGGTGGAGTGTGGGGATCTCCCTGCCCAAAACCTGATAAACCGCGTGCTCAGCCGGGCGTATTGCGCAGATAGGCAAAGCGATAGGCAAGCGCGACGCCGCCTGCGCCACCGACAATATTGCCGATCGTGACCCAGAAGAGGTTGCCCATGGCCGCGCCCAAACCGAAATCGGCACCGGCAAGCGCGCCCTGCGGCAGCAGGTACATGTTGGCGACGGAATGCTCGAGCCCCAACAGGACAAACGCCGCAATGGGCCAGAGTACCGACATGATCTTGCCCGCAGCTGTTCTGGCCGCAAAGCTCAGCCAGACGGCAAGGCAGACCAACGCGTTGCACAGAACGCTGCGCGCAAACGCCTGGGTGGCTGAGAGGTCGGCCTTGCCATTTGCGATTGCTGATGCGGTGGCCCCCATGGGCCCGTCCAGCAAGCCGGTTGCAGCGACGGCCAGAGCCAGCGCGATAGATCCGACCAAATTCCCAAGGTACACGAGGCCCCAGTTGCGCAGCAGGGCGCGCGGCGAGATTTTCCGATCCACCGCCGCGATGGTCATCAGGGCGTTTCCGGTGAACAGCTCGGCCCCGCCGACGATCACAAGGATCAGGCCCAGCGAGAACACGACGCCACCCAGAAACCGGGCCGGTCCAAACCCCGCGTCAACACCGGTCATGACCATGGTGAAGGCGGCCCCGCCGAAACCGATGAACACACCCGCGAGTATCGCCAGAGTCAGCGTCTGACCGACCGTGAGATGTGCCTTGGCAACGCCAGCTGTTTCAACCAGCTCGGCGATCTGGGCTGGTTTGTAGGCGTCAATTCCGGTTGGGTTCTGTGTTTGCATGGGACCCACTTTGCCGACGCATTCGCGTTTCGACATTGATTGGGATCAAGCATCCATCGGTGCAAAAACAACCGCACTGGGGGCGAGGCTGCAACCCTGAAGGGACAGCCACCCGGATGCAGTGCGGTGTATGGTTGAAAATCGGCGCAAATCGCCGGTATCAATGCGAGATTTCGGACTGCCGTGCTAGAGTACGCGCGGCGGGGCCGTTCCGGCCGTGTTACATGGCAATTTTGCCAGACGACGGAGGAAAGCGATGTTTGCACGAATTACCCAATACAAAATGAAGCCCGGTACGCGCGAGGCGGCGACGGCGAAGATGAATGAATTGAAATCCGACATCATGGGTATGCCCGGCATGCACAGCTTTACCAACGTGATGAACGAGGATGGTTCAGGCTATGTGATCTCGGTGGTCGAAAGCGAGGCGACCTCGAACGCAAACGCACCCAAAGTGGCCGAGTTGTGGGGCCATTTCGCCGAATTCATGGAAGGCCCACCGACGCCGGTTGGGTACGACGTGATTGCCCATTGGGATAAGGGGTAGCGGTTAGGGCGGGGATAGACCCGCCCTTTCTTTTATTTGGAGAGAACAGCGATTTGGACCTCATGTGGTCTGGCCAGGGTGTTCGGGTTCGTCATGGCAACCGCTTGGAAACACAATTTGTGAATTCAAACGTGGAGGAGTGCGCGCTGGGCTGCAAGGGTGGAGTGTGGGATGTGACTTACCTACTCAGGCAAACGCTCATAACTCTTTCCTTAGTATCACCGCCGTAACGGGTGTTGGACGGCAGTGCGATCCAGTCTCTGTGCCGATAACTCCAAAGAAACGGCCAATTCTCGCTGTTACACGCGACGCCATGTGGGGACTGGTAACCGTCGGAGCGATCTCGAATGGACTTGAACAAAGACGAACGTTCTATGATGCGTAACTCGGATGCTTTCGCGTATCTTTTCATTTGCCATTGCACTTGCAGGTTTTGCAACGCGACCGGACCTATCACTGTAAGCATTGCGCCAACAATAATAGTCGGTATTTTTGCCTTGCCCGGCATGATCGCAGCGGCTGCGGCCACCAAAAACAGTAAAATCAACGCCGCAAAGAAAAAAACAAAAAGTCTCGCGGTTAAAGCATCTCCCAGTAAAAATAGGATTGAGGCGGGCCATACAGCTAGCGCCAGCATTCGTAAGCCGCTAAAGCTCGAATCTACTCCAAGTCCCCAGATGATCATCAAAAGGAGCACGAACCATAGCATTGATATACTTCTGCCGGGCGACGCTTCGCGCCATCCTGCGAGCACACTTACCCATACCCAAACCATTGCTAGGAGTGAAATTGTTCCGAGCAGTCCAACTGCAATAAGAAGCGTGATCAAAAAACTTTCCTAAACCGATTGTCTAAGAAGATAGATTTCCTGCTTTGAGGCAAATTGCAACCGTCAGTTGTGTGTAAGGCTACCGCTTCCGCCGCTTCACATTCCCACCCCGCTGCCCCGGCCGTCCAGCCGTTGATCGCCCGCGCGATTTGACCGCGTCCTCCGAGGCTTTCTCGACCGCCCATTGGCGGGCCATGGGGTCGTCGGCGATGGCCAGATCGACCGCTTCCAGGCGCTTGATTTCATCCCGGATGTTGGCGGCCTCTTCGAATTCCAGATTCTCGGCGGCTTTGCGCATCTGGTCGCGCAGCCCGTTCAGGTGCGCCTCGAGGTTGGCGCCGTGCATCGGTTTGTCGATGGTGGCGGTGACGCGGTTCATGTCCACGTCGCCCTCATAAAGCCCGGCCAGAACATCCTCGACATTCTTTTTCACGGTCGCGGGCGTGATACCGTGTTCCTCGTTATAGGCCATCTGCTTGGCGCGGCGGCGGTCGGTTTCGGCCAGCGCGCGTTCCATCGAACCGGTGATCTTGTCGGCATACATGATCACCCGGCCTTCGGCGTTGCGCGCGGCGCGGCCGATGGTCTGAACCAGCGAGGTCTCGGACCGCAAAAAGCCTTCCTTGTCAGCATCCAGAATGGCGACCAGCCCGCATTCGGGAATGTCGAGCCCTTCACGCAGCAGGTTGATGCCGACCAGCACGTCGAACGCGCCCAGACGCAGGTCGCGCAAAATCTCGATCCGTTCCAGCGTGTCGATATCGGAATGCATGTAGCGCACCTTGATACCCTGTTCGTGCAGGTATTCGGTCAGATCCTCGGCCATGCGTTTGGTCAGCGTCGTGACCAGCGTGCGATAGCCATCGGCGGCGACCTTGCGCACCTCGTCCAGCAGGTCGTCGACCTGCATCGACACCGGGCGGATTTCGACCTGCGGGTCCAGCAGGCCGGTGGGGCGGATCACCTGTTCGGTGAAGACGCCGCCGGTCTGGTCGAGCTCCCACGCGGCGGGGGTGGCCGAGACGAAGACGGATTGCGGGCGCATGGCATCCCATTCCTCGAACTTCAGGGGCCGGTTGTCCATGCAGGACGGCAGGCGGAACCCGTGTTCGGCCAGCGTGAACTTGCGCCGGTAGTCGCCCCGGTACATGCCGCCGATCTGCGGCACGCTGACATGGGATTCGTCGGCAAAGACAATGGCGTTGTCGGGGATGAATTCGAACAGGGTCGGGGGCGGTTCGCCCGGAGCGCGGCCGGTCAGATAGCGCGAATAGTTCTCGATCCCGTTGCAGACGCCGGTGGCCTCGAGCATTTCCAGATCGAAATTGGTGCGCTGTTCCAGCCGCTGCGCCTCGAGCAGTTTGCCTTCGCCGACCAGCTGGTCGAGGCGCATCCGCAGTTCTTTTTTGATCCCGATGATCGCCTGCTGCATCGTCGGTTTCGGCGTCACGTAGTGGGAATTCGCATAGACCCGGATATGGTCCATCGTGTCGGTCTTTTCACCGGTCAGCGGGTCGAATTCGGTGACCTGTTCCAGTTCCTCGCCGAAGAAGGACAGTTTCCAGGCGCGGTCTTCGAGGTGGGCGGGCCAGATTTCCAAGCTGTCGCCCCGCACCCGGAATGAGCCGCGCTGAAACCCCTGATCGTTGCGGCGGTATTGCTGGGCCACCAGATCGGCCATCACCTGCCGCTGGTCGTATTCGTGACCGACCTTCAGATCCTGCGTCATCGCCCCGTAGGTTTCGACCGAGCCGATACCGTAGATGCAGCTGACCGAGGCGACGATGATCACGTCATCGCGTTCCAGCAACGCCCGCGTGGCCGAGTGGCGCATCCGGTCGATCTGTTCGTTGATCTGGGATTCTTTTTCTATGTAGGTGTCAGAGCGCGGCACATAGGCTTCGGGTTGGTAATAGTCGTAATAGGACACGAAATATTCCACCGAGTTTTCGGGGAAGAAGCCCTTGAACTCACCATATAGCTGCGCCGCCAATGTCTTGTTGGGGGCGAGGATGATGGCCGGACGCTGGGTTTCTTCAATCACCTTGGCCATGGTGAAGGTCTTGCCCGTCCCGGTCGCGCCCAGCAGCACCTGATCGCGTTCCCCGTCCAGCACGCCGCCCGCCAGTTCCTTGATCGCCGTGGGCTGATCGCCCGCCGGATTGAATTCGGTATGCATCACGAATTGCTTGCCGCCTTCCAGTTTCAGACGCGCGCGCACGTCTTCGGTGGTCAGTTGGGTCTTGTCGGAATGGGCGTAAGGCATTGGTAGGCTCCAGGCGTCAGGCCCTTACATTTGTTCTTATTTTGTCCAACTGCAAGGGCCGATCCGGATTCATTGCCCGCTATGCGGTCTGAGGCCGTGCGACGGGTGAGACGGTGTGATGTTCTTGGGTTTGTTTGGCGAGACCCTATTCCGACCTGATGACAGTTTCTGGCATGAGTTCGCAGGCGAGGGCCGCGACAATTGCAATCTTGCCCCCGGGCGCGCTCTGACGCATAAACGGGCTCAGCCAAGTGAGTACGGAGAGGCGACATGCGCGCACGGATCTACCAGCCCGCAAGAAATGCGATGACCTCGGGGATGGCCAAGACCCGCAAATGGGTTCTGGAATACGCCCCGGCCTCGGCGCGCGAGGTTGATCCGCTGATGGGCTGGACGTCGTCCAGTGACACGCAGGCTCAGGTACGCCTGAAGTTCGACACGCGGGAAGAGGCGCTGGATTATGCCAAGGCCCACGGTATCGATGCGCAGGTCAGCGAGCCGCACAAGCGCAAGCCCAATCTGCGCGCGCGGGGCTATGGCGAGAATTTCGCAACCGACCGGCGCGGCCCCTGGACGCACTGAATGATCGAAATCCGAGAGGCTGACCCGACATCGGACGTATTGCGCCCGATTGTCGATGCGCATTTTGCCCATGGTGAAACCGCGGGACCCGCGGAAAGCAACCACACGATGGATGCTGAAGCCTTGGCCGGGCCGGGGGTGCGGTTCTGGGCCATTTTTGACGGACAGCAGCCATTGGGATGCGGTGCGCTGAAAGCGCTGCCCGATGGAACCGCCGAAGTAAAATCAGTGCATATTCTGGCGCAGGCAAGAGGGCGCGGGCTGGCGCGCGTGCTGATGGTGCATCTGGCTGAACAGGCCGGCGCAGAGGGGTGCGAGGCTTTGGTTCTTGAGACCGGGGCGAGCCATCTTCGCGAATATGATGCCGCCCGCAAGCTGTATGAGTCGCTGGGATATTCCTATTGCGGGCCTATCTTTGGATATGTTGATGATCCCAACAGCGCATTCATGCGCTTGCCTCTTGAACCCCGCGGGTAAAAACCGCAAGAAGGGCGCAGCGGTCCCTTAGCTCAACTGGATAGAGCAGCTGACTTCTAATCAGCAGGTTGAGGGTTCGAGTCCTTCAGGGATCGCCATTTGCAAACCAGATCTATACCGGACATGCGCCTGCTTTGGTCGGCGCGTCGTGATCTTGTGGCTGTTTGGTGTGGTATGAGGGGCTGGACGAGGGGGTCATGCCAGCCCCTCTAAGGGGGTCACAGAGTGGTAGTATGTGTTCCTTACGTACAATCTAACGTGATTCACCGTGCGGCGATATTGGGGGATTCCCGTAGGTTGGCATTTGCGCGGAAATATGCGTGTCAGGTAGTGCAATCCTGTTGAGATCAGACCGGGTTTTTGCGCGGTATTCGTGTTGAGGCTGTAGAAGCCGCTGGCAAATCCGGGGGTGATGCAAAAAATATATTGCAACCGGTTGCAAAGAAAATCATTGTTACGCACAACAACAAGATTCGGGAGAGCTGCATGTTGAGGGTCGGATTGCTGGGTGCCGGGCGTATTGGGCGCGTTCATGCGCAGGCCATATCTTCCCATCCGGGGAGCAGGCTGTGTGCGATATCCGATGCGCTGCCCGAGGCGGCGAACAGCCTCGCGGATGAATATGGGGCCGAGGCACGCAGTTCAGAAGAAATTATCGCTGATCCCGAAATTGACGCGGTTCTGATTGCAACGCCGACGGATACGCATTCCGACCTGATCGAGGCGGCCACGGGCGCTGGCAAAGCCGTTCTGTGCGAAAAGCCCGTCGATCTGAGCCTTCAGAGGGCACAGGACTGTCTGAGCGCCGTAGCGGGGCGCGGCAAACCTGTCATGATCGGGTTTAACCGGCGGTTCGATCCTAATTTTGCGGCTTTGAAGGCCGGTTTGGACGCAGGTGAAATCGGCAAGGCCGAACTGTTGTCGATCACGTCATTTGACCCGGCCCCGCCACCGGTCAGCTACGTAAAAGTGTCCGGAGGACTGTTTCGGGACATGATGATCCACGATTTCGACATGGCGAACTTTCTGATGGGGGATGTGCCCCAGACCGTCACAGCGGTGGGATCGTCGCTTGTGGATGCAGAGATCGGCGCAGCAGGCGATGTGGACACGGCCGTGGTCACAATGACTTACGCAGACGGCCGGATTGCGGTCATCAAGAACTCGCGCCGGGCGGCCTATGGGTATGACCAGCGGGTCGAGTTGCTGGGCTCGGAAGGGTTGTTGCAGGCGCATAACATGCTGGAAAACACCGTCGTGAAATCGACGGCGGATGGCGTTGTGGGCGCGAAGCCGACTTATTTCTTTCTGGAACGCTACATGCCGGCCTACCGCGTGGAATGGGCCGCATTTGTTGATGCTGTCGGCGGCGGTTCCGACGTTCCCGTCACGTTGCAGGATGGTGTGGCAGCGCTGGCGATGGCCGAGGCCGCGACCCTGTCAGCGCAGACGGGAATGCCCGTCCGGATGGAGGAAATTTTGAAACCGGTTGCAAAATGACCAAAATTCTTCAAACTAACGACAGCTCGGCCCTGAGCCGCAGCCACTGAGATTCGGCACAGCCGGATGATTGGGGCCGGTACCCCAACAGAAGATCAGACTGAACCAATGGGAGGAAACTGAAATGAAGAAATTCGTTAAAGGTGCACTTGCCGCAGGGGCACTGGCCCTGGCGACGCCCGCTCTTGCGCAGGACATCGTGGTCGTATCGCATGGCCAGGCCAATGACGCATTCTGGAACGTCGTGAAGAACGGTGTAGAACAGGCTGGCAAGGATGTCGGAGTGAATGTGGAATACCGCGCTCCGGAAACTTTCGACATGGTGGCCATGTCGCAGCTGATCGACGCTGCCGTGAACCAGGAGCCCGATGGCCTGATCGTTTCGATCCCGGATGCGGATGCGCTTGGCCCGTCGATCGAACGCGCCGTTGCCGCAGGCATCCCGGTGATCTCGATCAACTCGGGGTCGGATGTGTCGAAACAGCTGGGTGCGTTGCTGCACGTGGGTCAGGACGAGTTTGACGCCGGGAAAGCTGCGGGCGAACAACTGGCTTCGATGGGGGGCAAAACCGCGATCTGTGTGAACCACGAAGTGGGCAACGTTGCGCTGGACCTGCGTTGTGCAGGTTTCGCGGAAGGCTTTGGCGGTAATGTCGAAGTTCTGCCGACCTCGAACGATCCGTCGGAAATCGAGTCGAAAGTCTCGGCTGCTCTGGCTGCTAACGAAGCCGTCGATACGGTTATGGCGCTGGGTGCAAGCTCGGCCGGTGAGCCGACTGTTGCCGCTGTCAAAGCATCGGGTCGTGACGTGAATGTTGCGTCCTTCGACCTGTCGGCCAACTTCCTGCAATCGATTGCGGATGGTGACGCGGCCTTTGCCATCGACCAGCAGCAGTATCTGCAAGGGTACCTGTCGGTGAACTTCATGGGCCTGCACGCCAAATACGGCCTGATGCCCGGCGGTAACGTTCCTTCGGGTCCGAACCTGATCACTCAGGATAAGGCCGCGCAGGTGATCGAGCTGTCCGCGCAGGGCATCCGCTGATCCACACCGCAACCTGAACAAAACGGGGCGGCGCGGTGGCGCCGTTCCCATCCAAGTGGGAGGAAACGATGAGTGACTCAGCGCAAATCGCCGGGGACGAAAGGGTCAAGAAAGAACCTTTCATGACCAAGCTCATGAAACGGCCCGAACTCGGTGCGATGGCCGGTGTCGTTCTGGTGGTCATCTTCTTTGCCATCACAGCAGACGATTCGATGTTTACCCTGGCCGGGGTCATGAACTTCATGACACCTGCGGCACAGCTGGGCATTCTGGCAATCGGTGCGGCCCTTCTGATGATCGGCGGCGAGTTTGATTTGTCCATCGGTTCCATGGTGGCGTTTGCGGGCCTGTTTTTCGGCGTCTGTGTGGTGACATGGCAGTTGCCACTGATCATTGCGATCCCCATGACATTTGTATTCGCGGCATTTGTCGGGGCAGTGAACGGCAATATCGTCATAAGATCCGGCCTGCCGTCCTTTATCGTGACGCTGGCTTTCCTGTTTATTCTGCGCGGTCTGTCGTTGGTTGGCCTCAAGGCGGCGACCGGAGGGTCGACCCAGTTGCGCGGTGTGCGTGACGTGGTCGAAAACGACTGGCTGGCGCCGTTCTTTTCGGGCGAAGCCTTTGGCAGCCTGTTTGCCTGGCTGGCGGCCAACGGCATGATTGATACCTTCAAAAGCGGAGCACCCAAGGTACCCGGCGTCCCGGTCGAAATCCTGTGGTTCATCGTGCTGGCATTGGCCGCCACCTATGTGTTGCTGCGAACCCCGGCGGGGAACTGGATTTTCGCGGCGGGCGGTGACAGCACTGCGGCATCGAATTCCGGTGTTCCCGTGAGCAAGATCAAGGTGTCTCTGTTCATGCTGACCGCCTGTTGCGCTGCACTGGTGGCCATCATTACGGTGATCGACGCGGGCTCGACCGACGCACGGCGTGGTTTCCAGAAAGAATTCGAGGCGATCATCGCTGCCGTGATCGGGGGCTGTCTGCTGACGGGCGGATATGGCTCGGCCATCGGGGCGTTCTTTGGTTCGATCATCTTTGGCATGGTTGTCATCGGACTGACCTATACGGATTTCGATCAGGACTGGTTCCAGGTGTTCCTGGGCGCGATGCTGCTGATTGCCGTTCTGTTCAACAACGCGATCCGCAAACGCGTAACCGGGGAGCGCTGATATGACCGAAGATACCAAGTTCCACCATGGCGATGCGGCAGGCGACCAGGCCCCCATCGTGGAAATGAAGGATATCGAGAAGCACTTTGGCAACATCATCGCATTGGCGGGCGTCAGTTTCGACGTCAAACCGGGTGAATGCCACTGCCTGCTGGGCGATAACGGCGCGGGCAAGTCGACCTTCATCAAGACCATGTCCGGGGTACATAAACCCACCAAGGGCGAGATCTTTTTCGAGGGTAAGCCGTTGCATTTTGACACTCCGCGGGATGCGATGGAGGCAGGCATTGCGACCGTGTTCCAGGATCTGGCGATGATCCCGCTGATGAGCGTCACGCGCAACTTCTTCATGGGGCGCGAGCCGACCAAGGGTAAGGGTTTGCTGAAGCGGTTCGATGTCGAACACGCGAATGAGGTCTGCATGGAAGAGATGCGCAAGATGGGCATCAACCTGCGCGGGCCGGATCAGGCGGTTGGCACCCTGTCTGGGGGGGAACGGCAGACCGTCGCCATTGCCCGCGCCGTGTACTTTGGTGCCAAGATCCTGATCCTGGACGAACCGACCTCGGCCCTGGGTGTGCGCCAGACCTCGAACGTGCTGGCCACCATCGACAAGGTGCGCAGTCAGGGCGTTGGCGTGGTGTTCATCAGCCACAACGTGCGTCACGCGCTGGCGGTGGGCGACAGGTTCACCGTTTTGAACCGGGGCAAGACGCTGGGCACAGCAACGCGTGGCGAGATCACGCCAGAGCAGTTGCAGGACCTGATGGCGGGCGGTCAGGAAATGGCCGAGCTTGAGGGATCGCTGGGCGGCACGGTTTAGAGTACAGAATTTGGATGCCCCAATGGGGCATCCATCGGGCGGTGGCACGTGACGCCCCACTTTTTTCAGGCTTTGATACAAAAGCTGGCACCTTCGCAAATGAGAAAACCCGCAGGCCGCCAAAGGCGGAGCTGAGTTGAAAGGGATCATGATGAGCAAGACAGTCCGACTGACCGCGGCGCAAGCTCTGGTGCGCTATCTGGGCGCGCAGATGAACGAGGCCGGAGAGCCCTTTATCGCAGGTGTCTGGGCGATTTTCGGCCATGGCAATGTGGCTGGTTTGGGCGAGGCGCTGCACGGTGTGAAAGACAGCCTGCCCACCTATCGCGGTCATAACGAACAAACGATGGCACATTGTGCGATTGCCTATGCCAAGCAGTTGGGGCGCAGGCGGGCGATGGCGGTCACCTCGTCCATCGGGCCGGGGGCCACCAACATGGTTACCGCTGCTGCGCTGGCCCATGTGAACCGCCTGCCGGTTTTGTTGCTGCCCGGTGACGTGTTCGCCACGCGTGGACCCGACCCGGTTTTGCAGCAACCCGAAGTGTTCTCGGACGGAACTATTAGTGCGAATGACTGTTTCAGACCGGTCAGCCGCTATTTCGACCGCATCACCCGGCCGGAGCACCTGTTGACGGCGCTGCCGCGTGCCTTCCGCACCATGACGGACCCGGCGGATTGCGGTCCGGTGACGCTGGCCTTTTGTCAGGACGTGCAGGCCGAGGCTTATGACTATCCCGTTAGCTTTTTTGAGCCGCGCGTCTGGTATCAGCGCCGCATTCGTCCGGATGAAGGTGAATTGGCACGGGCCGTGGCCGCAATCAAGGCAGCCAGGCGCCCTGTGATCGTGGCCGGGGGTGGCGTACATTATTCGGACGCGACCGCCGCGTTGCAGCGCTTTGCCGAAGCGCACAACGTGCCGGTGGCCGAGACGCAGGCGGGAAAATCCGCGCTGGCCTGGGATCACCCCCTGAACCTTGGTCCGATTGGCGTCACCGGCGGTGAGCCTGCCAACGATATCTGCGCCGAGGCGGATCTGGTGCTGGGCGTCGGCACCCGGTTTCAGGATTTCACCACCGGGTCTTGGGGATTGTTCGCAAACCCCGAGCGGGAGTTGATCAGCCTGAACACCGCCGCCTATGACGCGGCAAAGCACGGCGCGATGCCGCTGCAGGCTGACGCCCGCGTTGGGCTGGGTGACCTGAGCGACGCGTTGGGCGGTTACCGCGCGCCTGATATGCCTGCAACGCTGAAACCCGAATGGTTTGCCAAGGTCGACGCATTGACCGACGCGCCCGCAGACAGCAATGCGCTGCCCACGGATATGCAGGTGATTGGTGCCGTGCAGCGGGTGGCCAATGAAAACACCGTTGCCATGTGTGCCGCGGGCACGATGCCGGGTGAGTTGCACAAGCTGTGGAAGGCACCGCGCCCCGGTGCCTATCATATGGAATATGGCTTCAGCTGCATGGGGTATGAGATCGCCGGTGCGATGGGCATCAAGATGGCCCAGCCCGACCGCGACGTGATCTGCTTTACCGGCGACGGCACTTACATGATGGCGAACTCGGAAATGGCGACGGCGGCGATGATGGGGATTTCGTTCACCGTTGTGGTCACCGACAATCGCGGCTTTGGCTGCATCAACCGTTTGCAGATGGGAACCGGCGGGGCCGAGTTTAACAACCTGCTGGATCACGCGGTCGGCGGCGAAAATTCGGTGATCGACTTTGCCAAACATGCCGAAGCCATGGGGGCGACCGCGCTCAAGGTCAGCTCGATCACCGAGCTTGAGGAGGCACTGGCCAAGCGAAGTGACATCAAAGGCCCCTATGTGGTGGTGATCGACACCGATCCCTACCCATCGACCGAATATGGCGGAACGTGGTGGGAAGTGGCGGTGCCCGAGGTCAGCATCCGTCCGGAAGTAAACGAAAAACGTGCGGCCTATGAGGTCGCCATCAAGGAAAGAAACACGAAATGAGCGTGAAGATCGGTATCTCTCCGATTGCCTGGCAGAATGACGATCTGCCGGACCTGACCGCAGCTTACACGATGGAGCAGGCGCTGAAAGAAGCGCGCGAGATCGGCTATACCGGTGTTGAACGGGGCCAGCGGATGCCCGGCGACACCGAAGGGTTGCGCGCCTATCTGGAGGCCAATGACATCGCGTTGTGTGGCGGCTGGTGCTCGGGCAGTACTCTGGTCAATGACCTGGACGCCGAAATCGCTGTCGTGCGTGAACAGGTCGAACAGTTTGTTGCGCTGAACAGCCCCTGCATCGTTTACGCCGAGTGTTCCAATACCGTCCAGGGGCAGATCGGAACGCCGGTCAATGACCGCCCGAAGCTGTCCAAAGACGAGGTTCTGGCCTATGCGGCCAAGCTGACCGAGCTTGCCAAATGGATGGCAGATCAGGGTATGCCGATGGCCTATCACCATCACATGGGCACGATCATCGAAAGCGAAGATGAGGTGAACTGGCTGATGCAGGGTTCAGGCCCCGAACTTAAGCTGTGTTTCGATACGGGCCATCTGCTATTTGGCGGTGGCGATGTGATGGCCACGCTGAACCGTTGGGGCGACCGGGTGCACCATGTCCACTTCAAGGACATCCGCCCGGACATCGTGCAGGACACGCGCGAGAACAATCGCAGCTTTCTGGATGCGGTGATCGCCGGCGCGTTCACCGTGCCGGGTGATGGGTGCATCGACTTTCAGGCCGTAGCCAACGCGTTGAAAGCAATGGATTACACCGGCTGGATCGTGGTCGAGGCCGAGCAGGACCCCGCCAAGGCGCCGCCCTATGAGTACTCCAAGCTGGGCTATGACCATATCGTCGAGGTTTGCGGCAAGGCAGGGTTGGAGATCACCGTTTAATCACCGCCCCTCGGGGCAACACCGAAGCCATGAAAGAGGAGTTTGTCATGGTACATCAAGACCTTGGATATGTCGGCTATTTTGACCGGGAATCCTGCGATCTGGATGAGTTCAAGGTGTTGACCTCGCAAAACCTGACAGCCGGTGCGGTGCCTCATGCCGCATCGGTGCAAAAGAACGTTCCGATCTATGATATGCATGCGCTGCGCCCGGTGTTGGAGAAGGCTGATCAAAGAAAAGCGCTGCTGGCGGAATGGGCGTATGTGCTGGACAAGTCGGCGGGCGTGATCGTTCTAAAAGGCGCATTTGCGGATACGTCCGTGATCGACCGTGCGACCGCTGTGTTCCATCAGATCATCGAGGAAGAACGTCAGGGCGGGGCCGGGGAAGGCGACCACTTTGCAGCCTCGGGCGCGAATGACCGGATATGGAACGCGTTACAGAAACAGTGCTTGCGCGATCCCGAGGGCTTTGCGCTCTATTTCGGGAATGTGGCCATTGCAGCGGCTTGCGAGGCGTGGCTGGGGCCGAACTATCAAGTGACCACGCAGATCAATCAGGTGCGCCCCGGCGGCAAGGCACAGCAGGCGCATCGGGATTACCATCTGGGCTTCCAGACCGCCGACAGCGCCGCCCGGTATCCGGCCCATGCCCATCTGGTGACGGCTTCGCTGACCTTGCAGGGGGCGGTTGCGCATTGCGATATGCCCGTGGAAAGCGGTCCAACCAAATTGTTGCCCTTTTCGCAGCTTTATGCGCCGGGATATCTGGCCTTTCACGATGCGGCACACCGGGCGTTTTTCGAAGAGAACTACATTCAGTTGCCTCTTGAAAAGGGGGATGCCGTTTTCTTCAATCCGGCGCTGTTCCACGCTGCCGGGGAAAACAGCAGTGCGGATATTCAGCGGATGGCGAACCTGTTGCAGGTCTCGTCTGCCTTCGGTCGTGCGATGGAGATGGTTGACCGGCAGTCCATGTCGCAGGCGGTGTTTCCGTCGCTGGTCGCCCTGAAACAACGGGGGGCGCTGAGTGCGGCAGAGCTGAATGCGGCGATTGCCGCAACGGCTGAGGGCTATCCGTTCCCGACCAATCTGGACACCGACCCGCCGATTGGTGGCAATGCGCCTGAAAGCCAGGCCGACATATTGCACCGGGCCGTATCGGAAGGGTGGGCCGAGGCCCGACTGTCCGAGGCGCTTTCGGCCCTGCAAGCACGACAAGCGGCCTGAGGGCGAAACAGGCGGGCCGTTTAGGCCCGCCCAATAAGGAGAACAAGAATGGCAGACCTGCTGAAGAAGCCTAAGGGAACCCGTGGCAAGGTACATGACATCACTCCGGACAGTGCCGGATGGCGATATGTGGGTTTTGGGCTGTATCATCTGCAAGCGGGCGACAGGGCGGCCGAGGCGACAGGAGACCGCGAGATCATTCTGGTGATGGTCGAAGGCAAGGCACGGATCACCGGGGCCGGTCAGGACTGGGGTGTATTGGGCGACCGGATGAACGTGTTCGAAAAGACACCGCCGCATAGCCTGTATCTGCCCAACGGAACCGAGTGGGAGGCTGTGGCGGAAACCGACTGCGTTGTGGCGGTGTGCTCGGCCCCGGGTAAGGGCGGCCACAAAGCGCGCCGGATCGGGCCGGATGGCATCACGCTGACCGAACGCGGCAAGGGTGTGAATACGCGGTATATCAACAATATCGCGATGGAGAACGAGGATTATGCCGACAGTCTGCTGGTGACTGAGGTCTTTACGCCCAATGGGCACTGGTCCTCTTACCCCAGTCATCGACATGATGAGGACGATTTTCCCCGCATCACCTATCTGGAAGAGACGTATTACCACCGCCTCAACCCGGCCAACGGGTTCGGAATTCAGCGGGTTTATACCGATGATGGCCAGTTGGATGAGACGATGGCTGTCTCCGATGGCGATGTTGTGATCGTTCCGCGTGGCCATCACCCTTGCGGCGCGCCCTATGGGTTTGAGATGTATTATCTGAACGTCATGGCGGGCCCGCTGCGCAAATGGCGGTTTGCCCTGGCCCCCGAGGTCGAATGGATCATGGAGCGTGACGGATGAGCCAAGACTTCGCCAATTACCCTAGCCTTGCGGGCAAAACGGTTATCATCACCGGCGGGGCCGGGGGAATTGGTGCGGAAACCGTTCGCGCCTTTGCCGCGCAAGGGGCGAAGGTCGGGTTTCTGGATATCAATGCGGATGCGGGCCATGCTCTGCTGGCGGACTTGGACGGTGAACACGCCTTTGCGCAATGTGACCTGCGCGATATCGAAGGGACGCGGGCTGCGCTGGAGCAACTGGTCGAGGAGCTGGGCGAGGCGGATGTGCTGGTCAACAACGCCGCCCAGGATGACCGCCACGACTGGCGCGAGGTGACGCCGGACTATTGGGATGAGCGGATGGCGACCAATATCCGCCATATGTTCTTTGCCATTCAGGCTGTGGCCCCGGGTATGATCGCCAAGGGCGCAGGTTCGATCGTCAACATAGGATCGAATTCCTGGTGGGAGGCCGGGGCAGGTTTTCCGGCCTATGCCACCGCCAAATCGGCGGTGCATGGCCTGACCCGCACCATGGCGCGCGAATTGGGCGATCACCGCATTCGTGTGAACACGGTGGTGCCGGGCTGGATCATGACCGAGCGCCAGAAAGACCTGTGGGTCACGCCCGAGGCGCTGGCCAAACAGGTGGACCGTCAATGCCTGCCCGATCCGATAGAGCCTGTCTATGTCGCGCGCATGGTTCTGTTTCTGGCCTCGGACGACGCCGCCATGTGCAGCGCGGGCAACTTCATGGTCGAGGGCGGCTCGATCTGAAGGCGAAAGCGCGCGTTAACGTTGCGGTGGTGCGCCAAAGGCACGGATGACCATGCGCGCGGCGGCTTCGACCGGATCGTGGGTTTCTTTCAGGATCGTGACGCGATCAAACCGATCCGGGTCACGATTGACGGCCTCACGCATGGCATTTCCGAACGCCATACGCAGCTCGGTCCCGATGTTGAACTTGCAGATCGAGGTTTCGCGGGACAGCTTCACGCGCTGATCTATCGGCACGCCCGACCCGCCATGAATGACCAGAGGTACTGTGGTCATGGCGTCGATCTCGGCAATACGGGCTTCGTCCAGACCGCCTTCCTTGTTTTGTTGCAGATGGACGTTGCCGACCGATATCGCCATCGCATCCACACCGCTTTCACGTGCGAACTGGGCCGCTTCTGCCGGGTCGGTGCCGTTCGATCCTTCACCGCCCGAGTACCCGACAAAACCAATCTCGCCTTCGCAGGAAATCCCTGCCGCATGGGCCATCTCGGCAATTTCGGCAGTTTCATCGATGTTTTGCCGCAGGGGTTTGCGCGACCCGTCGAACATCAGCGAGGTGAACCCGCTGTCCAGCGCGATCTTGCAGTCCTCGAACGTATAGCCGTGGTCCAGATGCGCCACGACGGGCACCGAGGCGTTTTCGGCCAGATACCGGAACATCTTGCCCAGGATCGGCAGTGGCGTGTGCTCGCGGCAGCTGGGTCCGGCTTGCAGGATCACGGGCGCATTCTCGGCCTCGGCCGCGGCTACATAGGCGCGCATGTCTTCCCAGCCGAGTGTGACCAGCCCGCCTACGGCATAGCCCTGTTCATAAGCGGGTTGCAGGACGTCTTTCAGTGTGACGAGGGTCATTTGAATTTCGCAATCATGTCTTTGATGCCAGGAATGGTCTCGATCTGATAGGCATGTGTGGGCTGGAAATACTGCACCAGAGAACGCTGGGTCAGGCCGCCGAGGATGGTGAAATAATACATCTCGTACCCCGGCAAAACGCAGCAGGGGTGATAGCCCTTGTCGATGCAAACGGTCGATCCATCCACGATGTGATAGGCGTCGCCCGGCTGGTTATCTTCGCGCTGCAACATCTGAAGGCCCGAGCCCCAGTTGGGCTTGAACCGGAAATTATAGGTCTCATCGTGGCGGGTCTCGTCCGGCAGGCGGTTGGTGTCATGCTTGTGGCTGGGGAAGCCCGACCAGCCGCCCTGACCGACGGTGAACAGCTCACTCACCAGCAGGCGGCCGACCTTGTCGTGTTGCTTTTGGCCAAGGATGTGTTTGATCTTGCGGTGGGTTTTGGTGTCGTCGCTGCCATATTGCACAAGGTCGTGTTCGCGCACATCGAACGGGTCCAGCACCTTGTCATATGTTGCACCGGCAATGAACACCTCGGTCGCGTCAGAAACGCAGACCATCTGCACTTTTGCGCCGACGGGCACATAGACGCCCTCGGGCTCGCCATCCCAGACATCTTCGCCCCGGTTGCCCAGACTGGGGAAGGAAACGCCTTCGACATCCACATCGACGCTGCCGGTTGCAGGGACGATGCAGGTCTCGTAGCCCGGCACCTGGTATTCGAACGCCTCGCCTTTTTTCAGTTTGACGATGTTGAAATAGTTCAGCGGAACTGACGGATCACCGGCGTCAACGATGGGCTTGTTCTGATTGTCATAGGGCGCGATATGCATGGGATACTCCTATGTGGTCGGGCCAGGGTGAGAGGCGAGGAACGCGTTCAGTTCGGGGGTCGTCGGCATGGCGGGGGCGCAGCCGGGTTTGGAAACGACAATGGATGCGCAGGCGGAACCGCGCATCACCGAGTCTTTCAGCGAGTGCCCCGCCGCGATCGAAGCCAGAAGCCCTGCCATGAAACTGTCACCAGCCCCGACTGGCTTGATGGCGTCCACTGGGTAGATCCCGGTTCTGATTTCCTGCCCATCCGCCAGCGTCACGGCGCCTTTTTCGCCCATCTTGTAAATGACAACCCGGCCCGGTTTCCTGGCGAGGTCCTGTGCCTTGGCAAAGCCCTTTTCCATGCCGCCGGCCATGAAGCCGAACTCTTCATCATTGCCGACAATCAGGTCACAGGCTTCGCCCGCACGGGACAGAACGTCAGCGGCAATTTCTGGCGATGGCCAGCTGTAGGGGCGGTAATCAACATCGAAAATGATCGGAAGGCCAGCTTTGCGCGCGTTTTCAAACCCTTGGAACGTGGCGCTGCGCGAGGGTTCCGACGCAAAGACGGTACCAGCCGAGATCAGGGCCGAGAAGGATGAATAATCAACCTTGTCGACATCCGCGTCAGTAACCTGAAAATCGACCGCACCGTTGCGGTAGATGACATTCTGAAAGTTATCGGTCCGGCTTTCATACAGGGCCAGAGAGGTGCGATACTCACCCCCCAACACGCGGATATAAGAGGTATCCACCCCGTAATGTTGCAACCGGTTGAGGCAGAACCGACCAATTGCATCGTCCGAGACGGAGGTGATCAAGGATGCCTGACTGCCCAGCTTGACCAGACCGGCGCAGATATTCGCGGACGAGCCGCCAAGATCGGCATGGAACGTATCGGCCTCTTCGCTTTTGACACCGATCGGGTCTGCGTAAAGGTCCATACCCGCACGCCCCAGAACGGCAAAGCTGTTTCCTTTGATACCCTCCATCAAAGCGCTCACGTCATGTCCTCCGGCAAAGTGGGGTGGGCAAAGTTTGGACCTTGCGTTGAATCGATTCACACGATACTGATTTTGCAACCGGTTGCAAACACAATGTGCGAGGCCATGGCAGATGCCTGAAATCGGAGTGGGAATCGTGGGGGGCGGTTATATGGGCAAGGCCCATTCCGTTGCCATGTCGGCCGTCGGTGCGGTGTTCAACACGGCGTTGCGCCCCCGGCTTGAGGTCATCTGCGCGTCGAGCCCGGACAGTGCCGAACGCTACCGGGCGGCCTATGGATTTCAGCGGGCAACCGATGACTGGCGCATGTTGGTTGAAGACCCCAGGGTCGAGGCAATCGTGATCGCCTCGCCTCAGTCAACACATCGTCAGATTGCCGAAGCGGCTTTTGCCTTGGGTAAACCGGTCTTGTGCGAGAAACCATTGGGTGCATCGCTTGAAGACAGTCGGGCGATGGTTGCCGCGGCAGAGGCTTCGGGGGCGGTGAACATGGTGGGGTTCAACTATATCCGCACACCCGCCAGCCAATATGCCCGCCAGTTGATTGCCGATGGCGCGATTGGTGACATCACGTGGTTCCGGGGCGAGCATACCGAGGATTTCTATGCAGATCCGCAGGCCCCGGCCACCTGGCGCACAACCGGTAGGGCCAATGGCACAATCGGCGATCTTGCCCCGCATATGGTCAACGGCGCATTGGCCCTAATCGGGCCCATTGCGCAGGTGATGGCCGATGTTGAGACCGTTCACAAAACCCGCCCCGGTGGTGAGGTAACAAATGACGACCATGCCCAGATGATGTGTCGGTTTGAAAACGGGGTGATGGGAAACCTGTATTTCAGCCGCGTCGCGACGGGTCGGAAAATGGGCTATGCCTATGAAATCTCGGGCACAAAAGGCGCGCTCCGGTTCGATCAGGAGGACCAGAACGCGCTGTGGCTATACAAGCGCGAAGGACCCGAAGCCGCGCGCGGGTTCACCAAGATCCTGACCGGCCCCGCGCACCCGGATTATGAGCCCTTCTGTCAGGGTCCGGGTCATGGAACCGGCTATCAGGACCAGATCATCATCGAGGCCAAGGACTTTCTACAGGCCATCCACACCGGCGAGGCGATCTGGCCCACGTTCCGCGACGGGCATGAGGTCAACCGCGTGCTGGCCGCTGCGCTGGCCTCGTCCGATCAGCGGCAGTGGCAGGACATCAGCGATTTCTGATCGCTCTACGAGACAATTCCAATGAGAGACAATGACCATGGCTAAGTTGAGATGGGGCATGATCGGGGGTGGTGAAGGCAGCCAGATTGGCCCTGCACATCGCCTTGGGGCGCAGGCGGACGGGTTGTTCGAGCTTGCTGCTGGCGCGCTGGATCACCGGCCCGACGTGGGCCGCGAATACGCGCAGCGATTGGGTGTTGCTGCCGATCGTGCCTATGGTGACTGGCAAGAGATGCTGGCGGGCGAAAAAGACCGCGAGGATCGGGTTGATCTGGTAACCATCGCGACGCCCAATTCGACCCATTTTGAGATTACCAAGGCGTATCTTGAGGCAGGTTTTAACGTGTTGTGTGAAAAGCCGATGACCATGACGGTGGAAGAGGGCGAAGAGATTGTGCGCGTGGCCGAAGCCTCGGGCAGGATCTGTGCGGTGAACTACTGTTACTCTGCCTATCCGATGGTGCGTCAGGCCCGTGCAATGGTGCGCGCAGGCGATATCGGCAAGGTGCGTCTGGTGGTGACCAATTTCAGCCACGGTCATCATGGCGACGCCACAGATGCGGATAATCCGCGCGTGCGCTGGCGCTATGACTCAGCGATGGCCGGTGTTTCGGGGCAGTTTGCCGATTGCGGCATCCATGCGTTGCACATGGCCAGTTTCATCTGTGACGATCAGGTGAAAACCCTGTCTGCCGACATGGCTTCGACCATCGCCAGCCGTGAGTTGGAAGATGATGCAATGATCAATTTCCGGATGGAGGGCGGCACGGTTGGACGCCTTTGGACATCATCGGTGGCGATCGGACGGCAGCATGGCTTTGACATTCAGGTTTTTGGCGAAACCGGTGGGCTGCGCTGGGCGTCCGAACAGCCCAACCAGTTGATCTATACTCCGGTCGGGGGGCGTACTCAGATCATCGAAAAGGGTGAGGGCGGTTTGCACGACGAGGTGCAACGCCTGTCGCGTGTCGCCATAGCGCACCCCGAGGGGTTCCCGCTGGCGGTCGCCAACATCTATTGCGATCTGGCGGATGCGATCCGCGGTGAAAGACGCGACGGTCTGCCCGGTGCGGCAGATGGGCTGCGGTCCATTGCGGCCGTTCACGCGGCTGTTGCATCGGGCAAGGCCGATGGCGTATGGAAGGACGCGCGGCCGCCGATGTTTCGCTGATCAGGGGCGGGGCCGCAATGTGCCCCGTTCAATCACGCGGCAGGGGAAAATACGGGCCTCGGGATAGCGCTGAGGCTCTTTCAGCATCTCGACAACCAGATCGACGGATGAGGTGATGATCTGCTTGATCGGCTGGTGGATCGTTGTCAGGTTAACGCTTTCCCAGCGCGACATTTCCATGTCGTTCAGGCCGATGATTCCAATGTCCTGACCCGGTTTCAGCCCGTGATCGGCCAGTGCGGACAATGCGCCAACAGACAGGATGTCATCGCCACAGAAATACGCTTCGGACGGGGTGTTGGCCAACAGGCGCAACATTTCGGCGCGACCGGCTTCGAAGGAATAAGCCCCTGCGAAACAATGGCTTACTTCGATATCGGGATGATCTGCCAACTCCTCCATGAACCCGCGATACCGGTCGAGCGCCGAGGTTGCATCTTCAGGCCCGCCCAAATAGCCGACACGCTTATATCCGCGCGCCAAAAGCTCGCGCGCGGCCATGCGCCCGCATTCGACATTGTCGATTCCCACGACATGCACTTCGGGTGAGGTGGCCGAGCGGCCAAATGTATGCACCACCGGTACGCCCGCATCGTGAAACGCCTTGGCAAAGCTGGGCGGCAGCGTCGAAGACGCAACGATGGCCGCGTCAACCGAATACTGGCGCAGCATGCGGACCGAGTTTGCGGGCTCGGTCTCGTCCGTCAGGTTCACGATCAAAGGGCGCAGCCCGCGTTCCTGCAATGCGCGGGTGAACTGATCGAAAACCTCAAGAAAAATCGGGTTGTGAAAGTTGTTCGAAATCAACCCGATCAGTTTTGTGCGCCCGGTGGTCAGGGACGAGGCGAGGGCATTAGGACTGTAGCCAAGCTCGCGCGCGGCCTTTTCAACTTTGCTGCGTGTTTTTGCAGAGACCGAGGCGCCTTCGGTAAAGGTGCGCGACACCGCAGATCGCGATACACCAGCCAAGGCTGCGACGTCTTTCAGGGTCACGCTCACGCAGTGCGGCTCCGGTCGTTGATGGTCAGAGATATCAAGGTGTTTTGCATCAGAGATTCATTATGCACCATCGCAAAAGTCTTGCAACCGGTTGCAGGTCGCACTCGGCGGACGAGATCATCGGCGGCCACCTATGTTTATGAGCGAATGGCGGGAAAGGAAAGACCGGTACAGGCGACGGTTCTCGCAAGAAACACCAAGGATCGAACGCTACCGGTCACGCCCTTAGAACCTTAACGAAAGGCAGGACATTCCACCATCCAGCTTTGCGCAGTCGGTGTTGTCGATTTCTACGACCTCATACCCTTCGCGATCCAACATCTCAGCGGTGCGTGGGAAGCCGGCGGCCATCAGCACCAGATTGTTGAAGCGGATCGCATTGGCGGCAGCTTCCTCTCCGTCCGCAACATGCAGCACCCGGTAGCCCTCAAAACAGCCCGATGCATCCAGCCGTCGGGTCGACAGTATTGTCTCGGCGTCCATCAGCGAACAATCTGTCTTGAAGTGTAGGACGCCCTCGGGCGTGAAAACTTCGCGCAGTTTGTGCCCCCACTCCGAGGTGATTTTCGCCAGCTCGGCGACACCTTCCGCGTCAGTCCGGTCTGACCGGCCTACCAGAATTTCGCGACCGGTAACAAGGATATCTCCACCCTCGACATGGCCGGGTCCCTGAATTTCCAGAACCGTGTCGTAGCAGTCGCGAAGGGTCGGCGCCATTTCAGCCACTTCACCCATCCGCGAAGGTGCGCCGGGCCGCATCAATATCGCACCTTGCGGCAGGCAAAGGGCTGTATCCTCGACAAATTGCGCGTCGGGAAACGCGTTCAGGGGATCCAGTTCGATCACCTCTGCTCCGGTGCTTTTCAGTGCTGCCACATATGCCTTATGCGCCGTTGTCATCCCGTCGAAATCCGGGTTTCCGATATCTTCTGCACGCAACCCGCCTGCAATAGTCGGAGCCGGACGGCGGGTGATGGCGCGGGAAAACTCAAAGGTTGGGTCTGACATGTTTCAATCTTTCTGAGCTGCGAATTTCGGAGCGGTGACTTCGATCATTACCGGCCCGTTCTGGGCGGCAGTTTGGCGCAATGCCTGCGCGACAGCCTGCGGTTCAGCTGGAACCGAAGCGAATGGAATACCGTATGACTTGGCCGTCGCCGAAAAATCAGGAGGCGAGGGATCACATCCTATGACTGTCACGCCCGCATCCTGCATTGACGTGGCAATTTCCTGGTATCCGTGGTTGTTCCAGATCACGAAGGTGATCGGCAGGTCTTCGTCGACCGCGGCCATAATTTCAGGCAGAGAAAACTGCGCGCCCCCATCGCCCGCGATGCATATCACACGTGCCGTGGGATCGGCGACCGAAGCGCCGATGGCAGCGGGGATTCCATAGCCCAGCGCGCCGTACCCGGTTGCCGCGTTAAACCAGCCTCCGGCCCGGTCGTGATCGTAGAAAAGATTGCCGGCATAGATCGGTTGGGTGGAGTCTCCGACCATCAGGGTGTTGGGGACCGCAGAACGCATTGCGTTGAGGATTTCCACCTGTTTGCGATAGTCCGGACCAATTTCCGCCCAGGCGGCGTCACGTGTTTTGCTTGCACGTTCCGCGCCATCGCTTTGCTTTGGCTTGTGCGGCAAGGCGTCAACCAGCGCTGATACAGCCAAGTTGACGTCACCTTGAATGATGAGCGCTGCCTCATGTCGCGTCAGTTGCCCGCCACATTGATCAATCCGTATCAACCCTGACATTTTGGCAATTTGGCCGGTGGCATACATATCATAGTCGGTTGGGCCCAGCTCGGTTCCCAGTGCAAGGACGCAATCGGCGCTTTCTATCAAGCCGCGTACGGCGTTCAGGCTGGGGCTGGCCGGAACGGTCAGTGGATGCCTGTGCATCAGGCCGCGCGCGTTGACCGTTTGCACCACGGGCGCATCCAGAGCTTCGGCCAGAGCCTGCAATCCAGCCTCGGAACGTTTTGCGCCGCCGCCCGCCAGAATGACAACGTTCTTCGCTTTGGCCAGTTGCTGTGCGGCTTGTGTAATCAAAGCCGGGTCAATCGGAGAGGCTGAGACAAGCGGTTCGACCTGTGTTTCCTGATAATCAGCCGCTGCAATATCCAACGGAACTTCGATATGCACCGGTCCGGGTCGACCGTTGGTGAGGGTGTGGAACACGCGGTCCAAGGCCGGGTCCAGAGCGTTGGTGGCGGAAACCTGTTCGGACAACAACGCAACGGTCCTGGCCAGTCCCGACTGGTCTGGCAACTCATGCAGATGCCCTAAACCCCTGCCAAGCGACGCGGTTTTGTTGACCCCAGACACCACCAGCATTGGTATTGAATCCGCGCGGGCCTGCGCCATCGGCGTCAATGTATTGGTTAATCCGGGCCCGGTGATCACAAAGGCCACACCCGGTTTGCCTGACACGCGCGCATAGCCGTCGGCCATAAATCCTGCGCCCTGTTCGTGTCTGGGTGTAACGTGACGAATGCCCGAGCCTGCAAGCCCGCGGTAAAGCTCGACCGTATGAACGCCCGGAATTCCGAAGACGCAGGTCACATCCCTTTGGCGAAGCCTGGCAACCAATGCTTCGCCCACGGTCATTTCACTCATGCAACCTCGCGTGATTTTCTGTTGGCGTGATCGATTATGCGAGAGACCGCAGTGGCAAAGTCGGTGTCACTGATCGTCAGTGCGACCCGTACCCAGTCTTTCAAGCTGTCCCCAAAGGCGGAACCCGGCATGACAGCCACCCCGGTCTGCAACAGGTCCCAGGCATAGGCTTCGCCGTCCAACCCGGTGGCGGAGACGTTGATCATGGCGAACATTCCCGCCTGAGGCCGGTGAACGGTCAGATCCGTTTCTGCTTCGAGGCGATCAGCCAAAAGCGTAGCGCGCGCTGAAAAACGGGCGGCCATGCCGGAGGCAACCTCGGACCCGTCGCGGATCGCCTTTTCAGTCATATCGGCGATAAAGGGCTGATTGCCGAAAAGCATGGTCTCGGAATAGGGCAGTAGCGCTTCGCAAAACGCGGCTGGCCCGACACACCAGCCACTGCGGAACCCCGGCGCGGCATGTGATTTCGAGATGGATGATACGCCTATGACACGATCCGCCAGTTCCGGGTCTGCCAGTGGCGACACAAATCTGGCCCCGTCAAAGATCAGTTCTTCATAGACCTCGTCCGAGATAATCCACAAATCATGCGCAATCGCGAGCTGTCCGATCTCGGCTAGCTCCTCGGCGGTCAGGATCGCACCCGTTGGGTTGTGTGGCGTGGTCAGAAGAATGGCGCGGCTGCGCGGTGTTACGCGTACGGCGATATCTTTGGCCTGCATGCGAAACCCGTGTTCCGGGCGCAGCGGTACGGGCACCATTTCCGCCCCAGAAGCACGCACGACCCCTTCGTAGGTTGCATACATCGGATCACCGACCAGAACTTCGTCACCGGCCTCGGCAACGCCGGCCATGGCAGCGAACAATGCGGTCTGCGTTCCGGGAAAGCACAGAAAATTCTCGGGCCCGAAAACGCGTCCGCGGGAAGCCGAGTAACGGGCGGAAAGCGCGTCAAGCAAGCCAGCTTCGCCACGGCCATTGGAGTAGCCCGTTCGCTGGGCTCGTAGTGAGGTTACGGTGGCTTCGACCAGCGCGTCCGGCACCGGCACGTCCGGTTCACCTATCGTCATTTCGACGATGTCCGCTCCGGCCTTAATAAGGTCGCGCGCTTTCAGATGTACGCCCCATTTGGCGCCACCCAAGCCCGCTAACCGTTCTGTCACAGATGTGGTCTTCATGGTTGTTCCACCTCTTTGATCAATGAGATACCGACGATAGCACTGACGGAATCCAATCCGATCTGCGCCAATTGACCTTCGGAAAATTCATCTGGAAGCGCACCGCCTTCCAGCCAAAGACCATCGATAACCGCGTTGCAGGCAATGGCCAGTTGCACGGCTTGCGGCGTGGTGACTGGACGTCCGGTTTCTTGCAATGCGGCGACGATCAGCTTTTCAAGCTGATCCCGGAAATAGTTATAGGTTTGCTGGTGGATGCGTTGCATTTTCGGATCCCGCTGCACCTTGTTCAGGAAACCGGCCCACAAGGCCACAGCGCTTGGATCAACGATTGGCGGTCGCAGCGACGCATCAACGAAGTTGGTCAACTGAGATACTGCGCTGCCTTTCCCTGACGACGCAGCTGTCTGATCGGTCAGCGTATTCATGTGATGTTCGTACGCAGCCTGAACCAGTTCCTCCTTGGATGAGAAATAGTGCCGGATCAGCCCTTGGGTCACGTTCGCGCGGGCCGCGATCTGACGCACAGTGGCACCCCGAACGCCCATCTCGGCAATCAGGTCCAAAGTCGCCAGGATAAGCGCCTCGCGCCGAAACTCGGCAGATTCACGTGTAAATTTACGGCTGTCGTCCTGCACGTCCGGGCCATCCATGGTACGGAATTATTATACACTTGCATAATTGCGAGATTCGAGGCTTACTGCAAGCTGAAAATCAGAAGATTCTTGGATATGGACACAGCCAAAGCAGCATCACCCGCACGCGAAACAACCACGTCTGACGAGGCGATAAGGGTTGAGGACCTGCACAAGTCTTTCGGCACGCTGGAGGTTTTGAAAGGTGTCTCGCTGACAGCGAACAAGGGCGATGTCGTTGCCATCATCGGGGGCTCAGGCTCGGGCAAATCCACGATGCTGCGCTGTATCAACTTTCTGGAAACACCAAGCTCGGGAAAGATCACGATCGGCGGTGAGCTGGTTGAAATGCATGCCGACGGCAGCCCCTCGAACCGCCGCCAGATTGAACGTATCCGTACGCGGCTTGCGATGGTTTTCCAGCAGTTCAACCTGTGGACACATCGAACGCTTCTGGAAAACGTGATCGAGGTGCCCGTGCATGTCCTTAAGGTACCAAAGGCCGAAGCTGTCGGGCGGGCGCATGACCTGCTGAAAAGGGTGGGGCTGGGGGACAAGGCCGACACCTATCCGGCCTATCTTTCAGGCGGTCAGCAACAGCGCGCCGCCATCGCACGCGCGCTTGCGGTGGATCCTTCGGTGATGCTTTTCGATGAGCCAACTTCAGCGCTTGACCCAGAGCTTGTCGGCGAGGTTCTGACCGTGATCCGGGATCTTGCAGCGGAAGGGCGCACCATGCTGCTTGTGACCCATGAAATGAAGTTTGCGCGCGAAGTCGCGAACCATGTCGTCTATCTTTTCGAGGGCCGCATTGAAGAGCAGGGTCCACCTGCCGAGGTCTTCGGAAATCCAAAATCAGAACGATTGAAGCAGTTCCTCAGCTCGGTCGCCTGATCCACTACAAAAAACAACAATATAAACCTAAAGGGAGTAACAAAATGAACGTCAAGAAACTGCTCGCGTCCGGTCTTGCCGCCGCTGTCCTTTCGGCTGGTGTTGCCAGTGCAGAAGAGGTCAAGATCGGCATCGCGGCCGAGCCTTATCCGCCCTTCGCGTCGCTGGACAGTTCAGGCAACTGGGTTGGTTGGGAGATCGACGTCATCAATGCAGTTTGCGCCGCTGCGGAACTTGACTGTGTTATCACGCCGGTGGCCTGGGACGGTATCATCCCTTCGCTGACGGGGCAGCAGATCGACGCCATCATGGCCTCGATGTCGATCACCGAGGAACGGTTGAAAACCATTGATTTCAGCGATCCTTATTACAACACACCTGCGGTTATCGTTGCCGATAAATCGATGGATATCGAAGCAACCCCGGAATCGCTGGCGGGTAAAGTCATTGGCATTCAGGCTTCGACGATCCACCAAGCCTATGCGCAGGAATACTTCAAGGATTCCGAACTGCGCGTCTATCAAACTCAGGATGAGGCCAATCAGGACCTGTTTGCGGGTCGGATCGACGCCACACAAGCTGACAGCATTGCGATGGCCGATTTTGTGAATTCGGATGCCGGTGCTTGCTGCGAAATCAAAGGTGCCGTGAAGGACGATCCCGCCATTTTGGGGCGTGGTGTCGGTGCGGGCGTTCGTAAAGGGCAGGATGACCTGCTTGCGGCGTTGAACAAGGGCATCGCGGCAATTCTTGCCGATGGCACGCATGAGAAGATCACGTCGAACTATTTCTCGACCAGCATCTACTAAGCCGTTGCCGTGACCGGATTTCTGGAATCACTTGGTTTGGCGCAGAGCGCAGAGCTTCTGTCGCTCTCGCCGCCGGGGTGGGGGGCCAATCTGCTACGCGGATTGTCCCACTCCTTGCAGATCGCTTTTGGCGCATATGCGCTGGGCCTCGTGATCGGATTGTTCGGAGCGTATGGCAAACTTTACGGCGGGAAGGTCACGCGCGACCTTCTTGCCATTTATACGACCGTGATCCGGGCCGTGCCGGAACTGGTCCTGATCCTGATCCTGTATTACGTGGGATCCGATATTATCAACAAAATATCTGCTGCCATGGGTGGTGGCCGCGTCGAGATCAACGGCGTTGCCGCAGGCATTTGGGTGCTGGGCGTCGTTCAGGGCGCGTATGCGACCGAGATTCTGCGCGGTGCCATTCAGGCGGTTCCGCCCGGTCAGATCGAAGCGGCGAAATCCTACGGGATGCCGGCCTTCATGACCATGCGGCGCGTCACAATCCCCGCCATGATGAGCTTTGCGGTACCGGGTCTGGCCAACTTGTGGCTGATTGCAACCAAAGACACCGCATTGCTGGCCGTTGTCGGCTTTAACGAGCTGACGCTGGAAACGCGCCAGGCGGCCAGCAGCACGCGGGCCTACTTCACCTTTTTCCTGGCGGCGGGCTTCCTTTATCTGATGGTTACGCTGTTTTCGGGTGGAATCTTTGCGCGGATTGAGAAATGGGCCCGTCGCGGCCAACCCGCTCTGAACGGAGGCAGCAGATGATCGACCTCAGATCTCTGATGCAACCTCATCGTATCGTGATGATGCTGATCTTTGCCGGGATCGCGGTTTGGTGCGCGATGACATTGCGGTGGGATTGGATACCCAATTATGCGCCTCTTGCATTGAAGGGTATCTGGACCACGCTTTGGTTGCTGGTTGTCACGATCGTTCTTGGATTTTTATTGGCTGTACCCCTTGGATTAGCGCAGGCCGTTGGGCCATGGTATCTTGCGGCACCCTCAAAGGCGTTCTGTACCATCATTCGCGGCACACCGCTGCTTTTGCAGCTTTGGTTGCTGTATTATGGCCTCGGCTCTCTGTTTCCGCAGTTTCCATGGATACGATCGTCTGAACTTTGGCCGTACCTGCGTCAGGCTTGGCCCTATGCGGTGCTGGCGTTGACACTTTCTTATGCGGGTTATGAAGGCGAGGTCATGCGCGGAGCCTTCAAGGGCGTTGCCAAAGGACAGCTGGAGGCGGCCAAGGCTTTTGGTATGCCAAGGCTGACGATGTTTCGCCGCATCTGGTTACCGCAGGCAATCCGCAATGTTCTGCCGACTTTGGGCGGTGAAACTATCCTGCAATTAAAGGCAACACCGCTGGTCGCCACAATAACCGTGGTTGATATCTATGCCGTGTCGTCCCGTGTGCGTGCCGATACGTTTATCGTCTACGAACCGCTTATCCTGTTGGCTGTATTCTACATTCTCGTAGCGGGCGTAATTGCTTTGGTGTTCCACTGGCTCGAGGTGAAGGTTCTGGGAACCGGACGCCGCAATGGGCTTGTCGGATAGTTTCGGCCAGTAGTCGAAAGAAACTTGCCCCGCGAATTCCGAGGCGGTTATTCGATGAATTGTTCTTAGCGACCCAGATTGCAGGCTTAAGCGTAAAACAGGTGTTTGAAGCGGGATCAGGGACGTCGGTTCGGTCGCGCCCCGCAAGTTCAACGCTCTAAGGATACAGCATCTAGGGTAGCTGCACGACAAGAGGGCATGAGTGCCAGCGCGGCCATAGGTGAGAGGAACCGCTTGGCGCGATAGCCGAACAGCGAGAAAAATTGAGTGGTGCTAAGACAGCGGTCCCAACATCAATGCAGTTCGGGAATTGCCACTCTGGTTGTCTTACGTTGGTAGAATATTGTGGTTCATCCTGAACAAGTTGGTGGGATCGTACTTTCCTTTGATCTTGGACAGCTTTTCGCCGTTCACTCCATAAGCGCCTTTCATGTGATCGGATTGGTCTTCAGGCATGAAGTTCACATAGGCACTGCCTGTTGAGTACGGTTTCATCTGTTCGTACAGCTGGCGTGCCCAACCGATGCAGGTGTCATCCTTGTCAGGGTCTTCCCATCGCGTGTGGACATTCATGATGAAATGCGCAGATCTTTGTGGGTAGGCGGTAGAAGCGGGCTCAACGCGGGCCATCGCGCCACCGACATGAGCAATGAATACCTCGCAGGCGGGATCAGGAAGAGTGGAAATCGCGTCCAGCAGGTCCGTGATGGCGGCCGGGGGCAGCGTGTTGAAGTCATGACTTTTCCAATAGTTGCGGACGCCCGGCGACAACAGAGGATCAAAAGCCGCCTGCCAGTCCACGAATCTGTGCGGTGAAATGACATCCACAATCGGCTCACCCAGCGCGCGCAAGGCCGACATCGCTTTTTCACCTTCATCCATCGGGCCGCTATAGCACGCTGCGAAAATCAGCACTTCGCGCCCGTGCCACTCTTCCGGCAGGAACGGGAGCGGCGGCGCCTTTCGCATCACGCTCCAGACGGTGAGCTCATCGGGGGACGTGTCCGCAATGGCCACAAATTCGGAAAGCAATTCTGGTGCCTTTTCGATCGGGTGCACGATCAGGCCGGACAGGACATCCGGCCCAAGATCATGCAACTGGAATTCGAATGAGGTAACTACACCAAAGTTTCCGCCACCACCACGAATGGCCCAGAAAAGTTCCGGGTGGCTCGTGGATGATGCGGTGACAATCGCGCCATCCGCTGTGACGACTTCTGCCGACAGAAGGTTGTCGATTGTCATGCCGAATTTCCGGGTCGTCCAGCCGAAACCGCCGCCCAGGGTCAGCCCGGCGATGCCGGTGGTCGAATTGATGCCTGTGGGGACGACAAGACCATGGGCCTGTGTTTCGCGATCAACGTCTCCAAGCAACGCACCGGGTGCAACGCGGACAGTTTTGCGGGCAGGGTCCACGTGAACCGAACGCATCTGGGACAGGTCCAGCATGACGGCCTTGTCCGCGACGGCGTGCCCTGCAATCTGGTGCCCACCTGATCGAACGGTCATCATGAGGCCTGCTTGTCGGACGAAGTTTATTGCCTTCTGGACGTCGCTCGCCCCCATCGCACGGATCACGAAGGCGGGGAAACGCTCGAACATGCTGTTCCAGGTAATCCTGGCTTCTTCGTATTCCGGGGTTCCCGGCAGGTAGACCCCGCCGCGCAGTGAGGCATCAAGCGCGTCCAAATCGCCTTGATCCACAGTTGCGATATGTCCGTCGAGTGCTTTCAGGTCAAACATGCTTTGGCCTCCCTTGTTTCAGGAAAGGTTTCGCGCACGGCTGCCTCGTGAGTTTGTTATTGCCCTGAGAAGGGGATACTTGGTTGTGGGGGAAAGCTGGTCGTCAGGCAAATAGTCCCGGATCGATCCGATCTACCGGCGTGATGACATCGGCAGGAATGTTCAGACGCTCGGCCGCTTTTCGCAGGCTTTCTTCATCCGGGGCTTCGTAAAGGCAGTATGTTTTGCGCTTATCTGCGCTGAGGAAGGAAAAGATCCATTCAATGCCGACTTCGTCGTTGATTTCTTTGATGTGAATTTTGTCGTTGTCGCTGATATTCAGCTGCTCGGCAAAATTCCGTTCAATGATGTATCGTGGCATTATGCCCCCCAAGCATATTCCGGGCCTTAACTGGCTACCCCTTCGAGCTTTGACTTAAGGGAAACCATACTCAATTTCTGTGATATTGCCAACGCTTCCCCTTCCAGTTGAAACGCCAGTTCCAAATCGCTGGGGCGGCCCTGTTGTCTGAGTGCGGATGCATACGCTGCCTTGGAATGCGCAATCCAGGGTGGGCAAATCATCCGCGTGTCAATCTCGATGGCTTTTTGGAACATCTTCCCGGCAATTTCCCAGTCTTTCAGCACCGTTGCCAGGTTCCCCAAGCGTCGGGCTGCGGCACCCGTGCAAACTGTGGTTGCCCCTGCGGTGATCGTCAGGTCTTCGTAAGGTTGCAGCATGCCGTAAAGCGTCTGGGCATGATCCGGATGCCCGACAGCCACGCAGATGTCGGCAAGATAGGACAGAGTTGTTGAATACATGGCATCTGGCGGCAGGTCGAAGCCGTTTTCCGCCATTTCATTCAGTATTTTTTCGGCTGGTTCCGTGTACCCCAGTTCGGCTGCGATAAGGCCAAAACCCGGCTTCCACGAGATGTCTTCGGGGCTGTCGGTCATCAGTTTCTTGATCACAGGCGCGACCTCGTGCAGGCGGTTCTGCTCGCGCCGGATGGTAAACATCTGAACGCCGAAAACACCCTCGACATGTTCGCCGTGCGTTTTTCGACCGATCTTGACCGCTTCGGTGGCGTGCTTTTCAGCCTGAACAAAGTCGCCTTCCATGATTGCAACCATGGCGCGTGCGTGTTTCTGAACCCAATAGAGTTGCAGATGATTGTCCTTTTCTGAAATCGCTGTCAGCAACTCGAGCGAGTTGTCCATCAGGTCACGGTCGGCCATTTCAGCACCGACAAACAGGCTGAGCGTCCGGTCGCGGCCCTGATCAATGGTGCCAAGCTTTTCTGCGACCCGATGCATGGCATCCAGGTTTTCACGCCAATGGCGCGCCTCTCGCCCGTTGCGCGCGATGAATGGCGCCCCAAAATGCATCATCATTACCGAAAACTGGGATTTATGATCCCCAAGCTTCGCTGCCAGTTCCATGGATTGCTGACCAAAGCGGGTGCCTTCGGAAAACTGGCCGACAAACATATACGCCCTTGCAAGTTGGCTCATCAACCGGCACCGCCTGACTTCGTCACTGTCAGACAGGTCTTTCAGCGCCTTGTCACAAAGGTCAATGGCCTCGTGATGTCGCGTGCTTGTCATCATGCACGAGTCAGCAAAATGATTGGCTGCATCGGCTGCCAGCTCCACGTCATGGAGTTTCCGGGCAGCTTTAGATGCACTTTTCAGAACTTCCATCGCCTCAGGCAACCGGCCCTGGCTGTCATGGCTGCGTCCGACAAGAATTTTGCCCCTGACCATCTCCGCACTGATTTCAGAGCCAAGTTTTTCCGCAGCCCTGAGTGTTTCCAGTGCATTGGCCATCGCTTCCTGGCTGGCTGACCGGGCCAACGCCATTTCCGCCGCAGCTTCCCATTTGTCGAATGCGGCGCGCCATTCTTCTGCTTCTGACAGATGGCGGGCCACCAGCTCGGGTCGGCGTTCGATTTCAGCTGATCGCATTGCGATCAGTGCACGGGCAACGTTTGAATGTTGCTGCCTGCGGGTAGAGCTCAGCATGGATTGATATGCCGTATCGCGGATAAGGGCATGGCGGAACACAAAATGCCCGCGGTTGTTTCCGCTTTCAAAGATCAGTCCCGTTCGCGACAGTTCTTCGAGACGAAGATTGATATCCGCGCGTTCCAGCCCCATCGCGGCCCTCAACAAATCTGGTTCAAATTCCCGCCCAATGACTGACCCCGTCAACGCGACCTGTTTGGCCTCGGGCGAAACTGCATCAAGCCGCGCCATCAAGGCACCCTTCAGCGAGGATGGTATGTGGACTTGTCCCTGCTCATCAGCATTCACGATCGCCTGGGTCAATTCTTCGACAAACAGGGGCACACCGTCCGTTTTTTCGATGATTGTCGCGATCAAGGCATCGTCCGGGTCCTTGCCGGTGATATTGCGGACCAGATCCGAGACATCAGCAGAACCGAACCGGCGCAACAGGAGTGTTTGAACATGCGTGTCCCCGTCATCGCGGGCCAGGTCCCACCCAGGTCTGTGGGTCATCAAGATCATCAGGGGAAGATCGGTGCAAATCGCCTTGAACCGCTCCAGCAGGGCTTGCGTCGAGGGATCGATCCAATGTGCATCCTCAACACACAGAATAACCGGGCGCACGCCGGCCCGGACCTGCACCGTATGGATAAGGGTTTGGATCGTTATGTCGCGTTGCTCCTGCGGCGACATCTCGAGAACTTCACGAGCCAGCGCGCTGCGCGGCGCAACCAGCGCTGCAAAGACAGGCAGAACCTGTTCCCAGTCCAGACCTTCCCGGCCTTCCAGCAGCTTCCTGACATGTTCCAGAATTTGATTGTCGTCAAAATCCGGTTCAACGCCCGCATCCTGTGAAATTCGCTGGGTGACCGGATGAAAGGGGCTGCTGGTCAGATAGGGCGAGCAGTTCAGCCTTATCACATCGGCTTGTCCGGTTGCTGTAACGTCCGCAAGAAACCCCTCAGTCAGGCGCGACTTTCCAATCCCCGCCTCCCCCGACAGCAGAACGACCTCACCATGACCGTTTTGGGCACGTTGCCACGATTGCAACAGGATACCCTTTTCGTAGTCCCGGCCAATCATGGTGCTGCCAGCGTCATCCTTGTATGACGCGCGAAACCGGCTTTCCGCGCTGCGTTCCGATACGACCTTCAACAAGGTCCGAGGGTCTTTGAAACCCTTCAACTGAGTTGATCCAAGGGTCTCGAACTCGAATATCCGGTGCAAGGCGGCTTCGGTTTCTTCTGCAGACAAAACCACCGAGTTTGGCAGGGCGCGTTCCTGTATCCGCGCCGCCAGATTGACCGCCGGCCCGGTCATGGCACCTTCTTCGTACGAGTTTTCGCCGATCGTGTCACCGACCACGACATCGCCGCTGGCAATACCCAGTCTGGCTGACAAACGCTCACCGTCAGGGGCGTTGAGCTCTTCAACCCGACGGACGCACTCAAGCCCCGCCTTTATCGCGCGAATGGCGTGATCTTCGTAGGCTGTTGGCCAGCCGAAAAACACAAGAAGACCGTCGCCAAGATATTTCGCGACATAGCCACCATACCTGCTCACTGCCCCCGCGACGGTATCCTGATAGTTCTGTAGCAGATCCCGCATGTCTTCGGGATCAAATCGGTTGGTCAACTCCGTCGAGCCGACCAGATCAGCGAACAAGACTGTCAGATGACGCCGCTCAGCCGCAGGTGCGATGGGCTTTTTTGCTGGTGCAGCTTCGCCATGCACATCATCAAGGGCGGATGGCTGAGTTTTCTCGCTGGTTGGCTCCCCTGCGGCTGGCGCTGATGAAGACAGGCGCCCAGAGCCAACCAAATCCTGAACCGCCGCAAGGATGATCTTTCGGTGACCAAGGCTTACCCCAAGCTCTTTCAGGTCGTCGCCTGTCAGCAATGGCAAAACCCGCGCATCAATGTCGTTTTCCGCAAAGGCACTTGCGTACTGACCCAATCCGAGGTCGTTTAGCCACGTGTCCATTTCAACCGACATATCCGGATCATGCTGAGATACGTGTCACTAATCAAGAAAACGCTATTTACTCAGCGGGGCGATCAATGCGCAGCGGACACAGTTTCACGCGCAGCACAGCAAAATGTGCCAGTCACGTAAGACCTTGATAAATTGTGGGGAAAGGATGGTGGGTGATGAGAGACTCGAACTCCCGACATCTTCGGTGTAAACGAAGCGCTCTACCAACTGAGCTAATCACCCGTGACGCTGCATGTAGCCAAGCCAGCGGGCGGGCGCAAGAGGGTCTGTGAGATTTTTATTCCGCGATGGGTTGCGGATAGGAAATGCCGCCCTCAAAGACGCCAGCCTCGGTGAGCATGGGCTTATGAGGCAGGTCTGCGTGGGTTTCAGGCATGTGGTCTGGAAAAGATCAAAGGCGCTTGCAAGCGCCCTATGGCCTCCGATATGCCCGAAGAGACTGCAACTTTCCGGTCGGGAGCACACATGATCCTACCCTTCGCCTGCCGTATCTGGATGGTGGCACTGGTCCTTGGCGCATTTGTGCTGGCTCCGGTCCGGGCCGGGGCAGAAGGGGTTTTGGTTTTCGCCGCGGCCAGTCTCAAGACCGCTTTGGACGAAATTGCAACGGAATACACAGAGCGGACGGGGCAGGATGTCACCGTGTCTTACGCGGCGTCTTCGGTACTGGCGCGGCAGATTCAGCAGGGTGCGCCTGCGGACGTGTTCATCTCGGCCAACGCCGAATGGATGGATTATCTGGAACAGCAGGGCTTGTTGCAGCCGGGGACACGGTCGGATTTTCTGGGCAACAGTCTGGTTCTGATCGGCGCTGCTGGGCGTCCTGATCTGGGTGACATTCGGACGGTTCATGACCTCAGGGCCGAACTGGGCGAAGGCTTTCTGGCCATGGCGCTGGTCGATGCGGTGCCCGCCGGTATCTACGGCAAGGCGGCTTTGCAGGGGTTGAACCAGTGGGAGGCGGTGCAGGAGCGTGTGGCGCAAACCGATAATGTGCGCGCTGCGCTGGCCCTTGTGGCAACCGGTGCCGCGCCTCTGGGGATCGTCTATCGATCGGATGCGCAGGCGGAACAGCGGGTCAGTGTTGTGGCCAGTTTTCCGACCGACCTGCACCCTCCGATCATCTATCCGGCGGCGATGACAGGTAATGCCACAGGTGCGGCGCGGGCTTTTCTGGATCATCTGCACAGCGATGCGGCTTTGGCAATTTTTCAGGAGCAGGGATTTTCCCTGCCGGGCGGGTGATCGCGTTGGAGTGGTTGGGCCCCGCCGAAGTTGAAGCGCTGAAGCTGTCGCTGCGCGTGTCGTTTTGGGCGACGCTGGCGACCTTGCCGTTCGGCATTTTTGTTGCCTACATTCTGGCCCGCTGGCGGTTCCCCGGGCGGCAGGTTCTGAATGGTCTGGTGCATTTGCCTTTGATCCTGCCGCCGGTTGTGACGGGGTATCTGCTGTTGCTGACCTTCGGCATTCAGGGGCCGTTGGGGCGGTTCTTGGCCGAGTTCGGCATTGTGGTTGCCTTTCGCTGGACTGGGGCCGCGCTGGCCGCTGGTATCATGGCGTTTCCGCTGATGGTCCGGGCGATACGTCTGTCGATCGAGGCGGTGGACCCGAAGCTGGAACAGGCGGGGGCGACGCTGGGGGCGTCGCGGCTTATGGTGTTTCTGACCGTGACCTTGCCGATGATCCTGCCCGGTGTCATCGCCGGGGCCATTCTGGCCTTTGCAAAGGCCATGGGTGAGTTTGGGGCGACGATTACATTCGTGTCGAATATTCCGGGCCAGACGCAGACATTGCCATCGGCTGTTTACGCCTTTTTGCAGGTGCCGGGGGGCGAAGCTGCTGCAACACGGCTGGTCCTGATCTCGATCGTCATTGCCATGGGCGCGTTACTGCTGTCGGAATATGTGGGACGGCGCGCCGCCGCGCGGGTGGCCGGATCATGAGCCTGTCCGTTCGCTTGCATCATCAGCTGCCGGGGATCGATCTGGAGGTCAGTTTTGACGCGCCACCCGGTGTGACTGTGCTGTTCGGGCGTTCCGGGTCGGGCAAGACCACGATTGTCAACGCGGTGGCCGGATTGCTGCGGCCGCGCGCGGGCAGAGTGGCCGTGGATGACTGGGTGTTGATTGACACCGAACGCGGGCACTGGCTGCCGCCGCACCGGCGGCGGCTGGGCTATATCTTTCAGGAAGGGCGGTTGTTCCCGCATCTGACCGTGCGCCAGAACCTTGCCTATGGCCGCTGGTTCGCCCCCAAAAGCGCGCAGCGTGAAGACCCGGAAAAGGTCATCGAGATGCTGGGGATCGGCCACCTTCTGAATCGCCGTCCAGCCGGGTTGTCAGGGGGCGAGAAACAGCGCGTGTCGATAGGCAGGGCGTTGCTGGCCAGCCCGCGACTGATCCTTGCAGATGAACCGCTTGCGGCGCTGGACGAGGCCCGCAAGGCGGAGATTCTGCCCTATTTCGAGCGTCTCAGGGATGAGGTGTCTGTCCCGATCCTGTATGTGACCCACTCAGCCGACGAGGTGGCCCGTCTGGCCACATCGGTTGTCGCTTTGCAGGATGGCAGGGTCGTCCGCCATGGCCCCGCGTCCGAGGTTCTGTCGGATCCGTCCGTGGCGCCCGCAGGTGTGCGCGCGGTCGGGGCCGTGTTGGAAGTGCAGGTGCACCAGCACCACGCTGACGGGTTGACCGAGCTGAACGCAAATGGCGCGCGTCTGTTTCTGCCACGTATCGGGCAGGAGGTCGGCGCGCATCTGCGAATTCGCATTCCGGCGCAAGAGGTGATCCTGTCCGTCCAAAAGCCCGAGGGTCTGTCGGCATTGAACGTGCTCAGCGGGACGGTCGACTCGATCCGGTCGGGTGAAGGTCCCGGAGCGATCGTGTCGGTCAGGACACTGGCTGGGACTGTTCTTGCACGGGTCACGCGCCGGTCAGTTGCGGCGTTGAACTTGCAGCCGGGCAGCACGTGCCATGCCGTGATCAAGACGGTTGCACTGGCCCCGCAGAATGTCGGTGGCCGTATCGGGACTGGCACCTGACCTCAGGCAAGTGCGCGGGCTTCGTGTTCCAGCAGGATAAGGCGCGCGGCGCGCCCAAACCCCTGATGGCCAGAGGAGGGACGGTCGGGAAATATGGCGGCCAGTTCCTGGAGCGCGTCGGATGAAAGGGTATGTAGCGCCTCTTCCCCCAGAAAGAGGCTTTCTGCCTGTGCCCCATCCGCCGAGAGGATTTCGTGCCGATCCAGCAGGATGTGAAGATACTCGACCGTTTCAACCGAGGTATCGAGCCCTATTCCGGGCCATCTGCACAGGTGCTTGGCGGCAACCAGCGCTTCGGTGGTTCCGAAAAGCAGTTCGACCCGGGGGCCTTTCACCAGAATACGGTGCTGCTGAGACACCAGAAGATCCCGCGAGGGTGTGTTGGATCCCAGACTGCTTGCCGAGATGCGAACGGGCCACATTGCGGGTTCATTGCGTAATCGGTCGGGTGGGATCGTGCTGCTTTCGATCCAGCGAACAGGTTGCAACCCGTGATCGGCTGTCGCCACCTTGTCCCCGACCTTCAGGGTCTCTATGGCGCGGGGGCCGTTTTCGGCCTCGATCAGGGTTCCGGCTACGAAACACACGCCTTCGATCCGGATGACCACCTCTACCGGGTCCGGGGAGCCGGTAAACGGAAGTGTAATCGGACCGGCTTGCGTTGTTCCCGAGACACTGATGAAGAAGGAATCAAAAACAACTTCACCATTGTCGAGGCTGTCGAAAAACGTCGGATCGACCGTATAGGTCCACTCACCGGTATTTGGGTCGATCGTGGCTGTACCGTTGGCAGGGGGTGTCGCAATTGTCCAGGTTTGGGTGAGCGGTGTAAAGTTTCCGTTGTTCAGCGTGGGTTGCCCCATCGCCACATTGGGTGGGGACCCGGTCACGTTGCCGGTCAATTCACCTGTGATCGGAACTGAAACCAACTAGACCTCGCCTTGTTGCAGCATCCGCTCAAATTCCTTCTTTCGGTACAGGCGCATATGAACCTCGCCTGCATCGTCCCGTGTCCATTCGACAATCCGGTTGCGTGTCATGTCGCTGTCCATTCGGTTGGTGCGCACGCGCGGATGCGGGATCTCTTGCTTGAGGATATCAACAATCTGGCTGGTCTGTCCAAACGGCGCGACAAGGTCGATGATCCAGAAGGAAGACCCGCTGGTAAAATCCTTGTCTGTCAGTGAGGTTTCTTTCACCGCATAGCGATATTCGGCGTCGGGGCTGAGACCGGCAAAAGTGACAAATCCGCGGGGAAAGCCATTTTGCCTGAAGATCTGGTATTGGCCCAGGCGGAACGGGGTTTCGAACGCATAAAGAACTTGCGCAAGGTTACGTTTCTGGTGCGTTTTTGTCAGACCCGCGAGATAGAACATCGCCCCCAGATCCGCATATTTCTCGGGTGGGAAATCGAACCAGTCTTTTGGAAAACTCTTGTTCAACGGAACTGCCGACAGTTTGATGCGTTATTAATTCTTTGGGGTAGTGTACTTGTTTCCGGCGATATGAATAGTGGAATTTCCCCGGATAACTGTGCCGGCGCAGCTGGTTTGCCCCACTTTACTCGCAGGGTGTCGTGGTTATGCTATCGGTATTGGTGCCATTGTTTCGGGATATCTGGATCATGCGTTTTCTCAAGCCATTCATCGCTGCCACACTTGTTATGACGCCTGCGGTGGCCGGGGCCGTTGGGTTCGGCCTGTCAGTCCGGCCGCAGTTCCGAACCGAGATCACGCCCTTGCCGGACGGGGTTTACGAAGTAAAGGCTGTCGGTTCATCCGCGCCGGTCAATTATTGGTGCGGGATCGGAGATTATGCCATTCGCACACTGGGCGTTCCGAACTCGCAGAGGATCTATATCTGGCGGGCGTATGAACCCGGCGTGCGAACGGTGCAGTTTTCCATGACTCCGCCGCCGGGGGCCGATACGAAACCCGGCTATTCGATCACGGTCAAGAAAGTCGGAGCAAACATGTCGGCGGTGTCGGCGCAGAACTATTGCTACGACAATTTCATCATGGACACGTTCTGATCGTCAGACCCATTTTGCCATCGGCGGCAGGCTCATCAGAACGGCATCCGGGTCATGCCCGGTTTCCAGACCGAATTTTGTGCCCCGGTCATAGACTAGGTTGTATTCCGCATAAAGGCCGCGATGCACCAGTTGGGTGGTCTTGTCCGCTTCTGAGAAGTTCTGAACGCGGCGCTTTTCAACCAAGGGAAGGAAGGCGGGCAGAAAGGCCCTTCCAATATCCTGTGTCAGGGCAAAATCCGCCTGCCAGTCACCGGTGCAATAGTCGTCCATGAAGATCCCGCCGACGCCACGCGCGCGTTTGCGGTGAGGGATATAGAAATACTCGTCAGCCCATTCCTTGAGGCGCGGGTAATGGGCGGGTCCGTGCGGGTCCAGATGCGCCTTTTGCGTGGCATGGAAATGCGCGGTGTCCTCGTCATACTCGATGCAGGGGTTGAGGTCCGAGCCGCCACCGAACCACCAGGCATGGGGTGTCCAGAACATGCGTGTATTCATGTGGACCGCCGGGGCATGGGGGTTCTGCATATGGGCCACAAGGCTGATACCCGACGCCCAGAAGCGCGGGTCTTCGGTCATTCCGGGGATGCCTTTGCGCGCCGCCATCGCTTGTTGCGCACGTTCGCCCAGCGTGCCGTAGACAGTCGAGACATTGACACCGACCTTTTCAAACACACGCCCGCCGCGCATGACCGACATCAGCCCGCCGCCCGCGTCTGACCCATCGTTCGACTGGCGTTTGGTTTCCTTGACCTCGAACCGACCGGGTGCGGCATCGGCAAACGGCCCGTCGGTGTGGCTGTCTTCAAGGGCTTCGAACGCTGCAACGATGTCATCGCGCAATTGGCGAAACCAGGCGGAGGCGGTAGATTTTTCTGTTTCGAACATGGGTCTTAATGTGCAGGGGCTGCGACCGGGTCAAGCAGGGTACGGCCACCATCGATTGTCAGGATCTGCCCGGTGACGAAACCAGCTGCATCAGACGCAAGATATTGCGCGGTTTCCGTCAGTTCCGTGGCCGAGGCGATACGGGCCAGGGGCGTGTGCTTTTCGATATCGACGCGGTAGTCGCGATTGTCCTTGAGGGTCGATTGTAGCGATGCGCTCATGACCGAACCCAGCGCGATCGAGTTGACGCGGATCCGTTTCGGAGCCAGCGCAACCGCAAGGGACCGGGTCAGCTGATCCAGTGCAGCGGTCGAAACGGAATAGGCCATCAGATCGGGGTGGGTCCGCCGGGCCGCGATCGAGGACAGGTTGATGATCGTCCCCGCCGGGTTTTCGACATCGCCGTCGGCCTGTTTGATCATGCGATTTGCGACCAACTGGCTGAGCCGCAAGGCGGGCATCAGGTTCTGGTTCAGCAGGGTGCGCATCGAATCGTCATCCGGATCCAGCGGATCAGACGGGATCACTTGCCGTGCGCCGTTGACCAGAATATCCACCTGGTCGAACGCATCCAGCGTCGCAGATAACAGGTTGGCTATGGTCAGCTTTTCGCGCAGATCGCCCGCAAAGTACCGGATATTGCTGCCTTCGGCCTGTTCTCCAAGCTCGTCGATCAGGCGTTTTTCATCTATGTCGGCAAACATGACATTTGCGCCCGCATCCGCGAAATGCCGCCCGATGGCCAGGCCGATGCCACTGGCCCCGCCCGTTACGATTGCTGTCTTGCCAGCGATGGAAAAGGACATCCGAATCCTCCTGAATTGGGGCGCAGGTTAACGGGCCTTAACGCCGAGGGCGAGAGGCCTGGAATACCTTGAACCGGTTGTCGCCGGCAATTTCACCGACCTGAGCGAAATGTTCGTTCAGTGTAGCTTCGTAAGGAAGGTGCCGGTTGGCGACCATCCAAAGGGTTCCGTTGCGTGTCAGATTGCGGGCGGCGGAGGTTATAAACCCTTGCCCCAAGGCGGGATCCGCGCTGCGAGACGTGTGGAATGGCGGGTTCATCACAACGGTGTCGATAGGTTCCGGGGCGGTCCAGGATACGGCATCGCTCCAGTGGAAATGCGCCTGGGATTGAGTGACATTAAGCCGCGAGCAGGTCAGGGCCGCATGGTCAGCTTCGACCAGATGCAGCGAGGTTATCCCGCAGCGCTTCAGGATTTCCGCAGACAGATACCCCCATCCCGCACCCAGATCGGCCACGCAGGGACCAAGCCGGTCAGGCAGAGTCTTCAGCAACAGGGCTGAGGCAGGATCAATCCCGTCCGCTGAAAACACACCCGGCGCTGTGTGGTATCCGTCAACCATCTGATGTTTCGGCGCGGCCCAGTCCGCAAAGGCCTGATCATCGGCCTGAAACCAGAAAATCTTGCCATGTGCTTTGGAAAGCGGTCCCTCGACCGGAACCCGCTTGCGCACATCCTTCAATATGCTGTCCACACCGTCCGTCTTGGCACCGTCGACGACAACCAGGCCGCTCGCCCGCGCACAGGCCTGATGAATGAGCGACCGGGCCAGTGCCTTGGCGCGGGGCAGAAAGACAATGGCGTCCTGACAGGGGCCATCTGCGTCGGGCACCGTTTCAAAACCCTGCGCGGCGAAATGGTCGTGAAATGGTTTGAAAGGCTGCACAACTTGTGCGCCGCCCGCCAGCGCAGACAGATCATGGTCGGGTGTGGGGCAAATCACGCTAAGAGGGGGGGACAGCGTCAGGCCGTTTTGCAAGGCAAGTTCCAGACGAGGGGACATGGGCAATTCCGGCTGAGAGAGGCGCGCGCGTCAGGCCAAAGGCCTTACTCTTCGCGTTCCATTGTGCATTGCAAAGGGTGCTGGTGCCTGCGGGCAAAATCCATCACCTGACCAACTTTGGTCTCGGCAATTTCGTGGCTGAAAACACCGACTACGGCCACGCCTTTCTTGTGAACGGTCAGCATGATCTCGAACGCCTGCGCATGGGTCATGCCGAAGAAGCGTTCAAGCACATGCACCACAAATTCCATCGGTGTATAATCGTCGTTCAGCAACAGGACCTTGTATAAAGGCGGACGCTTGGTTTTTGGGCGTGTCTGTACCAGGACGGACGCGTCACTGTCGTCGTCCGGCTTGTCAGACATCATCCAGATCATTTCAAGCATCGTGTGCAACTGTCCGATTCAGGCTTGGGGTTTATCTTGGCGCTTATATAACGTGTGCATGGCCAGTGAAAAGAGCAAGCGGACGTAAACGGGATGACGACCAAGCTGACGACAATCGGGTTTGATGCAGACGACACCCTTTGGCATAACGAACGGTTTTTTCAGATGACGCAGGCTCGTTTTGCTGAACTCTTGGCCGATCATGCCGATCGTGATCACCTGTTGGACCGTCTTCTTGCGGCAGAAAAACGAAACATTCAGCGCTATGGGTACGGCATCAAAGGATTTGTTCTGTCGATGATCGAGACGGCGATCGAAGTTACCGAAAGCCGCGTTCCGGCCTGGGTCATCCGGCAGCTGATCGAAGCGGGGCAAGAGATGCTGGCCCATCCGATCGAGCTGTTGCCCCATGCCCGCGAGGCCGTCGAAGGTGTTGCCGATGCGTATCGGGTTATCCTGATCACCAAGGGCGACTTGATCGATCAGGAACGCAAACTGGCCCAGTCCGGGCTGGGTGATCTGTTCGATGGGGTGGAAATCGTTTCCGAAAAGACCCCCGAAACCTATCGGTTCGTGTTCGACCGTCATGGTGATGGCCCGACTGCCGCAATGATGATCGGCAATTCGATGCGGTCAGATGTCGTAGCCCCGATTCAGGCCGGGTGCTGGGGTGTCTACGTGCCCCACGGTCTGGTCTGGGAGGTGGAACATGCAGAAGCCCCGGTCGAAAGCACCCGATTCCGCGAGTTGAGAGATTTGGGTGATCTGGCCGATCTGTTGCGCGACCTGAAGTGATGTTGCCTTTTCGCCTCAGTTTCACATAAACCCTGCCGCAACCGGGCGCAGTTTTGCCTTTATCGCACATCTGGTGGTTCTGAGGGGGAAATTCGCAAAATATAGCCTCAGCCCAGAGGCAAAACGAAACTGCGAAAACCTCAGCTTTCGGTTTATTTCATTGGGTCGCTGTGATAGCCTTGGAGACAATAAAATAAATATTGCTGACCGGGAAAACCCGGCAGCGCGAGGCAGACAGAGGCAAAGATCGTGCAGATTCGGCGGACAGTTCCGGCCCGAATGGGCTTTTTCCTTATAGCGTTGCTATGTGTGCTGGCGTTTGCGCCGCTCAGGTCCATAGCGGCGCCTTATGCAGCTATGGTGATTGACGCCCGAACTGGCGAGGTGCTGCATTCACGAAATGCGGATGCGCGGCTGCACCCGGCCTCGCTGACCAAGATGATGACGCTCTATATCGCGTTTGAGGCGGTGCGAAACGGCGAGATCACACTGGATACACCCGTTCGGATTACCCAGAAGGCAGCCGCAGAGCCCCCGTCGAAGCTGGGCCTGCGCGCGGGCCAGACGATTGCGTTCCGCTATCTGATCCGCGCCGCTGCGGTAAAATCGGCCAACGACGCGGCCACGGCGATCGGCATTGCCATCAGTGGCTCGGAAGCGGCCTTTGCCCGCCGTATGACCCGAACCGCCAAAGCGATGGGGATGAGCCGCACAACCTTCAAGAATGCGCATGGTCTGACCGAGGCAGGGCACCTGTCCAGCGCGCGCGACATGACCACGCTGGGACGGCATCTGCTGTATGATTACCCTCAGTATTACAACCTGTTCTCGCGTCAATCGACGGATGCCGGTATCAAAACTGTTCCCAACACCAACCGCCGCCTGCTGGCTGCCTACAAAGGCGCGGACGGGATCAAGACCGGATACACACGTGCGGCGGGGTTCAACCTGGTGGCGTCGGCCAAACGCAAGGATGAGCGTATCATCGCAACTGTCTTTGGCGGTAAATCCGGGGCGTCGCGGAATGCCAAAGTTGCGGAACTGCTGGATCTGGGGTTTCGCCGTGCCCCGTCTCGTGCACCTATCCGCAAACCTGAGCGCCCGGTCTATGCGGGCAATGTCGGGTTGGGGGGCGATACCCAGGTCGCAGCGCTGAGCGGAGCACCGAAATCCAGCCTGCGCCCGCTTGGGCGCCCGAGTGCCGGGACACAGGTTGCAAGTGCGGTTGCTGCATCGGCAGACCAGAACAGCGACCGTATCAGCAGCGGCATTGCCGCAGCGATTGCCGAAGCGGATGTTGCCCCAACCGCCCCGCCGGTTGAAACGTCGGACACCCGCCCGGCATTGCGCCCGGACAATCTGGTGCTGGCCTCGACCGAGCCCGCCAGCCCACCAGAGCCCGAGCAGGAAGTGATTACCCGCCTGTCCTCGTCCGGTGGGCATCTGTGGGGGGTCAATGTGGGCCGCTACACCACACGATATGAGGCCGAGAAGATCCTGCTGAAAACGGCGCTGTCGGAAATGACCACGCTGGATGGCAGTCTGCGCAAGGTCAGTCAGAGCTCGCGCGGATTTGATGCGACATTCCAGGGCATGACGCGGGAACAGGCCGATCTGGCGTGTCGTCGACTGCAAGCCCGCAATGTCACCTGTTTCATGATCGGGCCATCATAAGGTCCGGCATAATCTCTCCTGTTGGGTCTGGGCTGCGGTAATCCGCGGCCCTTTTTTTAATCGAAGACGTGACCGTGCTGATATTGCTCGTCCTGTCCCGCGGCGGCGGTCAGGGCGGCGACATTGTCCTTGGTGAAGAACCCGTCATACTTGTGACACCGTTCGATATATTCAGTGATCAGCAGCGTGTTCTTCGAGTGTTTCGAGAAGATCTGTTTCAGGTTCGGGTCGTCTTTGCATTCGCCCACCACATGGGCCAGGAACGGCACGCCCTTGTCCTTAAGCGTGTTCACGACAAAGTCGACATTCTTTTCCCCGGCACCATGGTCGCCATCCTTGATCTCGACGGCCATGTGATGCAGGCGACGGCCAAAATTGCGCACAAAATCCTCGGTCGGCATCGGCAGCTTGGCGAATGAGTTGACGAAGGACGGCGTGTTGTTGGCGGTGAAAACCTTGGCCGGAGATTTCTTGTCATCGTCCACATTGGCGTTGCGGTTCACATTGGTGGACGAGTTCATGTCGAAGATGTTGTAGGCCCCCCAGAAATAATAGGGCACCATGGTCAGGAATTCGAGGATCGCATCCTCGCGCTCACCCGCCAGCACGCGCGTCGCCAGATGATCGATGCCCAGCATCAAAGGAGCGATTTTGCTGTCAGATCCGAACGCGGCTGCCTGATCCAGCCGGGCTTGTTCCGCGTCGCTCAATAACACGCGATCACCAAGGCCCAGGCTGTCTGTGTCGTTGAAATCAAGTGTCGAATACCCGACCCGGTTACAGGTGAAATCGGACGGGGTCGTAAAGCGGAAGCCGTCCAATGTGTAGAACGGGTTTTCGGTGTCTCCGGCATATTCGAAGCGGATATTCTGATCCTCAAGCGTCCCGGTCAGCGCCTTCAGATCACTGGCTGCGAAAACCTCGCCAACATACCGCGTTTGCGGCGTGTTGCGGGCCAGCGGGTACATGCGATTGATGCGGGGAATGAAGTCTTCGAAACCTGGGCAGAGCGGGGCCATCACGATCAGCGCGGGATAGTCGGGATGCGAATGCAGGACCGAAAATTTGTGGGTCTGCCCCAGATAGCTGGCTGTGTGGCGATAGGGTGTCATCACGTAAAGTTCGACCAGCGTATCGAACAGCGCGTCGGTTTCGACCTGCATACAGATTGCGCGCATTGGCCCGACCTGCCCGGCGATGCCCGAGCTTGTCCGGCGCTCGTAGATTTTCGGCAGGTATTCCGCGAAGAAGTCCGAGTTCTTCTTGTCGCCCCGGGGTTGATAGGACATCAGATCAAAGGACATTCGACTACCTCCTTGCGCGACACCCCAACCGGGGCGAGCTATCGTTTGAAATTGTAGGTTTCAGAACATGTGCTTGCCCGTCATGCTAGGCGCTGAGACCTGTACGGGCAACAGTCGTGAAATTGGGTTGCCGACGTTAACGCATGATGGTCAGCGGGTGAATTTTGTGACCTCGACACCGCCTCCGATCAGGTTGTCGCGAACCGAGCGGGCGATTTGAACCGCGGTCGGGCCGTCGCCGTGCAGGCAGATTGTGTCGATGGACGTTTCCAGCCGCTTGCCGCTTTCGGTGATGATCGCACCTTCGCGGACCATGTTCAGGATGCGAGGTCCGGCGACGTCGGCGTCGTGGATGACGGCGCCGGGCAGGCTGCGATCAACCAGTGTTCCGTCGTCGTTATATGCACGGTCGGCGAAAATCTCGCCCACCCAATTGCACCCGAGTTCACGCACGGCCTCTTCCTGTTTTGTCGCGGCCAGCACCATGACGATGATATCGGGATCAACATCCAGTGCACCCTGATAACAGGCGTGCGCCATATTGATATCGGCTGAACACATATTGGCCAGCGCCCCGTGCAGTTTCAGGTGCCGTACCTTGGTACCAACCGCCGTGGCCATGCCGATTGCGGCCCCCAACTGATACCGGACCAGATTGCACAGGTTGTCATGGGGCAGCTTCATGTTCCGCCGGCCAAACCCCTGCAGATCTGGAAAGCCGGGATGCGCGCCGATGCCTACGTCGTTTTCGGCCGCCAGTTTCATCGTCGATGCCATTACATCCGGATCACCGGCATGAAACCCACAAGCGATGTTGGCCGAGGTGATGATTTTCAGCAGGCTTTCGTCATCGCCCATTTTCCAGGGGCCAAAACTTTCCCCCAAATCGGCATTCAGATCGACGCTTGGCATTGGCACATCTCCTTAGTCGGTGGCAGAGATCACTCCGCCGATCAATTGGTAGGACAACAGGTCCGGTATGTCATGGGGATCACGCACCAGTGCCTCAACTTTTGAGGGCAGGCGCGCAAGGTCTGACAGGAACGCTTTGTGCATTTCTTCAGCCTGTTCCATGCTGACAAATTCGAACCGGATGTCGCCGCCTGCGGGTGTCTGTGCCGCGCGGGGCATATCGCATGGCAGAACGGTCGCGATACGAGGGTACCCGCCCGTGGTCTGACATTCCGGCAACAGGATGAACGGCTCGCCAGTGCCGGTCATCTGGATATCGCCGGGGGTGATCACCTCGGACAAGATGTTCAGCTGGCCCGAGGCCGCAAAGCCGTCGCCGTCGCTGTCCACCTGCATGCCCATTCGGTTGGCGCGTGCGCCGCGCCGGAAATTGGTTTGGGCAAACCGTTCAAGTGTTGCGCCATCAAACAAAGGGGTCTGAAAACTGGCAACCACATGCAGCACCCCGCCCGAAAACCGCTCGGCAGCAGCCAGTTTCATCCCGCTGTTGCCTGCATCCGGTCCACAGGTCAGCCTGTCTCCCTGCTGCAGCGCCCGGCCAATCCGCGCTGTCAGATGGGTAGAGCGGGACCCCAGAAAAATCTTGGCATCGATGCCGCCGCCCAGATGCAGATAGCCATAGTTTCCAACCAGCGTCGCCCCGATGACCAGCCTTTGCCCGGCGCTCAGTTGGTGCAAGGCGTTCCAGGCCACAGGGCTGCCATCAATGCTGGCCTGCATTCGTGCGCCAGTCAGGGCGATGCGCGTGTTATGCGTCGCCTCGAACTCGCCCCCCATCCCGGCCATCTCCAGCGCCGCAAGGTTTGGGCTTTGATCCAGCAACGCCGCCCCTTCGTGCAAGGCCAGAATATCCGCGGCCCCTGATCGGGACAGCCCCTGATCCAGAAAACCTGTGCGCCCCTGATCCTGAATGGTGCAGGCCGGGCCAATCCGGTGGACGATCAGGCTCATGGCGCGATCTCCTCACAGGTTGCGCCGCCTGTGCCGTCCTCGTTGTTGACTCTGATGTGTTCCAGAACGTCGCGGGAAACGGGCTCGAACAACAGTTCATCGCCAGGTCTAAGGGTAAAGGCCTCGACCCTTTCGGGACGGAAACACCGAAAGGCGGTCTGCCCGATATGCCGCCACCCGGTTGGCGTCGGCCCGGAAAACAGAACAAATTGCGAGATCGCCAGAACCAGAGCCCCTTCCGGCACCATGGGGGTCAGGCTTTGCAGCCGGGGAATGTTGAATTCGGGTCCCAGAGGCCCAAGATAAGGCTGCCCCGGAGCGAAGCCGATGGTCAGAACCCGCACGCGGGATTGTCCAAGCCGACGTATTGCTTCTTCCGGTGACAGGCCGGCAGCAGCGGCGGCATCGTCAAGCTGGGGCGCAAGGTCGGTCCCGTAAACCGTCGGAACGCGCCACAACCTGCGACCCGCGGGCAGGGGTGTAGTGTACCAGTCCTTCTGGTCAACCAGATCCCGAAGCTTTTGCAGCATCTTCTGATGAGAGATGCGCTGCGTGTCGAACCGAACAAAGGCCGAGCCCAGGGAGGCTGACGACTCGGTCACCTCATCCCAGTGCAGACGATCGACTTCAGACCGAAACGCCAGTGCTGCCCGGTTCGCGGTGTCGGTCATCCTATCCGCAAAGGTCACCAGCGCGCCGTCAAATCCGACGGTTCTGACCAAAGGAAACTGAATGTTGCGCGCCATTGCTGATCTGCTTTCGGATCGAAGAGTGAATTGGTGGAACCTGACCGCATCTTTAGGCGATGCGCAAGACAGGGCGTTCAATAGCGGACATCGTGCCTGTTCCGTCCACATCCCGGCAGGGAGCGACCCGCAGTATTAGGCGTCCGGCGGGGGTGAGAGGTTTTTGACCGGATTCTGGCCGCAGTTCCGACTCGTTTTCCCGTTTCGAGTCGCCCTGACTTGTATCTTGAAATCGCGGAGTCTCTATATCTTGTGTCGGCCCATTTTGTCTCATGGGGCTTGCCAGTCAGATCGTGCCCAAAAGTACCCGGACAGAAGGGTGGAGGTCAATTTTGAATGAATGTAAGCCGTTGAAGTAAAACAATAAACAAAGAAAATTCAAAAAAAAAACCAATAACGTCATTTTCCGCTTGCGGGTTTTGAGAGTAATACTTAGAACCCCCTTCACCGGCGCAACTGAGGTTGGCCTGACGGACTGGAAAGACGGTTGAGACGCACCACAGACACGGTGGGCATCTCAGGTTGAGGTTTAGGAGGTTTCGCCAAGGGATTGGCGTTTCGGTCTGGTTTTTGGCTCTGGGTG